>NZ_JAJJBY010000018.1:0-98632 GCF_022625245.1 Bacillus sp. TL12 | reverse complement strand
ATCTAGCCTATTTAGAAAGGATAACGTTTTTTTTAGTAAAGTTTAACCGTGTGAAAAATGACTAACTTGAGCATTAAGCTTACAAAATGAATAACCAAATAACCTGCTTCCTTTATTTTTTGATGGAAGGTTATTTGGTTTTATATTGATATGAGTGAATTAAGGATTTCTTAAGAACCTATTAAGAAATAAGTGAGTTTTAGGAACTAGAATAAATTTATCTTAACAGTAATAAGTGAATTAATGGTTTAAACGGAAGTCCTTAGAGCATGTCAAAAAACTAATAAGTAAGTATTTCAGGAGGTTTTTATGAAAAAGAAAATGATTATTGCACTTGGTGCTTCTGCTATAATACTGACTAATTTTGTAGGAAATACTTATGCAGATTCGAAAACAGAAGTTTCTGTTACAGCTCCCTACAATACAAATCAAATAGCGGAATGGTTAGAAGCGCATGCAAAGCCTTTAAAAACAACTAATCCAACTGCATCTCTTAATGATTTAAAACCACTTAAGAATATGGTAGGGTCAGCTTCAATTGTAGGTTTAGGTGAAGCTACGCACGGGGCTCATGAAATTTTTACAATGAAACACCGCATTGTAAATTATTTAGTATCTGAAAAGGGCTTTATCAACTTAGTTTTAGAGGAGGGATGGGACAGAGCCTTGGAACTTGATCGATATGTTCTTACTGGTAAGGGAAACCCAAGCCAACATCTATCACCTGCATTTAACACGAAAGAAATATTAAATCTACTTGAATGGATTCAGCAATATAATGCTAATCCAAAACATAAATCTAAAGTGCGAGTAATTGGGATGGATATTCAATCAGTAAACGAAAATGTTTATAATAATATAATAGAATATATAAAAATAAATAATTCAGATCTTGTGCCTAGAGTAGAAGAGAAGATAAAAGGTCTTATTCCTGTAACAAAGGATATGAATACCTTTGGAAGCCTTACGAAAGAAGAAAAAGAAAAGTATATTTCAGATGCTAAACAAATCAGTGCTTTATTAGAACAAAATAAAAGTTATCTAAATGGAAAATCCAAAGAATTCGCATGGATAAAACAAAATGCCCGTATTATTGAACAGTTTACTACAATGTTAGCATCACCTCCTGATAAACCATCGGACCTTTTTTTGAAACATGATATTGCAATGTATGAAAATGCGAAGTGGACTGAAGAACATTTAGGAAAAACTATTGTATGGGGACATAATGGACACGTTTCGAAAACAAATATGATTCCTTTTATATACCCTAAAGTAGCTGGGCAGCATTTAGCGGAATATTATGGAAAACGGTATGTATCTATTGGAACATCAGTTTACGAAGGACGATATAATGTATATAATAGTGACCGTGAATTTGGCCCATATGGAACATTAAAATCAGATGATCCAAACAGTTATAACTACATCTTTGGACAAGTCAAAAAAGATCAATTTTTTATTGATTTACGTAAGGCGAACGGAGTGACAAAAACTTGGTTAAACGAACAACATCCAATTTTCGCTGGAATAACTACCGAAGGCCCTGATATACCAAAAACTGTTGATATATCATTAGGTAAATCGTTTGATATACTTGTTCAAATTCAAAAAGTGAGTCCATCTCAACTACATCAATAAATTTGTAATAATGTGGCTCAACGAAGTGTAGTATTGATGGTAGTGTTAAGTGTCAATAGAGTTGTTTAAAAATGTCAGTCATGTTATTCCATTAAAGGGTCATTAGATGGAGTAAGTGTTTTCAAATTAAAGGGGATGTGGGGTAGAACCACATCACTATCAAGCTAACAAAATAAAATACCCCCTAAAATGAAAAAATACGCTTTCTTTCTGTAGACTTATAGGAAAGGATAACGTTTTTTTTACACTTGGGGGTAAAGCAAATTCTTAAGTTAATGGACGTGTGGCGGTATCCCAAAACAAGAAAAGTACAATTGTATTTTTAAATATAGGGAAATAAGAAACACTAGACAAATTGTTTAGTGTTTTTTATTTGTGTAATCTTTGGCAGTACATATGATTTACAGTATGAAAAGATTACAGGTTATAATAAAAGAAATAGAAAAGGAGGCATATTGTGAAACTTCGTCGATATTTCAATATAGTTACTATTTTCGTTTTATATACATTACTGATGTTTTACATCGGATGGAACGGATGGGTTTGGCTTCAAGCGACTTTCGGCTGGGAATCGTGGGGGTATTACGCCGTGGTAGTTGGATTATTTTCATATGCGTATTTAATTGTTCAGGTATTCAAGTTTCTACCTTTTTTAAGGACAATTGGTTCCTATTGGTTTGCGGTGATACAATATGCCCTTATATTGTTACCACTCGCTGATATAGCGGTATTTCTTTTACAACTATTCACACCGATAGATACGGTGATTATGTGGACAGGGATTGTGACTCTTAGTATGTTCATTTTCATATTCGGTTACGGGACATTTAACGCGTATAGTCCGGTTGTTCGAAAATATGAAATTCATATACCGAAAGAAGCGAAAGGTCGTAAAACACTTCGCATTGCGATGGCTTCTGATATGCATTTTGGTAAACTATCAGGCATTTCTCATTTGAAAAGGTTAGTGCATCACGTAAATGAGATGAAGCCAGATATTATCGTGTTTCCGGGAGATATTATTGATGATCATCCAGGTGAATTTATTAAGAAAAACATGGGACAAGTGATGAAACAGATGCAGGCGCCTCTTGGTGTGTATGGGGTACTCGGAAATCATGAATATTACGGGAGAGCAATCCCAACATTTCTGCAAGAGATGGATAAGATAGATATCCATATCATGTTAGATGAAGTCATCAAAGTGGAAGATAGTTTTTATCTTGTTGGAAGAAGAGATAAAACAGAGCGAGATCGGAAAAGCTTTGAAGAACTTATGAGTATAGTAGATAAAGAGCTTCCCGTTATTGCGATGGATCATCAGCCGTTTGAACTAAAACAAGCAGCAGAATCTGGCGTTGATTTACTATTATCAGGCCATACACATCGCGGGCAAATGGCGCCGAATCATTTGATTACGAGAAGAATGTATGAACTAGACTGGGGATACTTGCAAAGGGAAACATTTCATGCAATTGTTTCTTCTGGATTCGGCTTTTGGGGACCACCGCTACGGCTTGGTAGCCGGTCGGAGGTTATTCAGATTGATGTTACTTTTAATTAATGTAATAAAAACAACCATTCCATTTCGAATGGTTGTTTTTATTTTTAGTGACGAGAGCCATGTGGACGGTCAAACCAATTCCAAAATTCAATATCTCCAAGTGTAGCGTCACGTACATGAGGGGAGTTTTGCAATTTCATATTTTGCAAGATAGGCGTTTTCTGTACTTGAAACATCGGGTAAGTGAAAATCTTTTAGTGTTGTTGTTTTATATTTTGTTTCTTTTCGCTTCCAATCAATGAAAGCATGGTAGGCGATTGTAAATAACCAAGGCCGAACTTCTTCACCTTTGTAATAGTCAATGTGGACGAGCATGCGATAAAAGGTTTCTTGCATTAAGTCTTCTGCTGAGTGGAAGTCTCCGGTTAGGGAGAGAAGATAGCGAAAGAGGTCATGCATATGTTGTTTATAAATTTCTTCAAGTGTGTGCTTGTTTTTCACTTATCTCCTTCCCTTCACTTATAACAACGAATTTCATTTATAAAAGTTACAAATTTCTGTAAAATAAAGTGAAACTTTAATCAGTGGGGAGCTTCATCCCCCCCACTGATTATTAGCCCTCACGAATCGGGCTTTTACGGGTAGTTGATTCCCTCTAGCTTCTTTGCTTTTGCTGAATGGGGGTCTTACTGCCCGTTAATGCGGGATAAAAGCAAAAAACGTCAAGAAAACAATTGTCTTTTCTTCTATCATAATACATATAAGGCGGGTGAACAGAGATGGAAAGCTATGAAACACAAATTCAAAAAGCAATTGATTATATTGAAGAAGATGTAATGGAGAAACAAACATTAAGTGATTTGGCCCGTATTGCAGGTTTTTCAGAGTATCATTTTCATCGTGTATTCCAAGCGTTAGTAGGCGACACTGTCATGGAGTATGTTCGGAAGAGGAGGCTAGCCCGGGCAGCTTATCAGCTTTCTCATACGGAAGAAAAAATTCTTGATATCGCATTAGAACACGGCTTTCAATCTCATGAAACGTTCATTCGAGCCTTTAAAAAGTTGTTTCATATGACGCCAAGTAGCTACCGAAAGCAAGGAATTCAGACGCCAATGTATCATAAAGCAAATGTGAAGCAACGAAAGTTCAATCCATATTTAGGGGGAATACAAATGGAATTTCGTATTGAAAAGAAGCCAGCGTTTTATGTAGCGGGATATGAGATGAAAACAACTAGTAAAGAAGGAAAAAACCTTACAGATATTCCGTCATTTTGGGATTGTTATTTGAAGAATAATCTTGCGAGTAACATTCCAAATCGTAAACATACAGAGCAATATGTAGAGCTTGGGATGTGCACAGATTTTCAGTTAGAAACAGGAGAGTTCACATATGTGATTGGAATGGAAGTAACAAGTTTTGATGGCGTACCAACTGAACTAGCGCATCGCACGTTCCCAGAAGCAACTTACGCTGTATTTACAACGCCTAAAGTACCGCATGAAGATATGGTGTCCTCTATTCAACAAACGTGGAATGCAATTTTCACAGAATGGTTCCCTCACTCAGGGTATGAGCATGCGGGAGTGACAGAGTTTGAATTATACGATGAACGCTGTCATGCGGATAAGAGTGAATTTGCGCAAGTTGAGATTTGGTTGCCGGTGCAGAAGAAACAACAATAAGAAGAGAAAAGAGTTTCCTAATCATGTAGGAAACTCTTTTTTGTTATTTCTTTCTGAATATTGACGATATTTATTTTTCATTGTTACGATAGCGATGTTGTTGTAGAAATTGCACGAGCACGAGAGAGGGGTGGGGGGAATGAATTACGAAATTTTAGTAGAAGAAACAAGGGCTAATTTACTAGAAAATATGCATGCAGGTGTAATATGCGGCGTGAATGAGAAGAAAGAAGTGAAATATCAGGTAGGCAATGCGGAACATAAGACATATTTCCGCTCTGCAGCGAAACCGATTCAGGCTTTGCCAGCTTTTCTTACGGGAATTGATAAAAAGTATGAACTTACGAAGGGAGAGGCAGCGTTACTTACAGCTTCTCATCGCGGAGAGAGTTACCATATTGAAGCGCTGGAGACGATGAAAACAAAGTTATCAATCAATGAAAATGAATTGTTTTGCCCGGCATCTTATCCATTGAATGCGAAGCCAAAAGAAGATATGCTATGGCAAAATGTAGAGAAAAGAAAGCTATATCATAATTGTTTTGGTAAGCATATGGGATTTATCGCTGTATGTCACGAGTTAGGATATCCGGTAGAAGGGTACTGGGAAAGAGAACATCCACTTCAACTTAAAATACTAGATATTCTATCGTATTTATCTGAGTGTTCACTTTCTGATATACATATTGGTGTAGATGGGTGTGGTGTTCCTGTGTTTGCTATTCCTTTACGCAATATGGCAATTACGTATTTAAAGTTAGCGTGTCCGCATTTAATTGGTGACGTTGCTTTAAGAAATGCGGTGGAGAGAATGACGAGTGTTATGAATCAAGAATATAAGATGGTCGCTTCTGCAAACTTTATCATTTTAACCGAGAAGACCCCCTCCTCTAAACGAAGTGAAGGTGGGGGATGAATCGGTTTTTTCTTTTTAAAGAAAACATCTCTCCTTTTCGGAATTAACGTTCGATTGGGTGTATAATAATCTTATCAAATAAATGGAGGTGAGAACAGGTGAAGAAAGCGTATTTTTCGAAACGGATCTACAAGATAGATGTACCGCATGAAATGGTAGATGCATTGGCAGAGACAATCGAAACATTTAATCAGGCAAAACGCTTTGCGTTTCAAACGATTGTTCGTGAAAAACGTTGGAACCGTAAGTTGTATACAGACAGTCTTCATCTCGTTCTCAAGCGGAACTATCAATTGAATGATTATTATGCAAACAGTGCGGCGCAAGAAGCAAAGGCGTTGTTTCCAGGTTTAATGGCGTTACAAAAACAATATGAGAAGCAAACGCAAGAGAAGCTTAAGAAGCTCAAGAAAAAGTTGAAACAAGAACGGACAAAACTAACAAATCTTCGCAAAATCAAACAAAGTTGTGTGAAAGGAACGCTGACGTTTCCGAAAAACACTCGCTTCGCAAAACACAACAACCTCATCTCCTTATCTCGTAAAAAAGACACCTTAATTTGGCTAAGTGAATATCTGTTTGAACACCAATACTTAGATGTTCAAATGAAAAGAATTCAGGCGAAAATCGGTCATCTCACTCACAGACAATCCCGTTTAACGCAAAAACTTTCATCCGATCAAACGAATATTCCAAGCGCAGTATTTGGAAGCAAAAAACTGTTTCGCTCGCAATTTACCATCCGCGAGTTTGTACGTAACCATGACAAATGGAAAACATTATTTTCTCGTGCTCGAAATAAACAACTGATCCTATCTGGACGGAAAGATGCCAAACATGGCAATTTTGTATTTCAGTATGTGCCCGAGACAAAAGAATTGTGGATGACGACAAGTTTCGGGAAAACACTTATGTTTCCAGCTGTTACGTTCCCATATGGACAAGAAGCCATTGAAGAAGTAATCACAACCCAACTACAGTGCAAGAATAAGAAAAAGTATGGCAAACCGATCGCATGGTCTGTGGAAGACTATGGTTCCTATTATATTGTGAAATGTGTAGTCGATGTACCGGAAAATCCACACACGAATTACAGCACATCAGATGGTGTGATCGGTGTAGATTGTAATCTTGAGCATTTTGCTTGGGCAAATGTAACGAAGGATGGAAATTATAAAGGAAGTGGTTCCCTTCGTTTTTCTATCATGGGTAAATCCACAGGACAAATCACAAAGATCATCGAAGCGGAAGCGATTCGCTTAGTGGACTTAGCGGAGCGGTATAACAAACCAATTGTACTAGAGAAACTAGATACGACCCAATCGAAAACAGGGAATCGATATGGGAATAAGCGAGCGAATCGGATGAAGAGTATGTTCGCGTATGAGAAGATGACCAGTGCAATTCTGAATCGTGCAAATAAAAAGGGCGTGGCTGTCTTTCAAGTGAATCCCGCGTACACTTCAATCTCCGGAAAGATGAAATATATGCGGAAATTCGGCATCTCTATTCATCAATCCGCAGCTTTTACGATTGGACGCCGTGGGTTAGGGTATAAAGAAAAAGTGCCCAAGGTATTGCAGTCTTATATTCCAAATAAAGAAGCACATCACTGGAGCCATTGGCATCAATTAAACAATCAATTGGATATTCGCACGCATCATTTCTATCAGTTATACGACGTAGATCAGCCGAAAGAAGTTTTACAAATCGAGCGATTAAACTTATTTGAAAATGAAAAGAAAAAACTAGCAAAACGATTTGCATGATAAAAAAAGAACACCTTGTCCCAGATTTTTACGCTTATTACCAGAGCAGATAATAAGTCTAGGAACTGGATGCATGACAAAGTGTTCTAGCCTCGATATAAGAAAAAGTAGCTGTACCTATTGTGTTTGCCTTTCGTCGGAAGATAGAATAGGTCGTCTTACATTCCATACAGACACTACCGAACTCTATATCGTTGTATCCTCTTTGTTGAACGAGAGGAACTGTTTTTGTGAGGACAGAGACAGGAGAACCCTCCACCTCAAGCTCTTGTAGAGGTAGGTGGGGGTAGTTCAATTGTTCTACTTTGTTGGAAGACCCAAACATTGTAGCAAAAGGCGGAGCGAAAGGTGTTTATTGCTTTGGTTTGAGAGAGGAGAAGCTTGGCGTTGCATTAAAAGTGCTAGATGGTTCGGAAGATGTATGGCCTAACATTGTTGCCTCTATTTTGGAACAAATTCAGTATACGAATAAAGAAACGATAGCTCGGCTTCGGGTACTTCGTCCAACGATTATGAAAAATGATGGGGGCATTGAAGTAGGGGCTGTTCGTGAAGTGTTCACTATTTAGTGCCGGTCAAGAATTGTAGCGTTAGATGATTTTATATCTGAATAATTAGAAAAACGTCATTCTTTTTGTAGAAATATGCAGAAAATATGGCGTTTTTTTGAACAAATGTATTAAGCACTAATAAACTAAAGTCACTTTCTTAAATCTGAAAACAAAATATGTTACGGTATCATTAACTAAAAAATGGACATGTGTGTTGAGAATTTTGATTGGATTAAAATTCTCAACAGCATTTTAAGCGTTTTTTAAGAAATGGCGCGTAGTATATGCTTTGCATGCCTATTCTATAAATTCTATTGTATTTCACTAATTGAAAATATTTCAGGATATGTATAAATGTAATGACGATGCAATGGTTATGGGTATGTAATTTATGTTGAAGGTGGAGTTTATGAAA
This sequence comes from Bacillus sp. TL12, assembly GCF_022625245.1. Classification (NCBI taxonomy): domain Bacteria; kingdom Bacillati; phylum Bacillota; class Bacilli; order Caryophanales; family Bacillaceae; genus Bacillus; species Bacillus sp. TL12. The sequence continues at coordinate 90,148 of NZ_JAJJBY010000018.1, read as the reverse complement.
AGCAAAGTTTCGGAAATTACAATATTAAGAAGTTTAGCATGTTTAAGTGTAGTTCTCATACATGCTATAACACGAAGTCCTGCGAATTTTGAATCTGAAAATACAATAGATGTATTGGTATCATATCTTCAATTACTACTTATGTACGGTACACCTATGTTTGTGTTTATATCTGAATTTGTCATCGTTTATAACTATAGAGATAAAATACCGAATCAATTCATTTTCAAAAGAGTAAAATTTATTTTATTGCCTTATATATGTATGGGTATTTTTTATGCGATTCAGTCAAATTATATGAATGGACTCGATGCAATTGTAGTACAATCTATAAGACATATTGTATTAGGGGAGTTTCATGGTTATTTTGTTTTGATTATATTTCAATTCTATTTCCTCCACATGATTTTTAATAAAGTAGAGAAGTTTCTTTCTCCTAAATTTGTTCTTGTTGCTGCGCTACTTATCAATGTAATCTATTTAGGCTTCTTTAATTTTGTTCCACCTTTTGATATTCCATATGCAAATGATATTTGGTATTACTACTCGTGGATGCCATTTCCAGGTTGGATCATTTACTTTTTTATTGGATATTATGCAGGTACTCGTTATGAGGAGTTTAAGACATGGTTAAATAAAAATCAGAAATGGATTATTTCTTCATGGATCGTAACAGGAACCACAGTAATCCTTTTCCAATACTTTGAGATTTTAACTATGACGAGTTCTAAAAGAGTGGATGTTCTTTTATTTACAATATGTACAATACTAGTGCTTTTCCAGATTGCATCCCAAATAAAGCATGTACCTAAAGCTTTAATATTAATCAATAAGTATTCATTTGGAATTTATTTGCTACATCCATTTTTTCATCGGACGATATCTAATATGATATTAGAAAAGTTTCCACAGTTTAGTACTCTTTTTGGATCCATAAGTATTGATATATTGGTTGGTATATTATGTCCAATTCCTGTGGTATATCTTTTAAATAAGACAAAAATAGGTCCATATATGATAGGGAAAGTAAGAGTGAATACAAAACCAAAGTTACAAAATCAAGAAGTGTACCGTACAAAGGCTTACGATATGTAATATGGATACGATAGCATGAAACAGATTAAAACATTAACAAGAAAGAGCAACTTTAATCAGCGAAAGCTTGATTAAAGTTGCTCTTTATATGAAGATGGTTTTTGGCAGTTAGGTGTGAAGGGAAATACCATTGTAATAGATGTCCCTTCCCCAAGTTCACTTTCAATAGAAATTGTACCGTTATGCGCCAAAACAAGTTGTTTTGTAATCGCTAAGCCAAGTCCTGTTCCGGCATTATTTTCTTCTGTATTTGTCCCACGATAGTATCGATCAAATAAAAGTTCTTTCGTTTGTTCATCCATCCCTTTTCCATTGTCAGAAATAGAAAGTGTGAAAGAGTGTTTATTCTGTCCAAGTTTTACAGTCACATTTGTTGTTTCGTTATTATGTTTTACTGCGTTTGCCAATAAGTTCTCGATGATGCGCTGGAACCATTTTTCTTCAATAGAATAATGAATGCTACTGGAGCTAGGAACAAATTCTATGTTTTGATTTTGAAGTGTTGGGTTGTTAATAAATTGTAATAAGACTTTTTGAACAAATTGATTAATCTCAACTTGCGAGTGCTGCGAAGGAATCGCATTATTTTTTAATTGGTACGTTAAGCTTAAATCATCAATGAGTGTGGTCATATATTGAGATTTGTCTCGTATCACGCGGCCGAATTCTTGAATGTCTTTATCTGTCCAGTTATATTGATTTGGCTCTAATAAAAGAGAGTAACCGTAAATGGAACTAAGCGGTGTTTTTAAATCATGTGTTAGTCCAGCGATCCATTCTTCTCGTGTTTGCTCAATCACTTTTCGGATAGACTCATTTTTTTTGAGAACAACTGTAAGGTGTTCCAGCGCATTTGTTACATCTTTAAATAGCCTAAATGACCATTTTTCTTTACCAGAGCGCCTGAAACGAACGGTCTTTCCTTTTTTATTGAGCGGTTCCTCATATGTTCCGCCAGCAATATTTTTGAGCCAGCGCATTGTATGTAATAATGGTTTGCCAAATTTTCTTCCATACCAAATAGAAAGAATAACTAAGTAGACGAAAGCAATTAAAATTGAAACACCAAACCCTATGGATATTTTTTTCATTAATATATCATCATTCATATCGGATGGAGAATAGTAATCATTTTTTACTGTTATCGTAAATAAGGTTTCATCTTCTGGGTTGTAAAAACTAGAAATTGTTTCTTTCACATTCCAAGGCTCTTTTTCCGAAAGCGCAGCTTGAATGGCTGAAAAGGATTTTCTTTTTAATTTTGGATAAGCAAAAATCTCTTCTCCTTTTGCGTTAAATATTTGTAGCGTAGCCCCTTCTTTCGTAAGCTGTTTCTGTTCCTTTTCTGTTAAAGCGAAGGAAGCTGCTAACAGTGAACTGTGTTCTTGTCTTAATTGTTGCAGTAACACATTGCTTTTTATATTTCCGCCATAAATCACAATTACTTTTTTTTCATCTACTTCAATGTTCCAATACGTCAATTTGTAAGGGTTTTGTATTTGGTGCTGTAAATAGGCAACTAATAATGTTTTCGTATAAGAACCAGGAACATCTTCAGGGGTGTTGAAGTCATAAAGTACTTTTCCATTTTCGTCAACGATTTGAAGCCAATCATTTTTCTCCTCAACCATTTTTTCTATTTCAGAACTTAACGTAATCCGTTTATTTTCTGAAGAAACGGATTGGGAAATCGTAAAGTCATCAAACTCAGGAACGTTTGGTTCATAAAGGGTCGTATTCAAAAGATGACCTAAGTAGACGAAAGCAATGATAACTGCAATGAGTAAAGTAAACAAGACAAAAATATGTTGGATAATAAATTGGATAATGAGTCTTCTCCTTAAATTCATAGTCATCACCTAATTTGTAATGAACTTATATCCAAGCCCGCGCACTGTTTTTATATACTTCGGGTTACTTGGATCAAGTTCAATTTTTTCACGGAGCTTTCGAATATGGACCATAACGGTATTGTCATCACCATTATAAGCAGGGGCACCCCATACTTTTTCGTATATCTCTTCTTTTGAAAATACGTAATTTGGATGCTCACAGAAAAAGAGTAATAGTTGAAAGAGCTGAGCTGAGCATTCCACAATTTCTCCATCTACTTTTAATTCAGCAGCATGTTTATCTACTTGGAATCTCCCAAATGAAAGGGTATGTTCTTTTATTGGTTGTAGCGCTTGTTTCATATGTCTTCGAAGTTGTGCTTTCATACGAGCGACAACTTCAAGTGGATTGAATGGTTTTGTAATATAGTCGTCTGCCCCGTATAAGAAACCAGATACTTTATCTAAATCAGATGATTTAGCTGTTAGAAAGAAAATTGGACAGTCCGTTTTTTGACGGATGATTGGACAAATATCAAAACCAGATTGTCCTGGAAGCATGACGTCTAAAATCATTAAATCATAATGATTTTTCTCCACTAAGAGCAAAGCTTCTTCAGCGGAAGTAGCCGTTGTCATATGGGAAAAACCTTCTTTTTGTAGAATCGTAGTTAATAGTTGTAGAATTGCTGTTTCGTCATCGACAATTAAAATATTTGCATGATACAATCTGAATCGCCCCCTATTTTCATCGATTATCATAACATTTTCTTGTAAGTTATGGGATTTTTAAGGAAAATTTAAGGTTTTCTTAGCTTAAAAATAAGATTGGAATGATATGATAAATGTAACATAGGGGAGGAGATGGGGATGAATCCGTTTTATTCAATGCGAGCCAGATATTTTTTAATTGTATTTATACTACTTGTTTTGGTTGAACATATTGGTAAACAAGTACTAGAGAATACATTTCATATATCACTTTCTTCTTTTACAAGCATACTTGTACTATACGTATTTCCATCCGTTTGGTTATTCTATCAATGTAAGCGTCATCGTGTGCCGTTTACTGTATTTATGAATAGAAAAGAATCATTTAATATTTTACAAGTTTTGATGATTACAGGAATGCTGATTCTTTTTAGTTATGGATATCTTGTATTGTATATGTATAGCTTTGCATGGATTACACCAAGTTTTATGATGAATATATTAAACGAACCCATTATAAGTAATGCGGGTGGATACGTATATCAATTTATTATCATCGTTTTGATCGCTCCTATTACATGCGAATTTTTATTTAGAGGTTTTTTATTTCAGCGTTTTGCGGCAAAGTGGGGAGCTGGAAAAGCGATGGTGATTGTAGCGCTTCTTTTCGGATGTTTGCATATTGATTTTCTCGGTGCCGTCATGTTTAGTATCGTCCTATCGATTGTATACATGCGGACGAAAAGTTTATTGATGCCAATTAGTATTCATATGTTAAATAATACGATTGTACTTATTACATCTCTCATTTTGAGTAAGGAAGAAATGATAAGCTTTGCAGATTTTTCTACTTATACGCCATTTTTTACAGGACTTGTTATTTTTATCATTGGATTAAATTTGGTACTCATCTTTTTGTATATGAATCGTCGTTATATGAGTAAAGAGGTGCCAGTAGTATACACAAATAAAGTGAGAGAATTATAGTTTAGATAACATAGAATGTATTGAATAACGAAAAATATAAACCCTTTCTTTTTAGATGGGAGAGAGAATCCGTCTATGGATAGAAGCTTTACCCCATGCCGTGTGAAAACAAAGGGAGAAAACGAGTGCAGATCACCTTTTGTTCTCATAGCAGCGATTTATATGTTTGAAAATCTAATAAGATTTATATAGAAAGGAATGTATCTGATTCTATGAATGAAACGATGCGGTCAAATAAACTGTTTTATTTGATTATGGTGAGTTTAATTGTTATTACGACAGTGAATGTAGGGATTCGCTGGAATGAAGCATACTTTTTTGTTTATTTAGCACTTCATATTCTAGGGCTGCTATGTATTGCGGGCGGAATTGTAGTTGAGAAAAGAAGTGAAGATGGAATTAATTATATATGTGTACTTGGTCTTATACTACTTCTAACTGTACAAGGAATTATGAAGTATAGCTCCATTTCTTTTCAAGATCTTAATTTTTTTGTTAACATTTTTCAATAAAGGATGCTGAGTTGTGATGGCGAAAAAACAAGTTGGATATATAGTTGTTTTACTTGGATTTATCCTAATTATTGTAGGCAAAGTGTATGTAAACAATTATGAATATGGGAAATATATAAGTGGTTTCGGCCTTGTTTGTTGGATCATGAGCGCGTTTCTGATTCCAACATACGAGCCGAGGAAACATATAGAGAAATAATAGAATGGATAGGATTTTAAATTCGTAGCATAATAAATAGAAAGAACCTCTTCTCATTACAGAAGAGGTTTTGCAGCGTGGTGGGGAACAAGATCCAGTAGACACTTGCTTTGTCGTTATTTGCCGAATGGTCGATATCCTTTGTTGAATCGCCTATAAAATTTCACTTACCTTTTTCATAACGCATCTTTAATTTTCTCAAGTACTTTTTTACTGTTAAACCCGCGTTCTCCCATACCAAAAACTTCAATTAAATGATCATTTTCATCGAGTAAATAGGAGTTTGAAGTATGAATATAAAGCCCGCTTCCAGGGTCGCGGTACTGAAAGTTAAATGTATTTGCTAGTTGTTTCGTTTCATCTACATCACCGCGAAGTAAGTGCCATCCTTTTGTTTTTTTCATTTCAAATGTGTCCGCATATGTAGTTAAGATTTCCTTTGTATCGAATTTTGGGTCAATGGTAATTGTAATGAACTCAACCTTTGTTCCAAACAGTTTTTCCTTCTCTAATTCGTCTCGTAAATGTTTCATTTTATAGGTCGTAACAGGGCAAATATCAGGGCATTTTGTGTATATAAATTCTACGAGTTTAAGTTTCTTCGGTAGTTGATCAAAAGATAGCGTTGTACCATTTACATCCTCCATAACAATCCCGCGTGGTATTTCAGCAGAAGCTTTACGATAATCTGTAAAATAGTAAATTCCAATTCCGATTACAATGATTAAACCTAATGTAAAAGTAATATAAATTTTTTTCAAGTTCTATCCCTCCCAGTTTCATTTTATAAGAAAAATCCGAGGATTTTTTAAGAGGGATTGAAAATTGAATGACAATTCTGATTGTTAGCTTGTTCTATTTTTGAAAGAACGAACTTACAATAATAAGAGACAGGCAGCATAGAGGAGGAGATACCGTGAAAAAGGTTGTGAAATGGTCACTTTTTTTGTACGTTGGTTTTGCGTTATTTATATATTGGTATTTATTTGGATGGAATCATGAAATTATTCCATATGCGTATAAAGGAACAAGTGCTGATCCACAAACGTTTATGAATGCGAAGGAACTTACATTAAGTCAGGATTACTCACGTGTGAAAAATTTACTCTTTTTTTTAACGACACCTTTAGAGTGGATTATTCTATTATTTGTGCTTGTTTTAGGCGTATCCAAACGCTTTGAAAAATGGTCAAAGGAAACAGCAAAGGTACGGATCATTCAAGTTGCTATTTATCTTTTTTATTTATCATTGCTGACGACTGCGCTTGCGCTGCCACTACAATGGCTGAGTCATCAAATCTCAATTGATTACGGCATTTCAACACAATCAACAGCGAGCTGGATCAAAGATCATGTGATCAGTTTTTGGGTAAATTATATTACAATGTTACTCATCGTCTCTGTCCTTTTATGGTTGATTCATAAATTTCCGAAGCGGTGGTGGTTAGCGGGCTGGGCTTTATCTGTGCCATTTACAATTTTTTTAACGTTTGTACAGCCTGTTTTAATTGATCCGTTATACAATGACTTTTCTACATTGCAAAATAAAGAACTGGAGGAGAAAATTTTAGCAATTGCTGACAGGGCACATATTCCAGCTGAACATGTATATGAAGTGAATATGTCTGAGAAAACGAATGCGCTAAATGCATATGTAACAGGTATTGGATCGAATTCTCGAATTGTATTATGGAATACAACGCTCCAGCAATTGAAAGATAAAGAGATTTTATTTATTATGGCTCATGAAATGGGACATTACGTGATGAAACATATATATTGGGGCGTGGCAAGCTATATTGTATTAACGTTTGTAGGGATGTATTTGATTAGTCGTATTATAAACATGTGTGTACGGAAATGGGGAGACACATTACAAATTTCGAAAGTAGCATGTTTCTCCATTCTACCATTGTTTTTCTTGGTTTCCTCCGTATTATCTTTTGCGGTGAGCCCGCTATCTAACTATGTATCTCGTATAGAAGAGCGAGCAGCTGATCAATATGCGTTAGATATGACGAAGGATGGAAAGTCTGGTGTGAAAACATTTCAATATTTATCAAAAACAGGATTAAGTCAAGTGAACCCGCCGGCGTTAGTGAAGTTTTTCTTATATACACACCCGCCGATTTTTGAGAGAATTCATGCGTTTGAGGAGTATGAGAAGCAGAAGAAATAAGGAGCAGCGAGTGAGCTGCTTCTTTATTTATCCCGCAGTAACGGGCAGTAAGACCCCCATCTCAAGATTCAGAGAGAAATGAGGAAGGTAGGTGGGGGATCAACTGCCCGTAAAAGCCCGATTGGTGAGGGCTGAGAATCAGTGGGGGATGAAGAAAACCCCCACTGATTAAAGTTTCACTTTATGTGAATGCGAAATGGAAAGAAATAAGCCCCTTTCTTTTAGGGGTTAGAGAGAGCGTCCGTCCATGCGTAGAAGCGGTCAGGGCCTATTTTCTCCCCATGCCGTGTGAAAACAGAAAGAGAAAATGAGTGTGGATAGTTTTTGTTAAAATAGCCGTTATTTAGGTGCTGGAGAATTGAGATGGATTGATAGAAATATAAGTTGGGGAAATAAAACCTTTCTTTTTGGGGTGGGAGAGAGGATTCATCCATGCGTATAAATAATACTAAAATAACACCACAACGCAATATGTGTCGTGGTGTTAGTTTGTTTTTCACATTTTATTTCACTTCGTGTAGAATTAAAGTTAAGAATATTGAGGAAATTAACGTGTGAATGTTCGTTTCAGATTAATGGGGGTCGTTTATTTTGTTACAAAAAAGTACTACAAGTATGTTATTCCAAGCAAAATCATTGCCAGCTATAAAAATGATTGTATCGATGTCTATTTTTGGCTCCATCGGATTTTTTTCAGTGAAAACAAATTTACCATCATTTGAATTGGTATTTGTTCGCTGTATTTGCGCGACTATATTTTTAGCGTTATGCTGGCTTGCGACAGGGCAGTTTAAAGAAGAGAAGTGGAACAGAAAAGAAGTACTACAAATACTAGCTTGCGGCGTTTTTCTTGTTTTTAACTGGGTGTTTTTATTTAAAGCTTTCGAAGTTATGTCAGTGACGATTGCGATTTCTGTATATCATCTCGCACCTATTATCGTATTAATGATTGGGAGTGTCGTGTTTAAAGAAAGATTAACAATGTTATCTATTATTTCGATTCTGATTTGCTTTGGTGGCACTGTGTTAGTCGCAGGTGTGGATGGGAGTGTCTCTATAGAGAAACTGATGTCTTCTGGAATGGTTTGGGCACTTCTTGCAGCGTTATTTTACGCATTTACGACGCTTTTGGGAAAAGGAATTAAGCATACAAGCGCCTATGCCATGACATTTTTACAAACTTTTCTAGGGATATTTCTATTACTACCATTTGTAGACTTTGGAGAATTTCATGGTTTGACGCAAAGTAATTGGATTGCAATCACAGCGACAGGACTGATTCATACTGGTTTTGTTTATTATTTATTTTTTGATAGTTTACGAGATTTACCAACACGTTTAATTTCCATATTAGTCTTCTTAGATCCTGGAGTGGCTATTTTACTTGATACAGTATTTACAGGGTTTCGTCCAACTACAATGCAGATAGTAGGGATTATCCTTATTTTTGTTGGTATGGCATTTACTTTTCGGAAACCGAAAGCAGGAAAAAAAGGAGCAAAGAGAGAAGCTTCCTAGTAAGAGACTTACATACAATTCGAATTTCTAACATAGATAGAGAGCGCACCTGCTCTCCTTTAATCGTGAAGCTCACAATAATAGATGTCACAGATTGTTCGTTTTATTCATGTGGTTTGGAAGTGCATCATATGTAATATAGATAATCAGATTCAATCTATTATTTTTCTATTTTTAATTAAAATAGAATTGAAGGAGAGAGAGCCATGAAGAAGAAAATATTTCGTGCGATGGCTGTAGTAGGGATTGTGAGTAGTATATTTGTAAGTACAAATGGAATTTCTGTAAAGGCAGAAGAGTATCCAGAGATGAAGGTATTTGAAGATGTTCCGCAAGGTCACTGGGCATTTGATGCGATTTACGATTTATCCTATCACAAAATTATTGAAGGATATGGAAACAAAAGGTTTGGTGTGGGGGATCCGGTGACACGCGAACAAGTAGCGGCCGTAATGTATCGTACACTGAAAATAGAAAAGCAAGGTGCATTGAATAATCCATATAGAGACCTTCATGCAAATTCAACAATGTTTTTAGAAGAAATTTTGGCATTAACAGAGCGTGGAATCCTTAAAGGGGATGGAAGTGGTAACTTCAGGCCAAAAGCATCATTAACTCGTGCAGAAATGGCGCAAGTTCTTACGAGAGCATTTGAATTTGAGATAAAACAAAAGCATACGTTTCGTGATGTACCGAAAAATTTCTGGGGGGCAGATGCGATTAGTGCCTTGCAATCAAACAACGTTGTAGTCGGAGCGGGGAATGGGAAGTTTGAACCAGGAATGACTGTAACACGTGAACAATACGCACAGTTTTTATACAACGGAATTATTAATTATCATTTGAAAGAAGAACAAAGTGAAAAATAGAGTAGAAGAGAATTCTCTTCGTTACTATAAAAAAGCACAATGATAGAATCGTTGTGCTTTTTGGTTTTTTAAAAGAATAACAGGATTTTAAGTTGTATTTTATATTTATAACGGATATTTTGTTGAAAACTGCCTGTTTTGTTGGTTTTTCATCAAAATAATCATTTTACATTAAATTTATTATCAATCTACTAAACAAAACATAGGGTGTAATATGATTCACAAAGTTGTCACTACTAATATAAAAAACTATATTGTGTCTGTTTTGTTAATTATTTATAGTAAAGTGGAAATACATATGCATAGGGGGCAATTTTGTGAACAAGAAGTTTTTAAAAGTCGTAACATCATTAACAATTATGGGTGGCGTTTTGTTAAGTACAGATAGCGCTATTGCAAAGGCTGAAGAGAAGGTAGTCCAAAAATCAAATCACATCGTATTTAAGGATGTTCCAGGAGGACACTGGGCATATGATGCGATTTATGATTTAGCAAATGAAGGGATTATTGCAGGATATGGAAATGGAATGTTTGGTATGGGAGATAATGTAACGCGTGAACAGGTGGCTGCATTAATTTATCGTACTTTTGGGATAGAACCACAAGATGAATATGAAAATCCATATGAAGACATCGATGAAAATTCAACAATGTTTCCAGAAGAAATTTTAGCTTTAACAGAGCTAGGAATTTTCCAAGGGGATGAAAATGGTAACTTTAGACCGAAAGCTACATTAACACGTGCAGAGATGGCGCAAGTTATTATGCAAGCTTTTGAATTAGAAGTGAAAGCTCCACATAACTTTACTGATGTTCCAGCGGGCCATTGGGCGAATGATGCAATTAGCGCAGTACAATCAAATTACATTGCACAAGGGGTTGGAGAAAGGAATTTTGCCCCAAGTATGAAAGTAACGCGTGAACAATATGCGCAGTTTTTATACAATGCAATCATAAATGATCCTTCTGCAGAATAAGAAAAAGTGAATGTATAAAATAGGGCAGGTGTTATATAACACCTGCCTTTTTGTTGTATAAAAAGGTGAATGAATCAGTAGATGAAACCGATGTTTCATAAAAAATAAGTTAAATTTTCGAAAAACTCCTTCCTTTTCCGAAAATTTGTTATATAATATAAACATAAAATCAAATCTGTTATAAAACAGTTTAAGAAGGAGATGCTAATATGTCGACGCAAACTTCACGGGTTACACTCGCCTTAGAAGTATTACCGGCGTATGGAGAAATTTTGACACCGGAAGCGCTCACTTTTTTAAAAGAGCTGCATGAGAATTTTAATACACGCCGTAAAAGCTTATTGCAAAAACGTGTGGAAAAGCAAAAAAGAATTGATGCAGGGGAGTTTCCAAGCTTTTTACCAGAAACAGCACATATACGTGCTGGAGATTGGACGATTGCCCCGCTTCCAAAAGATTTAGAAGATCGCCGGGTGGAGATTACAGGGCCAGTAGATCGAAAGATGGTGATTAATGCTTTAAATTCAGGTGCACATCTTTTTATGGCAGACTTTGAAGATTCGAACTCACCGACGTGGCACAATGCAATAGATGGCCAGATTAACTTAAGAGATGCGGTGAAGGGAACGATTTCATATAAGAATCCAAGCGGCAAGGAGTATCGTTTAGGTGAGAAAACTGCTGTACTTATTGTGCGTCCGCGCGGCTGGCATTTAGAAGAAAAACATATGCTAGTCGATGGAGAAAAGATGTCAGGGAGTCTCGTTGACTTTGGTTTGTACTTTTTCCATAATGCAAAAACATTATTAGAAAAAGGAAGCGGACCATATTTTTACTTACCGAAAATGGAGAGCTATTTAGAAGCAAGATTGTGGAATGATGTTTTTGTTTTTGCACAGAAATACATTGGGATTCCGAACGGGACGATTAAAGCAACTGCATTATTAGAAACCATCCACGCTTCTTTTGAAATGGATGAAATTTTATATGAACTCCGTGATCACTCAGCCGGACTGAATTGTGGACGCTGGGATTATATTTTTAGTTTCTTAAAAAGTTTTCGTAATCATAATGAATTTTTGCTTCCAGACCGGGCGCAAGTTACGATGACGGCTCCGTTTATGCGCTCATATTCTTTAAAAGTAATTCAAACGTGCCATCGCCGGAATGCACCAGCAATTGGCGGAATGGCAGCGCAAATCCCGATTAAAAATAATCCGGAAGCAAATGAGGCTGCTTTTGAAAAAGTTCGTATGGATAAAGAACGTGAGGCTTTAGACGGGCATGATGGGACTTGGGTTGCCCATCCGGGACTTGTACCGGTTGCGATGGAAGTGTTCGATCACATTATGAAAACACCGAATCAAATTTTTAGAAAACGTGAAGAGATTTATGTAACAGAAAAGGACTTGTTAGAAGTACCGATGGGAACGATTACAGAAGAAGGACTTCGTATGAATATTAGCGTTGGCATTCAATATATTGCATCGTGGTTAAGCGGCCGCGGGGCAGCACCGATTTACAATTTGATGGAAGATGCAGCAACGGCAGAAATTTCACGGGCGCAAGTGTGGCAATGGATTCGGCATGAGGGCGGCAAACTACATGACGGCCGTAACATTACCTTTGCTTTAGTAGAAGAGTTTAAGGCGGAAGAGCTGGCGAAAATAGAACAGGAGATTGGTAAGGAAGCGTTTGAGAAAGGTAGATTTGTAGAAGCAACAAAGCTCTTTACTAATTTAGTACAGAATGATGAATTTGAAACATTTTTAACATTACCGGGTTACGAAATTTTATAAAGTGAAAAGGGGATGGAAGAGATGACAAACGAAAGAATACAAAAGTTACAAGAAAACTGGGAGCTAGATGAGCGTTGGAAAGGGGTAACGCGTCCTTATTCTGCTGAGGATGTCATTCGTCTTCGTGGATCGATTGATATTGAGCATACATTAGCACGTAAGGGAGCAGAAAAACTTTGGCAATCACTTCATACAGAAGACTATATTAATGCGCTTGGCGCGTTAACAGGAAACCAAGCAATGCAGCAAGTAAAGGCAGGATTAAAAGCAATTTATTTAAGTGGTTGGCAAGTGGCAGCGGATGCCAATCTATCCGGGCACATGTATCCAGACCAAAGTTTATATCCAGCGAACAGTGTACCAGCTGTTGTAAAACGTATTAACCAAACGCTGCAACGTGCGGATCAAATTCAGCATATGGAAGGCAGCGATGATACAGATTATTTCGTACCAATTGTTGCGGATGCTGAAGCTGGATTTGGCGGTCAGCTAAATGTATTTGAATTAATGAAAGGGATGATTGAAGCAGGTGCATCAGGCGTGCACTTTGAAGATCAATTATCTTCAGAGAAAAAATGCGGACATTTAGGCGGAAAAGTATTGCTACCAACGCAAACAGCGGTACGTAATTTAATTTCTGCGCGCTTAGCTGCGGATGTAATGGGGACTCCAACAATTATTGTAGCGAGAACAGATGCGGATGCAGCTGATTTAATTACGAGTGATATTGATCCGGTTGATCAAGAATTTATTACAGGAGAGAGAACGCCAGAAGGTTTTTATCGGACAAATGCAGGGCTTGATCAAGCGATTGCGCGCGGTTTAGCATATGCGCCATATGCAGACCTTGTTTGGTGTGAAACATCTGAACCGAATTTAGAAGATGCGAAGCGTTTCGCGGAAGCAATTCATGAGAAATATCCAGGTAAATTATTAGCGTATAACTGTTCACCATCTTTTAACTGGAAACAAAAACTAGATGAAAAAACAATTGCAACCTTCCAAAAAGAAATTGCTTCATACGGATATAAATTCCAGTTCGTAACACTAGCAGGATTCCATTCCTTAAACTACGGCATGTTTGAACTTGCACGTGGCTATAAAGAGCGCGGAATGGCAGCATATTCTGAACTGCAACAAGCAGAATTTGCAGCAGAAGAGTATGGCTATTCTGCAACGCGCCATCAACGCGAAGTTGGAACGGGTTACTTTGATGAAGTAGCACAAGTGATTACAGGCGGAACATCTTCTACAACGGCATTGAAAGGGTCTACGGAAGAGGCACAGTTTAGGAAATAAGTGAGGGAGCAGGTGTCCTTTAAGGGCACCTGTTGTTTTTTATATAAGAAATCAATTGATAGTTTTATAAAAATTTAGAAATAAATATTTTCAAAAAATATTGTACATTCTATTTTAAGTATGCTATGATTATCTCAGTTGAATAACTAAATCAAGCAATCCATATATTATCAAGTGCTGAAAACGAACGAGAAAAAGTATGTGAGACCTGTTTTATTTTTCGTATTTGGTAATGTGTGGATTCTTTTTTTATGTATGAAGACTAAAAAATATGTATTTTCTTAGGAGGAAATAATCATGGCAGTAACAGGACAAGTAAAATGGTTTAACAACGAAAAAGGCTTTGGTTTCATCGAAGTTCCAGGCGGAAACGATGTATTCGTACACTTCTCTGCAATCGAAACTGAAGGTTTCAAATCTCTAGAAGAAGGCCAAAAAGTTAGCTTCGAAATCGAAGATGGCAACCGTGGACCTCAAGCTAAAAACGTTATCAAACTATAATCTTATAGTACGTGATGAAAAAGGATGGCTTATGCCATCCTTTTTTATTATTAATTTATAAACTATATAAACATAGATGAACTATTCTTTCACCCTGCTCTTTTTCCCCTTCTTACTACACTTAGGACATTTCGTTTTACGAAATGGCTTCGCAAAGAATAATAAAAGACAAAATAAACCGATAATAATACTAGCCGAATTTTTTACGATAACGATACTGCTATTTTCCATCTTAATCATTGGCTGATCATGTTTTTCTTCCATAATGGACCTCCGTCTATCGAATTTCTCCTTAATTATAGCAAAGAAGTGAGGTTGGGAATGAAGAAAACATTCATTTAGTGAATGACCCCTCCTTAACACTCTTACGAGTTGTTTGAAGAAGGGGCTTCCTGTTTCCTAGAGCGTTGCTATTTGGGAATCCAAGTAGTCTTACATACTCTCCACAGGCGTCTTTTATACTGTTTGGACACAACCTTGCCCTACAGTTTCAATCCTCAGTCGTTCTTACAAATAATTGCTCTAACCCTTTTTGCAAAATGTTTCGGCTCGCATTATGATCCCTGTCTAATACCGTTCCACACTTTGTGCAAATATGTGTCCGAATCGATAGTGATTTCTTCACACGATGCCCACAGCTCGAACAATCTTGTGATGTATATGCTGGGTCTACTTTCACAAGTAAGCCTCCAAATTTTTCACACTTATACATCAACAGCTTACGAAAAATCCCCCACCCCGCATCGGAAATTGACTTTGACACGTTTCGGTTCCGAACCATATTTCGGATATCAAGATTTTCTATACAAATCACCGAATACATTTGCGTGAGATGATAACTTAATTTGTGTAAAAAATCTTTTCTTTGATTCGCCACCTTTTCGTGAAGATTCCGGATCCTTTCTACTTGTTTTCTATAGTTAGCAGAGCCTTTATTTTTCTTAGAAAGGTTACGTTGTGCTTTTTTCAATTGTTTTTCTTTTTGCAAAAGAAATCTTGGATTTTCAAATACCGTTTCATTAGAAAGAACAGCGTATGCATGGAGTCCTACATCTATACCAACTGCATTTTCTCTATCGATAGAAGGAGATACAGCTTGTCTTTCGACACTAAAAATAGCGTACCATCTCTTAGCTTGGCGTTTCAGAATCAATTGTTTGATCGTTCCTTCTATTGGTCGATGAAGATGAATCTTTATTTCTCCTAATCCCTTGTTATATAATTTTCCGTTCTCTGCAAACGACATCGCTAAACGATGTTTCCTATTCGGTTTGAATCCAAACTGAGGGAAAGTGAGACTATTATAGTCTTTATACTTTTTCAATTTTGGATAGTTAGCATCTCCACGAAAAAAGCCATCATAGGCCTTTTTGAGTCGTAAAAATACTTCTTGCAAGGGCTGTGATGGCACTTCTTTGAGAAAAGGATACTTCTTCTTGTCTATCGTTTGTTGCTTTTGCATGTCAGAACGTGTATACAATTCTTTGTTTTCCTTATATTTTCTTTGTTTATCTAAAAGAGCAGAATTATAGGTTTGACGACAATATTGTAGCCAACGGTCTAACGTTTCTCTTTGTTCTTTCGTTGGAAAAATTTCATATTTTTGGCTTAGCAACATTGTCATCACCCTCCTCCTTTTTCGTTATAGTGTTCAGATTTCCAAAATCAGAATGTACGTTCTCGTTTCTATTACTAGTATACATGAAGTTACATAAAAAGGAAATAGAAACTTCGTGCTGTGCACGACCAACATTCATCCTCTCCCTACCACTGGACTATGTCCTGCACGTGCTTGAGGAAGAGGACTTCTGTTGGAGTACCGTTAAAGTTTCACTTTATAAATCATAGTTTTTTAGTAGCTGTTTTTGTTATCACTTATAATAATATGTTACAAATATTTCAAAAAGGGAAGATTGTATTTTTCTAGAGAAGTTCATCTTTTTAAGTTAAGAGAATAAGTGGATTTTATGCAGATATTTATATGAAGAAATATAATGAAATTTTAAAGTTTTATAAGAAAATATAAAATATTTGAAAAAAAGAACAATTTTATTTTTAGAGTGGTACAATTATCCATGCAGCTGCTGTTATGAATGGTAAGAAAAATAATGAAGGAGAGAGTGTAGGATGGGTGAACAAGCAGAACGCTATGTCGAAAATTATGTCGTAAACAAGAGAACTATGGCCTTACTTCCAGTTATTTTAGGGGAAAAACGCATTGTAACGCGAGTAGTTGAAGTAGAAGACAGTTTTTTCATGTTTCAAAAGCCTCTTGAGATTGTGGAACGAAGTTGTCGCAAACACGGATCTAGTTTCTTAGGTAGAAAAGACGGTACAAAAGAGTTGACACGTATTACACATAAGGCACCCATTGCAATTAGCCCGACAGATCAGCTTTACTTTTTTCCTACGTATTCTTATTCTAGAAAGGAATGTGCATGGTTGTCGCACTTCCATATTGCAAACAATAAAGAACTAGCAGATGGTAATTTAATTATTCGATTCATTAATGGTCTCGCAGTGAAATTAGAAATATCAAAAAGCAGTTTTGAGAATCAGCAAAACCGAACCGCAAAACTACGAACAGAGTATGAGGATCGCAAAAATAAACAAGGAAAACTTCAGTTTAAGCAGGTCGATAAAGAAGATGAATCTACACTAAAGCCTGCTTATGAAAAAGCATATCTTGTGAAAGAAGAGGACATAAAGGAATAATGACTGATAGGCAGAAAGGATGGGACAACCATCCTTTTTTATATTTCTCAACATGTAAAATCGTGTCAAATATTGATAGATTATCATACAATAATAATAAAGGATTTCTACATAAAAGTATGGAAAATAAATAAATACATCTCCATATGTCGTATCTACCATTTCCTCTTTCTAACAAGCAATGATAAAGTATAGGGATAGGATATTATAAAGTGAAACTTTAATCATTGGGGGAGCTTTATCCCCCAAATGATTATTAGTTGAACCAATCGGGCTTTTACGGGCAGTTTACCTCCCGCCTACCTTCTTTGCTTTCACCGAATTTTGAGGTGGAGTATTACTGCTCGTTAATGCGGGATAAAGGGGCAAATTGTAGAATGGATTTTCAAACAATCAAAGAGTATTTTTCAGCGGAAAATATGAATCAACTTGTAGAAAGTTATCGGGCATTTGGGCCGCTCCTTGGTATTGGCCTGCCGATGGTGGAGGCAATTATCCCTGCATTACCACTTATTGTGTTTGTGATGGCGAATGCAGTTGCCTTCGGGTTATGGTTTGGTTTTTTGTATTCATGGCTTGGGTCAGTGCTTGGTGCATTAATTGTATTTTCGGTTATTCGCCGTTTTGGACGCAGCCGGTTCTTCTCGTTTGTGAATAAGCATCCGAAAGTGCGCAAAGCGATGGGATGGATTGAACGGAAAGGGTTCGCACCTATTTTTATCTTATTTTGTTTTCCTTTTACGCCGTCTGCACTTATTAATGTTGTGGCTGGCTTATCACGTATTAGCAGAAGACAATTTGTGTTAGCACTAGCGCTTGGAAAGTTAGTCATGATTTTTATTTTAAGTTATGTTGGACATGATTTAACTTCTTTTATCTATAAGCCGGTGAAAACAATTATTGTGATAGGTGTTATTTTTATTTTATGGTATGTCGGTAAGAAGATTGAAGTAAAGCTAGAACTACATTAAGACTAGTCTGCACTGTAAGTAAGGCTCCATTATAGAAAAGGGTGAGGGGAGAGGCAGATGAAGCGAGCTTTGAAAAAAGAAGGCCTAGAATGGATGAGGACAATCCTTATAGGCGTGCTATTAGCTGTTTTCTTTCGAACGTTTTTCTTCTCAACGTATGTTGTAGAGGGGAAGTCAATGATGCCGACACTTCAAGATGGAAATATGCTTGTGGTAAATAAGGTTAGCTATCAAGTTGGGGAGTTGAACCGATTTGATGTTGTCGTGTTTCATGCAAATAAGAAAGAGGATTACGTAAAGAGGATTATCGGTTTACCTGGTGATCATATTGAATATAAGCACGATAAGTTGTATATAAACGGCCAATTTGTGGACGAGCCTTATTTGGAGACCTATAAGAGGCAAGCGGAAGGACGGCAGTTGACAGGAGACTTTACGTTAGAAGAATTAACGAGAGAAAAGACTGTTCCAAAGGGGTCTATTTTTGTAATTGGTGATAATCGTCTCGGCAGTTGGGATAGCAGGCACTTTGGCTTTGTGAAAGCAGATACTGTTGTCGGGAAAGTGGATTTACGTTATTGGCCAATTAATGAAGTGCAGACGAACTTTTCAAAGGGGAATCATAAATGAAATTTTATCGGAGATTCAACAAAGGATATCGACTATTCGGCAAATAACGACCAAAAGCAGGAGCCTGCTAGCTCCTGTTTTTTTGTGTTATAATACAAGGATGATATCAAACTAACGTTCGTTATGTCAGTGAAAGGTGGGAATTACATGTCGCTTCGATTTGTGATTGGACGGGCTGGAAGTGGAAAAAGTACGTTTTGTTTACATGAAGTACAAGAAGAATTACGGCAGCGTCCAAGAGGCGAAACAATTTTATATCTTGTACCGGAACAAATGACGTTCCAAACGCAGCAAGCATTAATAGGAAATGAAGAAGTTAGCGGCTCTATTCGGGCGCAAGTATTTAGTTTTTCAAGGTTAGCGTGGAAGGTTCTGCAAGAAGTTGGTGGCGCGAGTCGTCTTCATATTGATGAGGCAGGCGTGCATATGTTGCTGCGTAAAATTGTAGAATCCCGTAAGGAAGGATTGTATGTGTTTCAAAAAGCAGCAGAACAAAATGGCTTTTTTGAACATTTAGGAAGCATGATTGCTGAGTTTAAACGCTACAATGTCACACCATCGAATGTATATGAGATGTGGCAACAGTTAGATGCTCATTCAAATGGTGATGAGCAAAAATTATTAGCAAATAAAATGTACGATCTTCAGCTTTTATATGATGATTTTGAACGGGCTTTAATTGGTAAATATTTAGATTCAGAAGATTACCTGCAGTTACTTGTAGAAAAGCTTCCAGAATCTGACTATGTAAAAGGTGCAGAAATTTATATAGATGGATTTCATTCCTTTTCACCTGGGGAATTAGAAATCATTAGAAAGCTCATGACTTGCGGAGCAAGAATTACAGTTACGTTAACAGTAGACGAAAAAACGTTATCACAGCCAGTAAGTGAATTAGATTTGTTTTATCAAACAGTCCTTACGTATGAAAAAGTGAAACAGTTAGCACGTGAAGAGAAAGTCGCCGTGGAAAGTACGGTTTTGATGAGAGAACAACCACGTTTTCATTCACCGGCGCTAGCGCATTTAGAAGCTGAATTCGAATCTCGTCCTTCTAAGAAGTTTCAAAGTGAACCAGATATTACATTATATACAGCGGCAAACTTACGAGCGGAAGTTGAAGGTGTAGCTCGGGAAATTCGCAGACTTGTTGCAGAAGAGGAGTATCGCTACAGAGATATTGCGGTTCTTCTTCGTAATGGAGAAAGCTATTATGATGTAATGAAAACATTGTTTACAGATTACGATATTCCGCACTTTATCGATGAAAAGCGTCCGATGTCACATCATCCACTTATTGAATGCATTCGTTCTGCGCTAGAAGTCATTAGTGGAAATTGGCGTTATGATGCAGTATTCCGCTGCATAAAAACGGAACTATTATATCCGTTAGATGTAAGAAAAGAATCAATGCGCGAAGAAATGGATGAGTTTGAAAATTACTGTTTAGCATACGGCGTACAAGGAAAGAGATGGACGGCAGATGAACCGTGGACATATCGTCGTTATCGCTCGTTAGATGGAGCCGTAGGAACACAAACAGATAGTGAACGTGAAATGGAAGAGAAAATCAACCGTCTCCGTGATGTAGTAAGGACACCGATTATTCGTTTGCAGAAGCGTTTCAAACGTGCAAGTTCAGTCATGCAAATGTGTGAAGCAGTGTATTTATTTTTAGAAGAATTAGATGTTCCTAAAAAACTAGAAGATTTGCGTATGCGTGCTGAAGAAGAAGGGAATTTCCTGTTTGCAAGTGACCATGATCAAGTTTGGGAAGAGGTAATGAATCTTCTCGATACATTTGTAGAAATGCTAGGCGAGGAAAAGATGTCTCGTGTAATGTTTATCGATGTAATGACAACTGGACTTGAGGCGCTTCAATTTGCAAATATCCCGCCGTCTTTAGATCAAGTGCTGATTGCAAATATTGATCGAACAAGGTTATCGAATGTTCGCGCTGCTTTTGTAATTGGTGCAAATGAAGGAATCATTCCAGCAGCCCCTTCAGATGAAGGGATGTTATCAGATGAAGAAAGAGAATCTCTCGCTACAGCTGGTGTAGAATTAGCACCAACAACAAGGCAGACTTTATTAGAAGAGCAATTTGTTATTTATCAAACAGTAACCCGTGCATCTGAGAAATTATATATTTCTTGTCCGCTTGCGGATGAAGAAGGAAAGACGTTACTGTCATCTAGTTTTATTAAGAAAGTAAAAAGAATGTTCCCTTCTATCAAAGAAGTCTTCATAACGAATGATGTGAATGATTTATCTCGTCAGGATCAAATTTCGTATGTAGCAACGCCAGAAGTTACGTTGTCGTACGTAACGCAGCAACTTCAAAACTGGAAACGATACGGTTTTGAAGGGAATCTTGATTTTTGGTGGGATGTATATAACTTCTATGTGACTTCACCCCAGTGGAAGCAAAAAAGTAGTCGTGTGTTGTCTAGTTTATTTTATCGAAATCGTGCGCAGAAACTTAGTCCAGTTGTAAGTAGAGATTTATACGGAGATAAAATTAAAGGAAGCGTCTCTCGTATGGAACTATTTAATCGCTGCGCATATGCTCATTTTGCACAGCACGGATTATCACTACGAGAACGTGATGTGTTCAAATTAGATGCACCAGATATCGGCGAATTATTCCATGCGGCATTAAAGAGAATTGCAGATAAGTTACTGAGGGAAAATCGTACTTGGGCTGATTTATCGATAAAAGAATGTGAGCATCTTTCTGCCGTAGTCATTGAAGAAATTGCACCGCTTCTGCAAAGACAAATTTTATTAAGTTCAAATCGAAATCATTATTTAAAACAAAAACTGCAGCAAATCATTTTCCGTACGTCACTTATCCTGCGTGAGCATGCGAAGTCAAGTGGATTTGTGCCAGTTGATTTAGAGGTTCCATTCGGTATGGGCGGCACTGGGTCTCTTCCGCCAAT
This sequence comes from Bacillus sp. TL12, assembly GCF_022625245.1. Taxonomy (NCBI): domain Bacteria; kingdom Bacillati; phylum Bacillota; class Bacilli; order Caryophanales; family Bacillaceae; genus Bacillus; species Bacillus sp. TL12. The sequence continues at coordinate 68,409 of NZ_JAJJBY010000018.1, read as the reverse complement.
GGAGTTTACACTCGCAAATGGTGTGAAAATGGAAGTTGTTGGCCGCATTGACCGTGTAGATAAAGCAGAAGATGAAAATGGTACGTTCCTTCGTATTATTGATTATAAATCGAGTACAAAAGCTTTAGATTTAACGGAAGTATATTATGGCTTAGCGCTTCAAATGTTAACGTATTTAGACGTTGTCATTTCAAATGCAAATACGTGGATGAAAAAGGATCAGGCGGCACTGCCTGCTGGCGTTTTATATTTCCATATTCATAACCCGATTGTGGAAATGAAAGGCGACGCTTCAGAAGAAGAGATTGAAAAAGAAATTTTAAAGAAATTTAAAATGAAAGGTCTTGTGCTAGGAGATGCGGATGTTGTTCGTTTAATGGACAATAAGTTAAGTACGGGAAGTTCAGATATTATTTCTGCCGGTTTGAAAAAAGATGGTAGTTTTAGTGCGCGTTCTAGTATTGCAAGTGAACAAGAATTTACAACCTTACAGCAATATGTGCATCATACATTTGAAAACATTGGGAAAGACATTACAGAAGGTGTCATTGATATCGCACCTTATAAAATGGGGAACAAAGCAGCTTGTACATTCTGTAATTTCCGCTCTGTTTGTCAGTTTGATGAATCACTTGAAGATAACCAGTTCCGCACGTTAAAAGATATGAAAGATAGTGAAGCGATGGAGAAAATAAGAGAGGAGGTTGGCGAATGATAGAGAACTGGCCACAAAAGCCTGAAGGTAGTCAATGGACGGATGATCAATGGAAAGCAGTTGTCAGAGATGGCCGTGATATTTTAGTCGCGGCAGCAGCAGGATCGGGAAAGACAGCTGTACTTGTAGAAAGAATTATTCGCAAAATTATTAATGCCGAGAATCCAGTAGATGTAGACCGTCTGCTTGTCGTAACGTTTACAAATGCAGCAGCGCAAGAGATGAAGAACAGAATTGGCGAAGCGTTAGAAAAAGTATTAATCGATGAGCCTGGGTCAGAGCATATTCGTAAGCAGCTTAGTTTATTAAATAAAGCGTCGATTTCAACGATTCACTCGTTCTGTTTACAAGTCATTCGAACGTATTATTATATGCTCGACGTTGATCCGCGTTTTCGCATTGCCAACCAGACAGAAAATGAATTATTAAAAGAAGAAGTATTAGATGACATACTAGAAGAGGAATATGGCACCGAGGGAAATGATATATTCTTTGAACTCGTTGATCGCTATACGAGTGACCGAAGTGATGATGATTTGCAGCGCATGATTTTAGCGCTTCATACAGAATCAAGAGCGCATCCAGACCCAGAGAAGTGGCTGGATAAACTTGTTGAAGCGTATGTTGTGGAAGGAAAATCAATTGAGGATTTAACATATGCGTCTTACTTACTAGAAGATGTGAAGTTTCAGCTGGAAACTGCTGAAAAGCATGTTCAAAAAGCAATTGAACTTGCGATGCTTCCAGATGGGCCAGCACCACGTGTTGAAACGTTACAGGCAGATCTTGTTTTACTTGGAACGCTATCTAGTGCAGCTCATCAGTCTTGGACAAGTGTATATGAAGAGATGCAAAATGTTTCGTGGCAAACGTTAAAGCGCATTAAGAAGAGTGACTACAATGAAGAGATTGTCAAACAAGTAGATTCACTTCGAAATAAAGCAAAAGATGAAGTGAAGAAACTACAAGAAGAGTTATTTAGCCGGAAACCAGAAAGCTTTTTACGTGATTTTAAGGAAATGCATCCTGTACTAGAAAAGCTTGTTCAAATTGTAAAAGTATTTACGGAGCGATTCCAAACGATCAAGCGTGATAAAGGAATGGTTGATTTCACAGATTTAGAGCATTTTTGCTTACAAATTTTAAGTGAACGTACGGAAGATGGCGAACTGCGTCCATCACCAGTTGCAATGCAATATCGCAATAAATTTGCCGAAGTACTTGTCGATGAATATCAAGATACAAACTTTGTACAGGAGTCGATTATTAAGTTTGTAACGAAAGACTCTGAGCAAGAAGGTAATCTGTTTATGGTTGGTGATGTGAAACAGTCAATATATCGCTTCCGATTAGCAGAACCTGGCTTGTTTTTAGGGAAGTATAAACGATTTACGCCTGAAGGAATAGACGGCGGGATGAAAATTGATCTAGCGAAAAACTTCCGTAGTCGTCATGAAGTGCTAGCAGGTACGAACTTTATTTTTAAACAAATTATGGGCGAAACGGTCGGAGAAATTGATTACGATGCCGATGCGGAACTAAAGCTTGGTGCGAGTTATCCAGAAGGAGAAGATGTAGCAGCTGAGCTGTTATGTATTCATCAGTCTGAGGGCGAAGAATCGGCAGAGGGAGAAGACGGTGTCGAAGTAGAAAAAGCACAGCTGGAAGCACGTTTAATGGCACAAAGAATTAAAGCGATGGTGGATTCAGGTTATGAAGTATACGATCGTAAAACAGATAGTATGCGCCCGGTGAAATATCGTGATTTTGTCATTTTACTGCGCTCGATGCCGTGGGCTCCTCAAATTATGGAAGAGTTAAAATTGCAAGGTATTCCTGTTTACGCTGAGCTTGCGACAGGTTATTTTGAAGCAACTGAAGTGACTGTCATGATGAATGTATTTCGCGTAATTGATAATCCGATGCAAGATATTCCGCTTGCGGCTGTACTTCGTTCCCCAATTGTTGGATTAAACGATGAGGAACTTGCGATGCTCCGTGCTCATGAAAAGAAAGGTTCGTTTTATGAAGTGTTGCGTTCCTTCTTACGAGGAGCACCGCTTGAGGGAGAGGTAGAATTACACGGGAAACTACAATGGTTCTATAACCTCTTACAAGGATGGCGTGAATTTGCGCGTCAGCAGTCACTTTCTGATTTAATTTGGAAAGTATATCGTGAGACAGGCTATTATGATTTTGTTGGTGGTCTTCCGGCGGGAAAACAACGCCAAGCTAACTTACGTGTATTATACGACAGAGCAAGGCAGTATGAAGCAACATCTTTCCGTGGTTTATTCCGTTTCCTTCGTTTTATTGAGCGTATTTTAGAGCGCGGGGATGATATGGGAACAGCGAGAGCACTCGGTGAACAAGAAGATGTTGTTCGAATTATGACGATTCATAAAAGTAAGGGACTCGAGTTCCCAGTAGTATTTGTAGCGGGGCTTGGGCGCCGTTTTAATACACAAGATTTAATGAAACGATTCTTACTACACAAAGATTTCGGTTTTGGATCACAATTTATTGATCCTCGTAAACGAATTAAATATACGACGTTATCACAATTAGCGATTAAACGTAAAATGAAGATGGAACTGATTGCGGAAGAGATGCGTGTACTATATGTTGCTTTAACGCGTGCGAAAGAAAAATTGATTTTAATTGGTACGGTGAAAGATAAAGAAAAAGAAATGGAAAAGTGGCTTGATGCAAGGGAACATACCGATTGGTTACTGCCGGATTATGTTCGTGCGGGAGCATCTTGTTACTTAGATTGGATCACGCCGTCACTATATAGACATCGTGATAGTGAAATGCTCCTTGAACTTGGACAAGGAAATATACCAAATGAAATTTATGAGTACGATGCGAGCTGGAAAGTAGAAGTCGTTGACGGTAACACTTTACTTGCCCCTGAGCCAGTACAAGAAGAAAAACAAGAATTGTTAGAGGCACTTCGTGAGAAAAGAGCGGTTCCGCTAGAAAGCGAACGAAAAGAAGAAGTGTATGCTCGTTTAACATGGGGGTATGCGCATGAAGGTGCAACAGCACATCGGGCGAAGCAGTCTGTTACGGAGATAAAGCGGAATTATCAATCGGAAGATGGAAGTGATCATACCTTTATAAAAAAACTTCGTGCTCCTATCAAAACACGTCCGCGTTTTATGGAGAAAAAGGGATTAACCTATGCCGAACGAGGAACAGCTGTCCACGCCGTTATGCAGCATATTAATTTACAAAAATCGATTACACCAGAAATCATTAAAGAACAAATTGCAGAAATGGTAAATAAAGAATTACTAACATTTGAGCAAGCAGAAGAAATTCCGATTGATTGCATTGTAGCCTTTTTTGATACAGATCTTGGTAAGCGTGTGCTAGCTGCGAAGAACGTAGAACGTGAAGTACCATTTACGATGATGCTTTCAGCACAAGAAGCGTATCAAGATTGGCAAGGGCAGAGCAAAGAATCTGTACTTGTCCAAGGGGTTATTGATTGTATGATAGAAGAGGAAGACGGCATTGTATTAATTGACTTTAAAACAGATACAATTGAAGGACGTTTCCCAGGTGGATATGATCAAGCAAGACCTATTTTAGAAGATCGGTATAAAGTGCAGCTTTCATTGTATGCAAAAGCTTTAGAGAAGAGTTTGCATTGTCCGATAAAAGAAAAGTATCTATACTTCTTTGACGGAAATCACATACTGCGTGTAGAAGATGAAAAGTGAGCGTGGAATACTATAGATTTGAAAGCGGAATGAAAAAAGTAGGAGGGATTTCCTCCTACTTTTTTATGCTGTCCCCATTTGATTTTGATCCGCAACATCTGAATCGAATGTATTCGTTGCACTGACACCGTTAAACGTGTTAACAACAAAACCAACATTTGATGCTCCTGAACCGTTATACGCCTTTGTATTTTCTTTAGGAGAGACATTATAGAAGTCACCTAAGTTAAAAGAGCCATTACTATTTTGAACAACGAGGTTCCCGACGACAGAGGGCATGTTATTCACCTACCTAAGCACTTTTCTTTAACTTTACTATATGATTTATTCGTTGAAAGGTTCATCTGTAATATATTGGCGGATTTGATGAATGCGTGAATTGTTAAATCCGTAGTCAACTGATCCAATTTGAAAGCATGCGGAATTTAATAAGGTACGAACTGTAACATCACCTACTTCAATAAAGGGACATTCATTTATAATATTCATTTTGACATCCGTTGACCGGGTAGGGATTGTGATTTCATCGTCTGTAAAGATTTTAAAAGCTTCTAATTTTCCTTCATCTTTTAAATAGTAAGGAAATTCACGTTGTACAACAAGAGCTCGGCTTTTTAATTCCATCTGATTTGCATCGCCAATTTGAAAAGTTCCAGAATTCCCTAAAGAGATAATATTTGTCCGATGAACAACTGAAATGTGTTGAAACATGAAGAGACCTCCTTAACTTGGAGTAGTAGGCACATCCGTTACGAGAGGTACAAATGGACCTTCAGTAAGGGATTCGAAAGGTGTATCGAGAATAGAAGAGAGAATTAAAAGGTTCGCATCACCAATTAAAAAAAGGGCAGATGAAGAAACTCCGTTCATTTTGATCTGCCCAACCTTTAGTTCACAATTGACAACAGTAAAGTTCATGCGTATTTACTCCTTTCGGAAATTGCTAGGAATGTGTTGAATAAAAGAAAGGAATGCTTTATCGATATCTCGTTTCATAGCTTGAATAATTACACTCTTCATATACTCTGGATTTGATGTAATGTCCTCATATGGCTGTACTTGTGATAAGTAATAAGGAAGGCGATGTTCCATTTGTTTTTTTATATCGCCAATCATCATTTGTCGGTACATATCATCAAGTGGTGTTCGCTCTTCATGTTCAAAATGAAGAATTCTGCTATAGGCTTCTTCATCCAAATAGCGATGCATTTCTTGAATAATATCTTGATAAAAATCGGGGTTTGTTTGTGTTTCTGGATTTACTTTTAATGTTTCGGTATCTACTTGAAAGTCTTCAATTTGTTGATCTGTCGTAGCGAATGGGTTTAAGCCGATATTTAATGTGCCATTTAAGTTTTCCACTTTTAGTTGATCGAATTTATATTCTACTTTTCCTATAGAAGAGGAGGGACGGCTTTTTAGTTCATCAAGCTCTTCTGTTAATGTCCGTACTTGCGCCTCTAATGCACAGATTGCTTCTTGCTGCTTTTGAAGAACTTGTTGAAATTGTTGTAGATAAATGTATATATCTTGATTCACTATGTGAAACCTCCTTTTCAATAGGGAGGGTGTATACTTGCTCTATATATTTATGATAAAAGTGGCTTAAGAAGAACTTATTATGGTTTAATAGAAATAATTTGTCCTTTGGCTGTTAAGGGGCGAAGTGGTTCTGTAAATCCACCGGTATTGGAAAATTTAGATAAGGATTTAATGCTACCGGCAGTCCCAATTTGAAAAACGGAAGATGTTGTAATACTGTCAATTTTGATATTGTTAATGATAATACTTTGCTGTACATAAAAGTTCACTCATCATTCCCCTCCTTTAAGTTGATCCAATGATAGCTTGATCGATGACGTCAGTATCATTGACTGTCGTCGTATTTTGATAATTGTATACCGAAACGTTTTCACCTACATTAAAAGAACCAGCTCCTGCAAAAGCACGAGAGTAACTAATCGGCCTAATTGCAAATACATCTCCAATATGAAAAACCCCACTTGATCCAATATTAACGATATGAATATGTCCAACCATTGCTGGCATAGCAAACACCTTTCATAAATGAAATTTTTAATGCTGTTAAAGGAACGATAAATATTCTTTTCTATTATTGTATGGGCGTTTTTACTAAAATGTGTATTTTTTAAAATAAAAGACACACACTTCATTGTGTGTGTTCATCTATTGTATAAGTTTGGACGAAATCTCCTTGCAAAAGCCAAACAACATTCAAGAGCCTGTCCAGTTCTTGGCTACAATTCACTGTTTTTTGAGAAGTTATTCCATAGCGTTCAGCAAAATACATCATTTTTTCACGTTTTTTTTCAATCGCTTGCTCAAACATAGAATCGGCTCCATCTCTTTAAAATTTTTAAGTATATATGTAGTACATATTATACAAAAATTCCATAAAAAAGAAATGCATTCGATAAAAAAAGTAAAAATTCTACATTTTATTCCAAAATAGTATTTTGTGTTGTAAAAAATAAAGAATTTTGTAAAAATTAAAATGGATTGGCAGGTTTTTTTTGATGGAATACGAATACAATTACAGTGTATGAGTTTTAGGATGGAGAGTGGAAAACGTGCGATTTGTGACGGTGAAGAAGGAAGAGAAAGTATTTGTTGGTATTGTGGATGAGCACGAAGAAAAGGTGCTGCATTTGAGAGAGGCACAAAGGCAAAAAGGCGAAAAGATTACCGTTCCTATTACAATGTTAGAGTGTATCGAGCAAGGAAGTGCCTTTATTGAAAAGGCAAAAGAAATTGTAAACTGGGCAAAAGAGAATGAAACAACAGCATATTATCCTCTACAAGACATTAAAATATTAGCACCTATTCCAAGGCCAAGAAAGAATATTCTTTGCGTCGGAAAAAACTATCGTGACCATGCGATAGAGATGGGCGGGGAGGAATCCGTTCCGAAAGATATCATGATTTTTACAAAGGCTCCAACGACGGTTATTGGAAATGGGGAGAAAATTCACAGTCATCCGCATGCAACGAATGAACTAGATTATGAAGGCGAACTCGCAATTGTAATTGGAAAACGTGGAAAACAAATTACGAAAGAGAAGGCGCTTGAATATGTTTTCGGCTATACAATTGTAAATGACGTAACGGCTCGAGATATTCAAAGAAAACATAAACAATTTTTCTTAGGAAAAAGTTTTGATACATTTTGTCCAATGGGTCCATATTTAGTTCATAAGGCGGGAATTGAAAATCCCAACGAATTAAACATTGAAACAAAAGTGAATGGGGAAGTTCGTCAAAATTCAAATACTGCAAATATGATATTTACAATAGAAGATATTATTTCGATCGTAAGTAAAGGGATGACGTTAGAGCCTGGGGACATAATTGCGACTGGAACACCAGCTGGAGTTGGAAAAGGATTTACTCCGCCAAAGTTTTTACATGCTGGTGATGAGGTAATAATTACGGTACAACGTATTGGAACACTTCAAAGCGAAGTTAAATAGTAGTTTCTCCATTTGGCTCATCCCTATATTATTTGCATTTCATAATGCTGAGGAATATTATTTCTTTCCTGAAATGAAATATTTACAACCGATTCCTATGGAAGAGAATGCGGGACAAAAACAATATTTTTTCATTGCGTTATGTATATTGACAACTATTGTTTTTCTACTTGTATGTATTCATATTATATTAAAAAAGAAAGTCACACTGTATATATTACTTGTTACACAGGCGATGATTTTTATGAATGGGTGGTTTCATGTAGGCGGGGCGATTGTAACAGAAAGATACGTTCCAGGATTGGTAACAGCATTGGTACTGATTATACCTTTTTCATTATTTTGGTTTCGGGAAGGGATAAGAAGTGATTGGTGGAAATTGAAACATGTGATTGCTTCCTGCGTAGTAGGTGTATTGCTTCTATTTCCGGTTATTGCCGGTATATTGCTCTTTACAAAAATGATTGTTTCATAACAAACAAGCTGCCTCGTAAAAGGCAGCTTGTTTACATTAAGATAATACCGCTTTAATCTTTTGGAACGCCCACTCTAAATCTTCTTCAGAGATTACAAGAGGTGGAGCAATGCGGATTACATTCTCATGTGTTTCTTTACATAATAAACCTGATTCTTTTAATTTTTCACAGTATGGACGAGCAGGCTCGTTCAATTCGATTCCGATAAATAATCCTCTGCCGCGGATTTCTGTAATCATCGGATTATCAATTTCTTTTAATTGTCCTACTAATTTTTCTCCTAATTGAAGAGAACGCTCTGTTAATTTCTCGTCTAGTAATACATCAAGAGCTGCGATCGAAACAGCACATGCAAGTGGATTACCACCGAATGTAGAACCGTGAGAACCTGGCTCGAATACGCCTAAAATGTCGCTGTTTGCAGCAACGCAAGAGATTGGGAATACACCGCCGCCAAGTGCTTTACCAAGTATGTACATGTCAGGAATTACGTTATCCCAATCACATGCAAATAATTTACCAGTACGGCCTAAACCAGTTTGGATTTCATCAGCTACAAATAATACATTTTCTTCTTTACAGATATCATATGCTTGTTTTAAGAACCCAGCTGGTGGAATGTTAATGCCAGCTTCACCTTGAATTGGCTCTAAAATAAATGCAGCTGTATTAGGCGTAATTGCAGCTTTTAACGCTTCTAAATCACCGTAAGGAATTACAACAATGCCAGGAAGCATTGGGCCAAAGCCGCGCTTGTATTCTTCATTAGAGGACATAGAAACAGCACCCATGGTACGACCGTGGAAGTTATCTTCACAAACGATAATTTCAGCTCTGTTTGCTTCAACCTTTTTCACATCATATGCCCAGCGGCGTGCTGTTTTGATTGCGGTTTCAACAGCTTCCGCACCTGTATTCATTGGAAGTACCATATCTTTATGTGTTAGTTTCGCTACTTTTTCGTACCAAGGACCTAATTGATCACTATGGAAAGCACGGGAAGTTAACGTAACACGATTAGCTTGTTCGATTAACGCATTAATAATTTTTGGATGGCGATGCCCTTGATTTACCGCAGAGTATGCACTAAGTAAGTCCATATAGCGATTTCCTTCAGGATCTTCTACCCAAACACCTTCCGCTTTAGAAATAACGATTGGAAGTGGATGATAGTTATTTGCACCGTATGTATCTGTTAGTTCGATAATATCTTTTGTTTGAATCATGATTGTTCCCCCTTTTGTTATTACAAGAAGTTTGTAAATACTCTAAATATTATATCATTTAAATTGGAAAAAGCGAAACATTTCCTGAAAAGAAATGGTCGTGGTATCATATAAAGTGAAAAAGTGTGGAAAGAGGAGGTTGGGATACAATGGTACATATGCATATTACAGCATGGGCGTTAGGATTAATTTTATTCTTCGTGGCGTATTCTCTTTATTCAGCAGGAAGAAAAGGTAAAGGTGTACATATGGGGCTTCGCCTAATGTATATTATCATTATTGTGACAGGTTTCATGTTGTATCAAGGTATTATGAAGACAGCGACAGGTAGCATGCACATGTGGTATGGCTTAAAAATGGTAGCTGGCATTTTAGTTATCGGTGGAATGGAAATGATTCTTGTGAAAATGAGCAAAAGCAAGAAAACAGGGGCAGTTTGGGGACTATTTATTATCGCGCTTGTAGCGGTATTTTACCTTGGACTGAAATTACCGATTGGCTGGAAAGTATTTTAATAAAGTGAAACTTTAATCAGTGGTTTTTTTTTCATCCCCCACTGATTATTAGTTGAACCAATCGGGCTTTTACGGGCAGTTTATCTCCCACCTACCTTCTTTGCTTTCGCCGAGTTTTGAGGTGGGAGTATTACTGCCCGTTAATGCGGGATAAAAAAATGAAACCACCTTATACCCTCAAGTATTTGAGATTATAAGGTGGTTTTTATCATTTTAATCGAGAAGATCCTCTCCTCTAACCGAAGTGAAGGTGGGGGTAGTTCAATATATTTATATCGATTCTATATGTAGCTCTTCGCCATTTGTTTTTATAAACTGAAATACATTTTTATTACAAGTAGAAAAACGAACATAATGATGTTGCAACGAGCACACCATTTCCTCGTTATCAAATAATAGAAGATTTACCCCTTCACAAGGCTGATCTTTCGGTTGAAACGATAAGAAATTATGACAATAGATACAGTCATATAAAGAATAATTGAATGACTGTAATGTTTCTGCAAATAATGAAAATGTAGAATCAGGTAGTTCTTCTAACCATTCATGATAACTAAGCAGTAATTTTTTGCGAATTCGTATCAATTCGCCATTTTGCAGCGGATGATGTTCATCTGCAATTTGTAATATATCTTGTTCGTAGAATCTTGCTGGTAGCCAATTGTTGTTATATAAAACTTCAAATCCATCTTCAATAATATCATCAAGCAAAAATGCTTCATCATTTTCATCATCAAAGAATATCCACTCATTGTTTATATATTCCACATTCCCAATTGTATGAGCACGTGGTTGATTATACAAAATATGTTTGCGTTGTTTCATTCGTGATTTCTCCTTTTATCAAAGTACTTATTCTTGTTATGGACAGTTCAGTCGTTCTTTATAACTATGGAACCCATAAAGAAAGTTGGGCATAGAATAAGAACATGCTTCATACAGTGAATTTTTTATTCAGGCGGAGAAATTTCGTCTGAATCTTTAGCCCTCACCAATTAGGCATTTACGTGTAGTTGTTTCATCTCGGCCTTTTTGGTTCTATTTGGGTTTTGAACGGAGTAAAGTTATACGGATATAGGATAGGAAGGATGATTTATATGTGCGGGATTACAGGTTGGATTGATTATAAGCGGTCGTTAGAAGGTGAAAGAGGGACGGTTACGAAGATGGCGGAAACACTTGCGAAGAGGGGACCAGATGATACGAATGTCTGGGTAAAAAGGCATGTTGCTTTCGGGCATAAACGGTTAATTGTAGTTGACCCTGAGGGCGGAAAACAGCCGATGACATGTAGGTGTATGAAAGAAGAAGAGAATTACACAATTTGCTATAATGGGGAGCTTTACAATACAGAAGATATTCGTAAAGAATTGCTGAGAAGAGGTTATACGTTTAAAGGGCATTCTGATACAGAAGTGTTATTAGCATCTTATATAGAGTGGAAAGAAGAATGTGTCGACCATTTAAATGGGATATATGCTTTTGCAGTTTGGGATGAGAAAAAAGAACAAGTGTTTATTGCACGGGATCGATTAGGTGTTAAACCATTATTTTACAAATATGATAATGGAAGATTATTGTTTGCCTCAGAATTAAAAGCAATTTTAGCTCATCCGGATGTCAAGACAGAAGTTACGACAGAAGGACTATCAGAAGTATTTGGATTAGGGCCGTCTCGAACGCCTGGGCATGGTATTTATGGGGGAATGCAAGAACTTCGTCCGGGGCACGCTCTTACATTTTCAAAAGATGGATTATGTATATGGAGATATTGGAATGTTGAAAGTAAAAAACATGAACATTCATTTGAAGAAACAGTAGAACAAGTGCAGTTTCTACTCAAGGATGCGATTACAAGACAATTGGTTTCAGATGTGCCGCTATGTACATTTTTGTCAGGCGGGGTAGATTCAAGTGCCATTACTGCATTTGCAGCAAAGGCATATGAAAGAGAAGGGAAAGGAAAGCTGCATACGTATTCGATTGATTATGAAGATAATGAAAAATATTTTAAAGCGAATGCATTTCAGCCAAATTCAGATGCGCCGTTTATTGATTTAATGACAGAAACATTTGGTACGATTCATCACCGCTGTGTGATTTCCAATGAACAGTTAGCAGCGTATTTAACAGAAGCGGTACTCGTGCGTGATTTACCTGGTATGGCAGATATCGATTCTTCATTATTATGGTTTTGCCGAGAAATTAAACAGGATTTTGTTGTTGGTTTGTCGGGCGAATGTGCCGATGAAATCTTTGGCGGTTATCCGTGGTTTTACAGGGAAGATGATTTACAATCAAGCGCATTTCCATGGATGCGTTCTACAGAGGCGCGCGAGCAACTTTTGAAGAAAGAATGGCGTAATAAATTAAACTTAAGGGAATATGTACAGCAGCGCTACGAAGAATCGATACAGGAAGTACCAATTTTAGAAGGAGAAAGTGCAATTGAAGCAAAAAGGCGGCAACTGTTTTATTTGAATATGGTTTGGTTTATGACAACATTATTAGACAGAAAAGATCGGATGAGTATGGGGGCGAGTCTAGAAGTCCGTGTTCCATTTGCAGATCATCGCCTTGTCGAATATGCGTGGAATATTCCTTGGGAAATGAAAATGTATAAAAATCGCGAAAAAGGTCTATTGCGTAAGGCGTTAGAAGGGGTTTTGCCAAACGATATATTATATCGAAAGAAAAGCCCGTATCCGAAAACACATAATCCGCATTATACAAAAGCGGTAACTGTGTGGTTGAAGGATTTACTAACGGATAAAAACTCCATTTTGCATGAGTTATTTGATAAACAGCAATTACAAGGATTGATACAATCAGGAGGAAGTGCATTTCAAACGCCATGGTTTGGCCAGTTAATGACGGGACCACAACTATTGGCACATTTAGCTCAAATTCACGTTTGGTTTAAGGAGTATGGAGTGAATATTAAAGAATAGGGAAAAGCGGCTTACAATTTGTGAGCCGCTTTTTGCGATTATACAGAGTTCCATCTTTGTCGCTATTAGTCGGTTGGTTGATATCTTTAAAAAACGCTGATAAAATTTCATTCACCAATTTACACTAACACCCTAGAAAATCGGCTTACAGAGACTGTAAGCCGATTTTGCTATTTTACTTGAATATAAACATATTTATTATATTTCCCATCTTCCGTCGTTGCAGTTAAAACAACACGCCCTGGTTTCAATGCTTTTACATAAGTTGCACCATTTTGATTTTCAAGTGCAACGATACTAGAGTCACTACTTTTCCATGTTATGTTTCTATTTGATGCATTTTCAGGAAGAACGGAAGCAGATACAGGTTTGGAATCTCCTTGTTTAAGTTGGAAAGATCGTTCGGCCACTGTGATTCCTGTAACAGGCACATGATTTGGTGTAACAGTTACTTTACATGTTGCTACATATTCACCAGTAGCAGTTGTTACAGTGATTGTTGTCATACCAGCCTTTTCAGCAGTGATAATTGCCTTGTCATCCGTTGCTTTTATTGTTGCGGTAGTTGGATCATCACTTTTCCAAGTTAATTTTTTATTTGTAACATTAGGATTAATCTTTGCAGTGATTTCAAACGATTCTCCCTCTTTTAAGGAATGTTCGGACTTGCTAAGCTTTAGGCTAGTCGGGAATGTTTCTAATACGTTCTTAGGTGTTTTTGCATCCCAGGTTGCTGGTTTGTTTGAGCGTAGTGCTTGCGTTACAATCGCTGCTGTATCCATATTTGTCATTGGAGCAGTAATGGTTGTTTTTGCTGGAATGCCAGGACCGTTAGCCGCCCAGAAAATTGTCTTTTCTTCAGGAGATTCTCCTCCGTGACCATAACCTTTCCCGCCGTGATCGGTTGTCATAATAATAAGGCTATCTTCTAGTAAAGCAGCGTCACGAATTGCATCCAATACAATACCTACATTTTTATCTGTTTTTTCAATTTGTTTCATATATGCTGGGCTGCTGTAACCTTGAGAATGACCAGCACCATCAATATCATCAAAGTGAATGAATGTGACTTCCGTATCTTTTCCGTCCGTTTTAATATAATTTGCGATTTTTGGTGCTAACTGATCATCTCGAACAGACTCCAAGTGAGCACCTACGGATTGTTCGATAATCCCTATATTAATTGGACTCCATGCAGAGAATGAAGCTGTTTTTGCATATGGTCGTTCTTGTTTTAGTACTTTCATAAATGATGGATAAGGTGAGTTTTCAGGATACGCTTGGGACCCTGCGGTTGTATTATTGATATTTGTTTTATCAGGTGTTACACCATGTAAGATTCCGCCCCAGTTTTGAGCGCTAATTGTTGGCGAAAGAGCTTTAGCGTTATAAGTACTTGCGCCGCTTTCGATAAAATTTTTAATGTTAGGAGCATTTGCATCTTTGACAGCAATACCAGCTCCATCTAATCCGATAATAAAGACATGTTTGTACGGATAATTTGTAGATTGTTTTAGTCGTTCCTCAAGAGAAAGTATGTCATTCTCGTCAATTTTTCCGTCTCCATTTAAATCAGCGTGCTTGACTTCATTCCAGTTTTCACTATTTTCATCAGATCCGATGTATTGTTTTACAAAGTTTACATCACTTTGTTCGAGCAAACCATCCCGCGTTACATCTAAAGAATTTGTAACAGTTAGTTCTGCGTTCGCGACTTTTTCTCCATCTTTAGAAATAGCTTGAATGGTTGTTTTTCCTATGTTTTTCCCCATTACTTTTACTTTTCCATCTATCGTTTCAACGTCTGCGATGTCTTTATTACTGCTTGTCCAAGTTACATTTTTATTTGTAGCATCTGACGGTTTGATGTCGGCTTTTACATATGTGAAACCATCAACGTTTAAATGCACAGTTGGTTGGTCAATTGCAATATCAGTAACAGAGATAGGAGGAGCAGATTGGTACATCTTTTGAACATCTTCAGCCGTTACTGCTTTTTTTAGAATCGATACTTCATCTAATGCCGCGTTAAAATTGTTGCCAAATAAAGTTCCTTTGCCATCTACACCGATTTTTGTTGTGTAATTCGTATCGATTGTGCCTTTCATTTTACTAATATCAATTTGTTTTTCTAACTTTCCATCTTTATAAATCACTGCATATCCATTACGGTCATGAGAAATTACGATATGATGCCAAGCGTTGTTAGCAACATTTGGAATAGAGGCATCAAGACGGGAGCTACCGGATGTTTTGAAATTCCAAAGGAGAGCTTTATCTTTTAAACCGATAAACCAGCCTAAATTCCCACCGCTTTGCCAATCTTTATTTGAAATAATAGCAGGATCAGCGTTTACGCCTGAAGATTTCACCCAAAAGGATACTGTGAAATTTGTGTTTTCTCCAAACTTTAATTGTGGTGTATCCCCTAAGTCGATATATGAAGCATTTTTCTGTGACGTTGATTTGAAATTGAGAGCTTTATTTACACGTCCATCTGTAAAAGAAGGGCTTCCATTTTTATATGAAATACTATGATTGGAAGCAGAACTATCATTTAGATTTCCTTCGAATGATAGTTTCAGAATTTCCTCAGAAAGGTGTTCTTGCTGCGCTTGCATTGCTTGATTAGGTGCTTCTGCTAAAACGTTAAATGGAATTGTAGTGGATAGGATTGTACTCATTGTAAGGGTAGAAATCAGTGCTGCTTTTTTAATAAAAGGCTGTTTCATTATAATTCCTCCTCATATGCTTGTTAGAATTCAACGGTTATCCGTTTGCTTTTCTAAGTTACATAGTAAAGTGCAAATTTTGAGGAATCATAACTAGAATATTGAGAGTTTTTTAAGAGGATGTGAAGTTCCACAGTTATTGAGAATATAAAATTGACCTGCTATTTGCGGAGAACAACCTTCAATGATTAAATTATTGATTTATCCCGCATTAACGGGCTGTAATACTCCCACCTCAAAACTTAAGAAAATGCGAAGAAGTTTAGGTGGGAGATAAACAGCCCGTAAAAGCCCGATTGGTTCAACTAACAATCAGTGGGGGATGGAGAAAACCCCCACTGATTGAAGTTTCACTTTATTTGAACAATTTGTGAAATGGTAGATTGCAAGAATGTTGGCTCTGTGTCTATCTTTTATAACGAATAATGTAACACGAAAGTATTTTTTGTTTCCTTTGATTAAAAAATATTACATTAATGTTACAGAAATATGTTGATTATATTAAAACATCGTAATATAATTCTGTTTGTGGAAATAAAAACTAAAATTATTCATTATTTGGGGGATATGGAAAATGAAGAAAACTATTTTGCCAGTTTTAATGTCTGCAATGTTTGTAGTTCCTGCAGTATCTCATGCAGAAGAAAATGTAGTTTCTCAAAATAATACGTATAAAGTTGAGCAAGCTCAAGAAAAGAGTGGTTGGGTTCGAGATAAAGGGGATTGGTATTACTATAATGAAGATGGAACTATGGCTAAATATATGAAAAATATCCAAGGGAATACATATTACTTTAATGAAGATGGCGCTATGCAGATAGGATGGAAGAAACTTCAAGGTTCCTTTGGCGGAAAATGGTATTACTTTAACGAAGATGGAGCTATGGCTAAGGGCTGGAAAAAAATCAATGGCTCTTGGTATTACTTTGAAGAAAATGGTGCCATGGCCGACAGTCGCAAAACTATAGGAGGAAAAACGTACGCTTTTAATGAAGATGGAGCTATGATTACAGGGTGGTTAGAAATTAAAAGAGGTCCTTATACAGGAGAATGGTATTACTACAATGAAGATGGCTCTATGGCGATAGGTTGGGCGAAAGTAAATGGAGCATGGTATTACTTAAATGCGAATGGCACAATGAAAAGCTCAGTAAATGGGTGGAACGAAGGGTGGTTAGATGAAGGAGGAAAGCAATACTTCTTTGATGACAGTGGTGCTATGCGGACAGGGAAATTAGCTGAAGGTGGTACTATTTGGTACTTTAATGAAGATGGATCCATGGTAACAGGATGGAAACAACTAGACGGTGAATGGTATTACTTTGATGATGAAACTGGTGCAAATGAGCAAGGTTGGTTTAGTCATAATGGAAAGTGGTATTACTTTTCTGATGTGATGCAAACAGGTTGGGTGCAAGATGAGGGTACATGGTATTACATGAATGAAGACGGAACGATGAAAACAGGTTGGTTACAAAAAGATAGAAAATGGTATTATTTACAATCTAGCGGTGCAATGGCAAAAGGTAAACATTTCATTGAAGGAAAATGGTATACATTTAATAATAGTGGCGCTATGATGTAATGAAAGTTTTTTAATATGAAAGAAGACACTTGTTAGAGTGTCTTCTTTTTTCTATGAATCTATAGGAATAAAATCATAAATTTTTTTATAGAAAAGAAACTTGCCTGAGGATAAATAGAGTTAATGAACCAAGCCCTCATTTAGCAAACACATGATTCCCGATTACTGCCATAGTTTGGCGCGTTGTAATCCATTTGTCAGTAGAAGTTTTTGGGTTATAGAAATAAAGCCAATCAGAATTACTTCCTTTCGTAGAGATTGCTTCCTCTACTGCCATTCTTGCTTCATGGGTTGCCGGTTGATTAATCCTTCCATCTGTAACTGGAGTAAAGGCATAGCCATATTTAATAGGTTCATAAATTACATCGGTAATTGTATTTGGAAATTCTGTTGAATTAACGCGATTTAATATAACTTTTGCCACTGCAACTTTCCCAGCGTAAGGCTCTCCTCCAGCCTCGGCAGTAACCAAACGAGCCATTAAGTCCATTTCTTGTTCTGAAATGCCTGTTGTAATAATTAAGTGTTGACCTACATAAATTCGGTCACCGTTTGTATGGTTGGCTTGTTTAATTGCTTGTATGGATACATTGTATCGTTTTGCGATAGCTCCTAATGTATCTCCCCGTTGAACTTGATAAACAGCTTGAGCTGAATGATTGGAAGCTGCTACATCTTTTTGCGGTGTAGATTCGCTTGATGAAGGCGAGACTGGAATGGTTAGCTGTTCTCCAATATAAATTCGATTATTCGCCTTATGATTCGTTTGTTTCATTGCCTGAACTGAAACTCCATAGTGGATGCTGAGATCCCAGAGAGTGTCATTCTTTTTAACAGTATGAATCGTTGCGGCATCGGCCACTCCTTGATTAGATACGAGTGTAATTGTTGCAGCGGATATAGGCAGCAAATGTTTCATCTTATGTAACTTCATTTGAAAAAAACCTCCTGAAAATCGTTGAGATATATTCGTTTTGAATATAAATTCATAAATTAGTATAATTATTTCTAATTTATGGTTAAGTCATTTATATACTAACAAATTGAAAGAGTATCGTCATTAATTGTATATCAATATTTAAACGATATACTTGAAGTCGAATATTGCAATGGAATTATATACCACTAATTATCTTTATACATCTTCCATTCATTTTATTTTGATTTTATAATATTAAACTTAGTAAGTCTTACACCATGAGATATCGTATCTGCGCCTAAGGGAAGATGCGATATATGCGGAAACTTGGTGTCTCTATTCATCAATCCGCTGCTTTGACGATTGGTCGTCTTGTATAAGGGCGCTACCGGACTTTTATATTGTTGTATTCTTTTGTTGAACGAGAGGAACTGTTTTTATTAGATCATAAATAGTAGAATCCTTCACCTCAAGATTATGTAGAGGTGGGATCAACTGTCCGTAAAAGCTCGATTGGTGAGGGTTAATAATTAGTGAAGGGGGAGGAAAACCCCCACTGATTAAAGTTTCACTTTATGTTAAAATCAAATAGAAATGGTGCGATAAGGGGATAGTGAAACGCACATCAAAGTATAAATAGCAAACTTGGAAAAGTTGAATAAATCAATTCTTGATAGTTAGTAGGATGTTGAAAGGTAAAAAAATTTTTCGGAAGAAAGGAGGCATTTTAACATGGCAATTTCAGAAAAAAATTTAAGGGTTTGCGATAAAGGACACAAATATTATAAAAGTAGCGATTGTCCAATTTGTCCGACTTGTGAGCAAGAACGCAAACCTGATCATGGATTTCTTTCCTTACTATCAGCACCGGAAAGACGAGCGTTGGAACACAATGGAATCACTTCTTTGCAACAACTATCAACATATAGTGAGAAGGAGATTTTGCAATTTCATGGTATGGGACCAGCATCTTTACCTAAACTGAGAACTGCTTTGCAGGAGAGTGGGTTATCATTCAAAAATTAAATATCAAGAACGATTATACTTACGGAAATGTATGATAGTGAAATAAGACATATGAGTAAAACGCCTGGATTTAGTTAAATCCAGGCGTTTTTGTATGAGTAGTATGCACCGATAGCACTCCTATATCATATTCGTTTTATATAGATCGAAGTAAACCAGAATATGACGAAAGATATTAAATAAATTATCAAATGAAATTCAAAATCATATTATAAACAATACTTATTTATAATTATTATTTTGACGTACTCATTATCAATTGTTATACTGGAAACAAATGTTTTTGAAAAAGATTCTCATTTCCGATATTGAGGTGAATATAGATGAATAAGAAGAAAATAGGTTTACTTGTGATGGCGTATGGGACCCCGGAGTCATTAGAAGATGTGGAAGCATATTATACGCATATACGTCACGGGCGAAAGCCATCTCAAGAAGCGCTTGATGATTTGGTGAGGCGCTATAAAGCGATTGGTGGTATTTCACCGCTAGCGAAGATTACAAAGGAGCAAGCCAACAAATTAACGGTTGAACTGAATAGACGTTTTTCAGAATATGAATTTGTTAGTTATTTAGGTTTGAAGCATGTTGCACCTTTTATTGAAGATGCAGTAGAAGAAATGAAACAAGACGGTATTGAGGAAGCAATTAGTATTGTGTTAGCACCGCATTATTCAACGTTTAGTATTAAAGCGTACAACGAGCGCGCTCGGAAAATTTCTGAAAGTATAAATGGTCCAGCTATAGAACCAAT
This sequence comes from Bacillus sp. TL12, assembly GCF_022625245.1. Classification (NCBI taxonomy): domain Bacteria; kingdom Bacillati; phylum Bacillota; class Bacilli; order Caryophanales; family Bacillaceae; genus Bacillus; species Bacillus sp. TL12. The sequence continues at coordinate 48,288 of NZ_JAJJBY010000018.1, read as the reverse complement.
TGAACAGTGGTACGACGAACCGAAATTTATTGCTTATTGGGCAAACGAAGTGAAAGAAACATTTACTAGAATTTCAGATAGGGAGAAAGCTGTTGTCATTTTTTCAGCGCATAGTTTACCAGAAAAAATTATTGTGGCGGGAGACCCATATGTGAAGCAACTGCAGCATACAGCAGATTTAATTGCTGAAGCAGCAGGTACCCAGCATTATACAATTGGCTGGCAAAGTGCAGGTAATACACCAGAGCCATGGATTGAGCCAGATGTGCAAGATATAACGAAAGATTTATATGAAAAGCATGGTTATGAATCCTTTGTGTATTGTCCAGTCGGTTTTGTGGCGGAACATTTAGAAGTGTTATATGACAATGATTATGAATGTAAAGTGGTAACAGATGAATTAGGTGCATCCTATTTCAGACCAGCTATGCCAAATGCGCAAGATTCATTTATTGATTGCTTAGTAGAAATTGTTTCCAAAAAAGCGAATGAAATAATTGACAAAAAAGTAATTTTAAATAATAATTAATTTATAATAATTTTAAACAAGTAATTATTATTATAAAATAATAGGAGGTTCCCCCTGATGAATCCAAATAATCGCTTAACAACAAACCAAGGTGCTCCAGTAGGGGACAACCAAAATTCTCGTACAGCTGGTCGCCGTGGGCCGGTATTATTAGAGGATTATCATTTAGTAGAAAAGCTTGCTCATTTTGATCGTGAACGTATTCCTGAGCGTGTCGTACATGCGCGTGGTGCGGGTGCTCACGGTGTTTTCGTAACGAAAAATAGTATGAAGCAATATACAAAAGCAGCATTTTTACAAAACGCGGGAACAGAAACACCTGTATTCGTTCGTTTCTCAACGGTTATTCATGGGCAAGGCTCTCCAGAAACAGCTCGTGATCCACGCGGATTCGCTGTGAAGTTTTATACAGAAGAAGGAAACTATGATATTGTTGGTAACCATTTACCTGTTTTCTTCATTCGTGATGCAATTAAATTCCCCGACATGGTGCATTCTTTAAAACCAGCACCAGATACAAATATTCAAACGCCAGATCGTTACTGGGACTTCATGACATTGTCTCCAGAGTCTACACATATGATGACGTGGGTATTCTCTGATTATGGAACTCCAGCAAACTACCGCCAAATGGAAGGTTTCGGAGTGCATTCATTTAAATGGATTAATGCAGAAGGAAAAATTGTTTATATTAAATATCATTGGAAACCACAACAAGGTGTTCGTAACTTAAGTGCAAAAGAAGTAGAACAAGTACAAGGAAAAGACTTCAACCATGCAACTCGTGATTTATTTGATGCGATTGAAAAAGGGAATTATCCAAAATGGGATCTTCACGTACAAGTGATGCAACTGGATGAAATGGATTCTTTAGACTTCGATCCATTAGATCCAACGAAAGTATGGTCAGAAGATCACTTCCCATTAATGGAAGTCGGAACAATGACACTGAATCGTAATCCGCAAAACTTCTTTGCAGAAGTAGAACAAGTGGCGTTTACTCCGAGTGCAACTGTACCTGGCATTGAACCGTCTGAAGATAAATTATTACAAGGACGCTTATTCTCTTACCCAGATACACAGCGTTACCGTCTTGGGGCGAATTATTTACAAATTCCAGTAAACTGCCCGTATGCAGCTGTTCGCAATCAACAACGCGATGGTGCAATGCAAATGAATCAACAACCATCAACGATTAACTACGAACCAAGTCGTCATGCGGAAAACCCAGTTGAAGATCCAGCATACCGTGATTCAACTATGAAGCTTGAAGGCTATGTATCTCGTGAAAAAATCGATAAACCAAACGACTTCAAGCAAGCGGGTGAGCGTTACCGTTCATTCTCTAAAGAAGAACAAGACAACTTAATCGCAAACTTAACAAACGACTTAAAAGATGTGCATGAGCAAACAAAATTACTTGCAATTTGCAACTTCTTCCGTGCGGATCAGGAGTACGGTATGCGTTTAGCGAAAGCATTAAATGTTGATATTTCGGCGTATGTAGGAAAACCTGCGAAGTAATAACATTCTTCATTCTCAAGTGGAACAAAAAAATATAAAACATACTTTTTAGGCGGGAGAGAGGATCTGACGGGCATAGAAGCGGTCAGATTCTTTTTCTGTTCTATGCCAAGTTAAAATAAAGTGAGAAAACGAGAGTAGCTCATCTTGTAGCGGTGATTCATATAGGTATGTCTACGAATATAATGAATAAAAACGACAACTGATTTTCAGGCGCTTTGTATTTTAAAATATCTATAAGAGCTTTATTTCTTTTTTATACTTTTTACTTTCTTGATTTTAATTGGAATATTGATTGGAAAGGTAATTATATACATTAATGTAAAAAACACATAGGCATCCCTGCGAAGGAATATAATGCAAGGAATACTTTTGCAGAGGAGAGAAGAGATGCCTGAGAATAGGAACAATCAATTAACCACTGAGCAAATGATTAGTATGATTAGAAATGGTCTTGGAAACTCGCAATCTCCTAAACATATTATTGTTGTTGGTGCGGGAATGGCTGGACTTGTTGCGGCCTCCTTATTAAAAGGAACGGGGCATACAGTCACAATTCTTGAAGCGAATGATAGGATAGGGGGACGTGTTCATACTTTGCGCTCTCCCTTTAGTAATGGTTTATACTTCAACGCAGGACCGATGCGAATTCCTAATACACATTCTTTAACCTTAGAGTATATTAAAAAGTTCAGGTTGCCGATAAATTTATTTATTAATCGAACTCCACTGGATATTATTTACGCAAATGGTGTTCAAACACGTCTCAACATGTTTGAACGTAATCCAAGTATTTTGAAATATCCAGTTTTTCCTAATGAAAGAGGGAAAACAGCTGAGGAACTGTTGCTTTTTGTCATACAACCTATTCTCGATTTTATTAAACAAGACCCGGAGAAAAATTGGCCTCTTCTGGAAAAGCGATATAGAAAATATTCGTTAGGTTTTATCTTAAACTCCTATTTTTCAGATGGTGCAATTGACATGATTGGTGTACTTCTTGATATGGAAGCATACATGGGGATGTCCTTTATTGAAGTTTTAAGGGAAGCCATATTTTTCACATCAACAACTCATTTTTATGAGATAACGGGCGGCATGGATCAATTACCTCGGGCATTTCTACCGCAATTAAAAGAAAATATACTATTCCATCAAAAAATGACAAAAATCGTTCAGGAAAAAAACAGTGTAACCATCCATTCTATTCATCAACAAACCTCAGAGTATTCCGCAATAACTGGTGATCTTGCCATAATAACGATCCCTTTTTCAGCTTTGCGATTTGTGAAAGTCGAACCGTATGATTCTTTTTCTTATAATAAGCGAAAAGCAATTCGCGAAGTCAACTATATGGCCTCAACAAAAATCGCAATCGAGTTTAAAAGCAGGTTTTGGGAAAGGAAAGGTCAATATGGTGGTAAATCTATAACGGAACTACCGATTCGGTTTACCTACTATCCAAGCTATGGGATTGGTACAAGAGGGAATGCGGTGATTTTGGCAAGTTATACATGGGCAGATGAAGCTTTAACGTGGGACAGCTTATCTGAAAAAGAGCGAATTCGATACGCCTTGATGGATTTAGCAGAAATTTACGGAAATCAAGTTTACTTTGAATTCGTATCAGGTGCTTCCTTTAGTTGGGGGAAAAACCCTTATTCTTGTGGAGCTTTCACGGCTTTCGAACCGGGACAGGAATTAGAATTATACCCGTATATCCCTACATCTGAAGGAAAAGTGCATTTTGCTGGTGAACATACGACGCTTACCCATGGGTGGATGCAAGGAGCAATTGAATCAGGAATACGGGTTGCGTATGAAGTAAATAACTTGCCGAACGTACCATAACTTGGATCATCGGTAGTTGAAAAAGTTTTTGTAAGTGGTAAAGAAATAAGTGCAAAAACCTAAAGAGGTGAATAAATGGGGAAGAAGGTTCTATTCTTTGGTGACATAGGAATTGATGATGCTGTAGCACTTATATTTACATATTTAGCCGACGAAATTGGAAAAACAGATTTAGTGAACCCTTTGCTAGACTATTATTATGATTTTTACAAGAAACGGGTGCCAAATATTCAAGGAAGTCCAGTTCATGACATTCTGCCATTAATGGGAATTATGTATGATGATATGTTTGCCTATTATGAACCCGAAATTTTAATCGCTGAAAATGGTACAGCCCGTGGGCAAAGTATCGGAGATTTTCGAAACTTCTTTACTACTGAAAATTTAGGTGGCCGTCCAAGGCAGCGTGTTGTTTTAAATTTTGACTATAATAAGTTTTTTAAAGAATTTATGACTATAATGAAATGACAAAAGAACAATTTTAAAATAAAAACTAAACATAATACGGATGTGGTGCAAGGTAGCTATTTTTATATTGCTAATACAGTTTTACCGTATGAAAACAAAAACAATTCTTTCATATGAAAGAATTGAAGTTTTCATGTTTTGGCAGGCTGCAGTGAGATAAGCCTACATTTGGACAGACTTCAGCCCCCGGAACCGAGCGTATCGATAGCCATGTAGCTCTACATCATTGTTGTATATCTTACAATCGATGTAACTAAATAACGTGATTATTATCAAGAAAAGTAGAATTAAGTCCAGAAGTTACCTTCCTCCTCAGGTTATCTACTTTTCTGGATCATCAATCCGATTAATTATAGAACCACTCGTTGTTATAACACCCCTATATTAGTTGATAAATTTCGGAAATCAAGGTCCTTTCACAATTTTAGCAATTATTCTAAAAGGATTTATCCCGCATTAACGGGCAGTAAGACCCCCACCTCAAGATTCAGAGAGAAACGAGGAAGGTAGGTGGGGATCAACTGCCCGTAAAAGCCCGATTGGTTCAACTAATAATCAGTGGGGGATGAAGAAAACCCCCACTGATTAAAGTTTCACTTTATTATTAATCATCTTTATTTCGATCTGGAACTACATTCTCATCTCCTGGCATTAGTCTCCATTTCTTTTTTAGAACGATACGGAACCAAACACCAGGCAAGAATGAGGTCATTAATGCTAACATAACGAGTACGGCAAAAAACTCCTGATTAATAATCCCTGTTGAATATGCAATAGAAGCGAGGACAATTCCTGGACCTCCACGGTCATTGATGGCTATTGCAAGATTGAGACTAGTTAAAGGATCCTGCTTGATCATCCTTGATGTTAGATAAACAGATAGAGTTTGTACGAAACAAGCAAATAACAGAAAACCGAGGAAATAAAATGGATTAAAGTGTTTAATAAGATCTAATTGTAGCCCAACAATCGCGAAATATAGTGGAATAAACCAAGAAAAGCCGACTTTTGAAACAATATATTCAACTTTATCCACTTCATCTGTTGGTATGGACAGTTTAATCATAATTCCAGCGAGAAGAGCTCCAAAAATGCTCTCTACATGTAGGTACCCTGCAAGGGATGCTAACATGAACATGGTGAATAGGAAATATCCAAGATGTGATGCTTTAAAAAGGAAATTCTTTTTAAAAAATGTTAAGCGATTAAATAAAAAGTGTGCAGTTAAAAGTACTCCGCCAATAAAGCTAAGGTTTATTAATGTCGTTTTGAGTCCCAAACTAAATGTAATAATACCTTCTTGGCTTGCTATTGCTGTTGCATATCCTAAAGCCACCCATAGAATAATATCGTGTATACCAGCACATGCAAGCACTATTTTGGCAAATCTAGTGCGCATGATTCCTAAGTCGTTAAATATTTTTGATATAACGGGTATGGATGTGACCGCGATAGATATAGCTATAACGATCTTGATTGCCAGCGGGCTGTTTGCGCTTCCTATATAGGAAGTAACATTTAATAGATCAGCAGCAAACCAACCTACAATAAATGCTGGAATGGTTGCCCCTACAACTAATGCAGAAGTAATTTTTAAATCTTCTTTATTAAATTTTGCCTGGAATTTTAACCCTGAACTAAACATGAGCATAAGTAAGCCAATTTGATAAAGAATTCCGAATAACTTACCTTCTCCATCGAAACCTAAAAACATCCATTGGAAAGTGTCAGGGAAAAAATAGCCTAACAACGTTGGTCCAAGAACAAGACCTGCCAATATTTCACCGATAACTCGAGGGATCATCAAACGTTCTGCTAAAAAACCCAATAGGTGAGCTAAAGCTAATAGGCAGCCCATGGCAAATAAAAAATGAGCGACATCTACACTCTGTATACTAAACAAAGATATCCTCCTTTCTATGAATATATATATATATTATGTAAATAGGTTGAAGTGTGTAAAGGTATGAGCACAATTTGATAAAATAATATAAAGTCCATTACTTGCTTTTCATCCTACTGTACCAATCAACCAAACCTTGTCTGTCATAGTATCAATTGCTAATCTAACTGTAGCTAAAAGAACGCCCTTTTCTGAGTTAGGGATAGGTATCTCGTATTCCTGTCATGTTTACATAACGTATCATTTTAAACAGCAAGTAAAAAGGTTTATCTCGTCAAAAAAGAGAGATAAACCTTTTTCTATAATACAAGCTGTATACTTATAAAATATATCACTTAGCCTCTTTCTGCATTACCACTTCGCCCAACGATTTCTCGCTATACTCATAAGCCTTCTCCCCATGCATCGAAATATCAAGCCCCATTTCTTCCTCATGCTCGTGCGCGCGAACAGGAAGGAAGAAGTTGATAGCTTTAATAATGGCGTACGTCATTACGATTGTAAAAGCGTATGTCGCTCCAATTGCGACAAGTTGCTTCCAAAGGAGTGCGGCATTTCCGTAAAATAATCCGTCAGCGCCGCCGCTATTTACCGAAGTTGTTGCAAACAGTCCGGTTGCAATGCCGCCCCATGTTCCGCCGATGCCGTGACAACCGAACGCGTCAAGTGCGTCATCGTATCCGAGTTTGTGTTTTAAAAAGAAGACAGCTCCGAAGCAAAGAACGCCTCCGATTGCCCCGATTAACAGAGCGGAGAAAGGAGTGACAAACCCGCAAGCTGGTGTAATCGCGACGAGACCTGATACTGCACCGCAAGCTGCTCCCATTACAGTCGGTTTTGATTGGAAGAACCACTCTGCTAAGATCCATGTTAAAGCAGAAGCTGCCGCTGCGGTATTCGTATTAATGAATGCAGTCATTGCTACGTCGTTTAGTGTAAGAGCGCTACCGACGTTAAATCCGAACCATCCGAACCATAATAAGCCGGCGCCTAGAAGTGTAAAGGGTAGATGGTGAGGGGAAGAGCCGTTTACGTCTTTTCGTTTACCGAGAAAAATCGCTAGCACAAGCCCGGCAACGCCAGATGTGATATGAACAACGTTGCCACCGGCGAAATCTAATGCTCCAAGTTCGCGAAGCCATCCGCCAACGCCCCATACCCAGTGAGCAACTGGGTTATAAACAATTGTCGTCCATAGAAGAATGAAAATAAGAAAAGCGGAAAATCGCATTCGTTCAGCGAAAGCTCCTGAAATTAATGCTGGAGTTAAGATTGCAAACATAAGTTGAAACATCATAAATAAATTGTGTGGAATAGTAGCGGAGTAGTCTGGGTTTGGTGTGAAAGTTACATTTTGTAAGCTGAACCAATCTAATGTACCAATGATGCCGTTCCAATCTGGTCCAAATGATAAAGAATAGCCGATAAACACCCATTGAATAGAAACAATCGCCATCGCGCTATAGCTATGCATTGTTGTACTCAGTACATTTTTACTACGAACCATCCCGCCATAAAAAAGGGCCAAACCTGGTGTCATAATCATAACCATTACCGTCGCTAAAAATAAAAACACAGTATCTCCCATATTCATTCTTTTCCCCTCCTGTAATGTTATAAAATATTACATTTAATGTTATGTTTCATATCATATTCAATAATTAATAAAAAATCAACACATTTTTCTGAAAATTTTAAATTATATGTAAGGAGATCTGACATATGATTTGTGTCAGTGCGGTTTGTCAGGAAAATTGATATACTATTCTTACAATTGGAAAGGATTTGGGGGATGTTCTGTGAGGAAAATGTGGAGAAGAGGAGTTTTGATTTGTTTTTGCATGATATTTGCTTTTTTGGTGCCTATGCATACATTGGCAGAAGAGAAAAGAGAATGGAAAGATGAAGTGATCTATTCTATTATGGTGGACCGTTTTAATAATGGAGATGCAAAAAATGATAGACAACTTGATGTTGGGAATTTAGAAGGATACCAAGGGGGCGATATACAAGGGATTATAAAGAGAATAGATTATATAAAGGACATGGGGTTTTCCGCTATTATGCTTTCGCCAATTTTTAAAAGTGACACGTATGATGGGAATGATTCAGTTGATTTTCAAAAGGTGAATGAACATTTTGGGTCACTGCAAGATGTGAAACAGCTCGTACAAGAAGCACATAAACGAGATATGAAAATCATGTTGCAGTTTGTTAGTGGACAAGAAGAAACACTTATTGATTCGATTAAGTGGTGGATAAAAGAAACGAATATAGATGGAAGTTATCTTATACATAGTAAAGAAATACCCCTTCCCTTTTTAAATGAAATAAAACAAAGTGTTCAAGAAGTGAAAAAGGATTTCCTCGTTATGAATGATGGGGAAGAAGGGATACATAATAAATATTATAAACATATAACAGATGTTTTTACGAAATCAGATATGTCTATTAAACCGCTTTATGATGCAAGTTTGGTAGAAAATGAAAAAGTGGTCAGTACTTTTGTGGATAGTCAAGATACGAAGCGGTTTGTTAGAATTGCAAAAGAGAACGCATATTACCCGCCATCGCGTTTGAAATTAGCGCTTGCGTATTTATACACATCACCAGGGATGCCGATTGTTTACTACGGAACGGAAATTGCGCTTGATGGTGGGGATGTGCCGGATAATCGCCGGTTAATGGATTTTAAAACGGATGAAAAATTTTTGCAGTATGTAACGAAATTAGGAGAGATTCGTCAGAAGTTCCCATCTCTCCGCCGCGGTACATTTGAGTTGCTATATGATAAAGCTGGAATGAGTGTGCTCAAAAGAAAGTATAAAGATGAAGAAACACTGATTGCGATTAACAACACAAAAGAGACGCAGAAAGTTTCGTTTTCTGCTAACGAAGTAGGAAAAGATCAGGAATTAAAGGGATTGTTGAAAGATGAAATCATTAGGGAAGAAGATGGGAATTATTATCTCGTGTTGAAGCGAGAAGAGGCAAATGTATATCAAGTGAGAGAAAAAACAGGAGTGAATTGGCTCTTTATCTCTTTATTAGTTGGTGTAAATGTACTGTTTATTGCGTTTTTAATTGCGGTAAAGAAACGGAAGAAATCATAAGCGCGGCATGGGGCGAAAAAAGGTCCTGACCGCATCTATGCAAAATCGGATGCTCTCTCCCGCCTAAAAAGAGGGTGTGTTAAGAAGTAATCTTTTTGCTACTTCCCAACACACCCTCTTATTTACATACAGTTATAACCAGCAAAGTCTATTTGCAGCTATGAAAACAAAAGCAGACCCGATCTTACTTTCTCCCTTTGTTTTCACGTGGCATGGGGCAGGAAAAGGCCCTGACCGCGTCTATGCAAGGTCGGATGCTCTCTCCCGCCTAAAAAAGAAAGGTTTTTCTTTTAGCGATAGTTAATGAATTGAACATCAATTGGTAAATCTGCGCTACGAACTGCTGCGATTACTGCTTGTAAGTCATCGCGGCTTTTCGCTGTTACACGTACTTGGTCATCTTGTACTTGTGTTTTTACTTTTAGTTTTAGTTCTTTAATGATGTTATTGATTTTTTTCGCGTTATCTTTATCGATGCCTTGTTGCAATGTTGCACGTTGACGTACTGTATTACCAGTAGCGCTCTCTACTTTTCCGTAGTCTAAATTTTTAATTGGTACTTCGCGTTTAACGAGTTTAGAGATAAGAACATCTTTCACTTGCTCTAGTTTAAACTCATCATCGGAAGTTAAAATAAGTACTTCTTTTTCTAATTTAATATCACTTTTGCTTCCTTTAAAGTCATATCGATTTTGAATTTCTTTTAATGCGATGTTAATAGCATTTGTTACTTCTGGTAATTCTACTTTTGAAACGATGTCAAAAGAACTATCTTTTGCCATAGTAAGCACCTCCAAATTAAATTCTATCTTACAGGGTATGTACTATCCACATTACAGTATAGCGGAAAATACATGAGTTAGATAGAGTAGTAAAACTTATCTGTTATGACTCATAAGCAGAGGGGAAAGAAATCCCATTTAATTAAAGTCTTACTTTATTATAGTGAATTTTGGCGAGTTGGACAAATAAAGGAAAATTCGTGTTATAATGAAGCTTTCTTTGGAATGATAAACATATAACTTTATATATAGAAGGGAATTAAAAATATATGTATTTACAACCAGGATCGATTGAACAGGTAACTGTTTTACGTGAAACGGAAATTGGGTATATGGTCGGATTTGACGATGAAGAGGGTTATGAAGAAGTATTTCTACATAAAAACGAAGTAGCAGGGGAAATTGAAGAAGGTGATGAGATTGATGTATTTTTATACCTTGATCATAAAGAACGAATTTCTGCCACGATGAAGACGCCGATCATTACAGTGCATGACTGGAACTGGGTGAAAGTTGTAGAAGTAAAACCTGATCTAGGTGTATTCGTTGATATTGGTGTTTCTAAGGATATCTTAATCCCAGCTGATGAGTTTCCGATTTATACACCGGTTTGGCCAGAAGAGGGCGATGAATTATATTGTACATTAAAATTAACAAATCGCGGCCGTCTAATCGCTCTTCCAGCAAGAGATTCAGATATGCAGGAAATCATTGTAGATGCAACGCCATCTATGCGCAATAAAAATGTAAACGGACGCGTGTATCGCTCGCTTCAAGTTGGTTCATTTGTATTAACAGATGAACATTTCCGTGCTTTCCTGCACCATACAGAAAGAAAAGAACAAGTTCGTATTGGTGAGCGTGTAACAGGTCGTATTATTGATGTGAAAGATGATGGTACGATTAATATTTCACTTCTTCCGCGTAAAGAAGAGGGAATGGAAGATGATGCTGCGGTAATCTATGAGTATATGGAGACGCGCGGAGGTGCAATGCCGTTTTGGGATAAGAGTTACCCAGAAGATATTAAAGAACGTTTTAATATGAGTAAAGCAGCATTTAAACGTGCACTTGGTAAGTTAATGAAAGAAGAAAAAGTGTATCAAGAAGAAGGCTGGACGTACTTTAAGAAATAAAAATAGGAGCCGACTGGCTCCTATTTTTTTGTCGTTATGTGTCGGTTGGTCGATATCCTTTGTCGAATCGCCGATATATTTCAATTTGCGCCGATATATGAAGAGAAACGGTCGATATATTGGGGAAATCGCCGATAAAATTTCATTTACCTAGTTTTAATACTATTCTCCTGAAAGACGAGAAAATGTATCTTTCAAATCGCTATCTTTTACTTTAATATCAGCTTTCTTGAATTCATCTAATAATATTTTTTGACCGGTCGTTTGATCTGCTAAGCGTTGTTCTTCCAGATCCTTACGAATAGAATCTTTTACTTCATCATATGGTTTCAATTCTTTTTTATCAGTCAGTTTAATAATGTGATAGCCGTTTGATGATTTGACAGGTGCGCTAATTTCACCGACCTTTAATTTATAAGCAGCTTCTTCAAATTCAGACACCATTTTACCTGGGCCGAAGTATCCAAGGTCTCCGCCGTTTTCTTTTGAACCTGGATCCTGGGAGTGCTGTTTTGCTAATTCTTCAAATGAAGCACCTTCATCTAGTTGTTTCTTCATGTCATTTGCTGTTTTTTCATCATTTACTAAAATGTGACTCGCTTTAATTTCAGGTTTATAGTTTGCTTTTACATCTTTCTCTGTAATGCTTTCCTTAATTGCTTTGTCCATTGCTAATTTGAATCTAATTTGATTTTTAAAGTCGTCTTCATCTTTTAAACGATTGCTTTCTAATACTGTTTTGAACTGATCACCAAATTGTTCTTTTGCCTTTTTGAACTCTTTATCAACTTCATCGTCCGATACTTTATATTTTTTTGTTATGATATCTTGTGCCATCATTTCATATAACATATCTTTTCCGTACCGTTCTTTTAGTTGTTTGTCAAAATCACCTTTTGTAATAGTTGAAACTTTTGATGTTGCGATTGTTTCTGAGCTATCTGTTGAGCCGCAAGCAGATAGCATTAACGTTCCGAGCGCGGCCATGGCCATCCATAATTGTTTTCCTTTCATTTTAACACCTCATCTAATTCTGTTGTTGTTATTGTAAAATAGTGAAGTGAACATGAAGTGAAATTGAGATGTTTTTTGTGAAATGAAAAAGTACATCAACAAGATTGTTGATGTACGTTATAAATCCATTTTGATTTTCCAACATATAATCCGCTGTTATGAAGAACAACAGGTGATCGCTACTTGCTTTCTCTTTTTGTTTTAACATGGCATGAGGCAGAAAAGGGATCTGACCGCTTCTATGCATAGCTAGACGCTCTCTCCTGCCTAAAAAGAGGGTATGTTAAGAAGTAATCTTTTTGCTACTTCCCAACACCCCCTCTTATTTACAAACAGTTATAACCAGCAAAGTCTATTTGCGGCTGTGAAACCAAAAGCAGACTTGCACTCATAATCTCTTTTTGTTTTAGCGTGGCATGGGACAAAAATAGGCCCTCACCGTGTCTATGCAAGATCGGATGCTCTCTCCCACCTAAAAAGGAAGGTTTTCTGTCGGTTTCTTAATCATTAAAGATGATCTGTTTTTTTAGAATAGGTACGTTCTCCTTGCTGAATATTTTTTTGTTCTTGTTCATTTTTAAGTGCACGCTTTGCGTTATTATCGCGTGCTTTTTTGTCATTATCGCTCGTATGTGGCATACATATCAACTCCATTTCTAAACGGTTGTACGTTTATCATTTCCGTTTTCGTAAAGACTATGTATACGGATAGTGGTGAACTCATGATTTATAAAGGTGGATGAAATATGGATTTGAAATTAAATTATGCTGAATTAATAAAGAAGCTCATTGTTGTTATCATTGCAGGTTTGTTAAATGCAATTGGAATGAACTTATTTTTAACACCAGCAAAAGTATATGCGAGCGGTTTTGCGGGATTATCTCAATTGCTTTCACAAGTATTAAATGATTTTGCGTCGATTCATATATCAACAGGGGCACTTTTTGCCCTATTTAATATTCCGGTTGTTATTTTAGCGTGGAAAAAGGTAGGAAAAGCGTTTACGTTATTTAGTTTTTTATGCGTCGTATTCATGACACTATTTTTAGAAATTGTGCCAGTGAAGGCAGTTTCAAATGATATTATATTAAACGCCATTTTTGGAGGGATTATTTCAGCGATAGGAGTCGGAATTGCTTTGAAATGGGGCGCATCCACAGGTGGCTTAGATATCATTGCAATGATTTTATCAAAAGTGAAAGATAAGCCAGTGGGAACGTATTTCTTTTTCTTCAATGCAATTATCATTGTTGCAGCTGGTTATATGTATGGCTGGGAAAAAGCGTTATATACGTTAGTGACGTTGTATGTGTCAACACGGATTATCGATGCAATTCATACACGCTATGTGAAAATTACCGCGTTTATCGTTACGAAAAATGGTGTTGATGTAAGAAAGGCGATACAATCTCGTTTAGTAAGGGGGATTACAACTGTACCAGCAACGGGCGCATATACAAATGAAAATAAAGAAATGTTAATGATGGTGATTACGCGTTATGAATTATATGAACTAGAGAGAATTATTAAACAGGTAGACCCTGGTGCTTTTACAAATATAGTTCAAACAGTCGGTGTATTTGGATTGTTTCGGAAAGATTAAAGAGGACCGGGAATCGGTCCTCTTGTTTTAATGTGTGTGTGTAATGTTTTGTAGTTGCTGTTGCATCTCACGCAGTTGTACCTTTTCTGCAGTTGATGAATTGGCGTAAGCGGATTGCAAAGCATTTTTTGCTCGATAAACGAGTTCCTGTTGCTCGGTGCCGCTTGAACAAGAAACGGCATTAGAAACAGCGTCTCGCGCTTGTTGAAATAATAAGTTACCCATTTAAACCCCTCCGAGAGAAGAGTTATTTCGTTCTTTTTCTGCATCAGCTAATGTACCACGGTACGGGAATCTTGCAGCATGCTGCATAACAGCATCGGCACCTTGTTGGACGAAACGTTTTGATTTGTTCTTTTTACCCAATTTGAATTCCCCCTTATTTAGCAGAAAATAACTGACGCATCGCTGCGCCTGATTATAGTATGAGCGTTTTGCGTTAAACTATAAGTAGGGAATTTTTAGATTACAACCCAAGAACCTCTTCTAAATAAAGAGCGATTCCGTCTTCTTCATTTGTTAATGTTGTATGATTTGCGAGTGACTTTAATTCAGGAATCGCATTTCCCATTGCGATGCCGTGGCCTGCATATTCAATCATTTCAAAGTCATTATCTTCGTCACCGAAGGCGATGATTCGCTCTTTCGGAATGTTGTAATGACTTGAAATTCTTTGTAATCCGACAGCTTTATTTAATCCGCTTTTTACAATTTCAATAATAGGCCAAGGAGCACCCCATTTTCTATGGTCAATTACTTCAGCATGCATATCTGTTAAATGCTTGCGAATGGCAGCAGAATGTTCATTATGTGCGTCAATTAATAAGCAAGTTGGATGGTCGTTTAAAATATTTAATAAGTCTCCTGTAAAAATCTTCGGAGAGCCGAATTCGAAAATATGCTTTTTATCCTCATCAATTTCGCGAACATATACATCATCCATTACTTCGGCATAAATGTTTTTTACGCCAAAATCAAAGCAAGCGCGAACGATTTCTTGTGCAGTGGAAAGTTCAAGGGGAGAATGATGCGTTCCCCAATTTGCATCAAGAGGGTGATGAACATAAGCGCCGTTAAAGTTAACGATAGGTGTATTCAAACCAAGTTCTTTATAATAAGCGTGACTAGCGCGAAATGGACGTCCTGTTGAAATAACAACAACATGTCCTTGCTCTTTTGCTTTTTCGATTGTTTTCTTTGTTCGTGTGGAAATGATTTTATTGTCTGTAAGTAAAGTGCCATCTAAATCTAATGCGATTAAATGTTGCTTTTTCATGTTTTCACCTCTTATGAAAAATTTTTTGGTTCTATCTGTATTTCCGTTTTGCTATGCAGAAATAAGAGGTTGGAAAGTATATAGTGAAACGACCATAAATGGAAGTTTCGTTATATATTCATCTTACGTCGAGAAACGTATTAGTGTCCACTATTTCCTGCTAAAAATCAGAAAAGTCAATGATTTTTTCGAAAGTTCAAATAATGTTTCTTTCATTTTGTACAAATTGTGAAAAGGATTACATTGCCCGTCTAACAAGACGTATAATAAAAACGTAATCTTCTCGTATATGTTTGACTCTCCTTTGAAGCTGGCCTGGAATAGGTCGGTTTCTTTTTTTTCAACGAATGATGTTTTTTCTCCTGCTTTATTATGTAAATTTATACATATGAACAGTAATCAAAAATATGACAGGTTTCCTAAACATAACAGAAAGGCTTTTTTCAAAAATGGACATACTAACGGTGTAAAGATGTCATGGAAGGAGAATGAAGATGGGACAAAATCATAGGTTTCGTTCTGGACAAAAAGCACCGAATGATGGAATATATGTAGAAATTGGTGAAACAGGGAGCATGGTGAAAGATCCGCAAATGGTAAAATTAACTGCTGGCGAAAGATTTCCTGAAAATACAAATCAAAATCGTCAGTGGACGTATAAAAGAAAACCGTAAAGAGAACCGCAGTGATTTAGCTGCGGTTTTTATGTGCATTTTTTAAAAAAATAATCCTAAAATATTGAATGAAATGGATTGTATAAAAAAGGGAACAGGAGTATAATGAGGTAAAAGGTCAAAGAAAGTCAAAAAATCAAAAAAGGTCAAACATCAAGAAAGTTGAAATGTTTGGAGGTTTATGGATATGGACTTAAATCAAATGACGACAAAAACACAAGAAGCGATTATGAGTGCACAGTCTTTAGTGGTATCTCATCATCATCAAGAAATTGATACTGTTCATCTATTGCTTGCATTATTAGAGCAACAAGATGGATTAGCAATACGTATTTTTCAAAAAATGAATGTGAATATAGAACAATTAACGAAGGAAGTAGAAAGACTTGTTCAAAAAAAGCCATCTGTTACTGGAAGTGGTGCAGAAGCTGGCAAAGTGTATGTAACAAATGCTTTGCAGCAATTGCTTGTTAAGGCAGAAGCTGAAGCGAAAAAATTGAAAGATGAATATATTTCAGTAGAACATATACTACTTGTCTTTTGTGAAGAGAACAGTGATATAAAACGTTTATTTACAACGTTCCATATAACAAAGAACGAGCTTTTACAATCGTTAATGGAAGTTAGGGGGAATCAAAGAGTGACTAGTCAAAATCCAGAAGTAACATATGAAGCGTTAGAAAAGTATGGCCGTGATTTAGTGGCAGAAGTAAAACAAGGGAAAATTGATCCGGTAATTGGGCGTGACAGTGAGATTCGCCGCGTCATCCGCATTCTTTCTCGTAAGACGAAAAATAACCCTGTGTTAATTGGTGAACCTGGGGTTGGTAAAACAGCGATTGTTGAAGGGTTAGCACAACGAATCGTGCGAAAAGATGTACCAGAAGGTTTAAAAGATCGAACAATTTTTGCTTTAGACATGAGTGCGCTTGTCGCAGGTGCAAAGTTCCGTGGTGAGTTTGAAGAACGTTTGCAAGCTGTTTTAAATGAGATTAAAAAAAGTGAAGGCCGTATTCTTTTATTCATCGATGAGCTTCATACGATTGTTGGTGCTGGTAAAACAGAAGGAGCGATGGATGCTGGGAATATGTTAAAACCAATGCTTGCACGTGGTGAATTGCATTGTATTGGCGCAACTACTTTAGATGAATATCGAAAATATATTGAGAAAGACCCGGCATTAGAACGTCGTTTCCAACAAGTATTAGCAGAAGAGCCAACAGTAGAAGATACAATTTCAATTTTACGTGGTTTAAAAGAGCGTTTTGAAATTTATCACGGTGTAAATATTCATGACCGCGCGATTGTAGCAGCGTCTGTATTGTCTGATCGATATATATCTGATCGTTTTTTACCAGATAAAGCGATTGACCTTGTCGATGAAGCGTGCGCGACGATTCGAACAGAGATTGATTCCATGCCAACGGAATTAGATGAAGTAACACGCCGCATTATGCAACTTGAAATTGAAGACGCTGCTTTAGGAAAAGAAACAGACCGTGGTAGTCAAGAGCGACTCAAAACATTGCAACGTGAATTATCTGATTTAAAAGAAGTTGCAAGTGGAATGCGAGCACAGTGGCAAAAAGAAAAAGAAGAAATCCATAAAGTTCGTGATTTACGGGAACACCTTGAACGTTTACGTCGTGAATTAGAAGAAGCAGAAGGAAATTACGATTTAAATAAAGCAGCTGAGCTTCGTCATGGCAAAATTCCAGCAGTGGAAAAAGAGTTAAGAGAAGCGGAAGAAACAGGGGCACATAACGGACAAGAGAACCGTTTACTTCGTGAAGAAGTAAGTGAAGAAGAAATTGCAAATATTGTTTCACGTTGGACTGGTATTCCAGTGGCCAAACTTGTAGAGGGTGAACGTGAAAAACTACTACGTTTAGAGCGAATTTTATCAGAACGCGTAATTGGGCAAGATGAAGCAGTGAGTCTTGTATCAGATGCGGTTCTTCGGGCTCGCGCAGGTATTAAAGATCCAAATCGTCCAATTGGTTCGTTCATTTTCTTAGGACCTACAGGTGTTGGTAAAACGGAGCTCGCTAAAACATTAGCGCAATCTTTATTTGATAGTGAAGAACAAATCATCCGCATTGATATGTCTGAGTATATGGAGAAACATGCCGTTTCTCGTTTAATTGGAGCTCCTCCTGGATATGTAGGGTATGAAGAAGGTGGACAATTAACAGAGGCGGTGCGTCGTAAACCGTATTCCGTTATCTTATTAGATGAAATTGAAAAGGCACATCCAGAAGTATTCAACATTTTACTGCAAATGTTAGATGATGGACGTATTACAGATTCACAAGGACGAACAGTAGATTTCAAAAATACAGTTATTATTATGACATCTAATATTGGTTCAGGGTATTTATTAGAAGGTTTACAAGAAGACGGTACAATTAAAGAAGAATCAAGAGAACTTGTGATGGGGCAACTACGAGGACATTTCCGTCCAGAGTTTTTAAACCGTGTGGATGAAATTATTTTATTTAAACCACTTACAACAAATGAAATTAAAGGCATCGTTGATAAAATTGTCAAAGAATTACAAGGTCGTTTAGCGGATCGCCATATATCAGTGGAATTGACAGAATCAGTAAAAGAATTTGTTGTAGAATCTGGATTCGATCCGATGTACGGGGCACGTCCACTAAAAAGATATGTACAGCGTCAAATTGAAACGAAATTAGCGAGAGAATTAATCGCAGGGACAATCACTGATAATAGTCATGTCGTTGTTGATGTACAAAATAATGAACTAGTTGTTCATGTAAAATAAAAAAGAGTCCGGAATGAAACCGGACTCTTTTTTAGTGTTGTTCTACTGGTTCGTTTGGAATTGCTGCTGCAATTGCCATTACAAGTACAGCAAGAACAACTGAGAAAATAGACGCTTGTTGGAAATCGTATACACCGCCAGTCATAGAGCTAATTACGTAGCTCATCATATGTACAAGCATAAACGACCAAATAAAGGCCCAAATTACACGCATCTTTTCACACCCCTATTCGTACAATCTGTCTATATTGTAACACAATTGAAAAAAGAATATAGAAAAATATTTGTGGATTTTTCAACGCAAATTTGGATTCTGCTCATACATTATAAAAGGAGTAGTTTTAATGTTTAGAAAATAAGGCGGGAGAATAATGAGTGTTACGGAACGTTTTTTTTACTTAGAACAAGAACCATGTGTAATTTATTTGCCAGAGAAGCCGAATGGATTCGGTGTTATGCTTCTTGGTGATTACAATTATTTTATTGAGAATGGTACAAGTTTATGGATGCAGCATGCAGGGCGAGCTCATTTTTTAAATGGGATGATAGAAAATGGATATACAGTTTTTTCATCTAATCTATACGGGCGACATTGGGGAAATGATCAAGCAGTTCGTTTAGCAAAGCGCTTGTATCATGTTGTGATGAAAAAAGAAACATTAAACGAACGAATCCATATCGTTGCAGATGGCATGGGGGCGCTCGTGGCTCTTGAAATGATGAATCGGTACCCAGAATGTATCAGGTCTGTAGTGATGCTGAATCCATGCCTAGATTTACCTGCACATGTAGAACTTGAAAAAGAGCATAAATTTTTCTATAAAAGGCTAGTGAAAGAGCTATTGCTTGCGTATGATGTGAAGGAAGCGCAGTTAGAAGCGGAAATTGCCAAGAAATCCTTTTCTTATTTACATTCTTGTGTGCCTGTGAAAATATTTGTATCTACACAAGAACAAAAAGCGCGTAAGCAGTTGTTACGTGAATATGAAAAAAAACGAATCAATGAAAGTTGTGAGACGTCACTATCGTTTCATTTACAACATGTAAAATATAAAGTGGTTCAGCATACATGTTGTTTCTTTAAAAAATATGAAGAAGATTTATGAAGCTCCAATATACATAGATGAGGAGCTATTTGTTTAGAGGAAGAAAGGGTTGGTGACATGAAGCGTGTACTTATTATAGGGGCACTTTCATTTGTAGGCTATCACCTTGTAAATAAAATGATTGAAGAAGAAGTGGAAGTATATGGTCTTGATTTTGATGATCTAGAAAGTATGTCAAAAATAAGTGAAGAAAAGTTATTTTTAATTGGTAGGAATAGTTTGTTTGCGTATTCGTCTATAAGAGACGAGAACGGGTGGAAACCAGTAGAAACGGAGCAGTTTGATGTAGCTTACTTTTGTTTATGTGAACCGAATAGGCAAACTGGATTTCGGAACGAACGAATCATTTTACAATATTTAAAGCGAGTTATTCATATGTGTGAAAAAAAACAAGTAAAGCTAAATGTACTTTCTTCTATTGAAGTAGCGAATGTAGAAGATCAATCTGAAAATAAACGATTATTTATGAAAATAGAGGAAGAGGTTGAGAAAGCACAGATTTGCTATAGTATACTTCGTGTTCCAACTTTATATGGGCCATGGCAACCTTCCTTTATGACGTACCACAGGCTCATCCTTTCTGAAATTATGGAAAAGGAATATCAGCTTGTTCAAAATGAAAATAGAGCGGATCTCCTTTACGTAGAAGATGTGTGTGAATATTTATGGGAAAAAGGTAAAAGTATAGAAAATTTAGGTGTATATAATATGATTAGTGGTAAAAAAAATCTATGGGAAAAAGGAATTACCCTTTTGAATGCTGAGAATAAAGTAGGAGAAATTGTTAAAGAAGTAAAAAAAGAAGAGATAAAGAGTATTTGTATTATGAAAAACACACCGTTAGAATTTGGTTTAAATAAGCAACTTACACATTTAAAACGATATAAAGAGTTATACGAAGGCCAAAACACATGTTAAACTATGTAAATACAAATTGAAAAAACGATATAAAACCTTTCTCTTTTAAGTGGAAGAGAGAATCCGCCCATGCATAGAAGCGGTCACCTTTTGTTTTTGTAGCACCGACTTATATGTTGAAAAATCCAAAGGAATTGATATAGTGTAGAAGTAAGGAGAACAGTTCTCCTTTGATAGAAAGGATGAAGAACGATGAACGAAAAAAATATGCAGTTTTTACAAATCGCTATGAAACATTTGCCGGAAGCAAAAGCTATTTTAGATGATAACGGGATTGCGCTTGATATGGAAAAAGCGCAGCCAGTACTAGAGTTATTAATGAAAGTAATGAATGAAGCATATGAGCTTGGAAAAGCGGGAAAATAAGGTCGACAATATGTCGGTCTTATTTTTTTTACAGAATTTGTGAGTGGGATTGGTCAATTAGAAATATATTCTAGACAAATAAACATTTATGTTTTAGAATTAGTACCAAGTCATAATAATTGATATAAAACGGAGGGCTGCGATGTGAACGTAGGCATTTTAGGGATCGGTAGATATGTGCCAGAAAAAGTAGTCACTAATCACGATTTAGAGAAAATTATGGATACATCCGATGAATGGATTCGTACAAGAACGGGAATTGCAGAGAGACGCATTGCCGATGATACAATAAATACTTCATATATGGCGGTAGAAGCTGCCAAGAAAGCACTTGAAGATGCAGGGATTAGCGGAGAGCAAATTGATCTTATTTTAGTAGCGACGGTAACGCCAGATCGACCTTTCCCAGCGGTTGCTTGCGTGATTCAAGAACAAATTGGTGCAAAACATGCAGCGGCGATGGATTTAAGTGCGGCATGTGCAGGGTTTATGTACGGAATGATTACAGCGCAGCAATTTATTCAAACTGGAACTTATAAAAACATATTAGTAGTTGGTTGTGATAAATTATCTAAAATTGTAGACTGGAATGACCGCAATACAGCAGTATTATTTGGAGACGGAGCGGGTGCTGTTGTAATGGGAGCTGTTTCAGAAGGGAAAGGTATTCTTTCATTTGAATTAGGAGCGGATGGAAGTGGTGGCAAGCACCTTTATCAAGATGAATATGTTATGATGAATGGCAGAGAAGTCTTTAAATTTGCTGTTCGCCAACTGGGTGAATCCTGTCTTCGAGTTGTTGAAAAAGCCGGTTTTACGAAAGAAGATGTGGACTTTTTAGTGCCTCATCAGGCGAATATTCGTATTATGGAATCGGCAAGGGAACGATTAAATTTGCCGCCAGAAAAAATGAGTACAACAATTGAAAAGTTTGGGAATACGTCAGCTTCTTCAATTCCACTTGCTATCGTAGAGGAATTACAAAATGGGCGTATTCAAGATGGCGATTTAATTGTCTTAGTTGGTTTTGGTGGCGGATTAACTTGGGGAGCAGTTGCTCTTCGTTGGGGTAAATAAGGACTGAGAGAAAAAAGGAGTGTATTTTGTATGGGAAAGAAGCGTGTCGTAATTACAGGATTAGGAGCTGTTACACCCATTGGAACGGATGTTGAAACGGCTTGGAATAACATTAAAAATGGTGTATCTGGAATCGGACGTATTACACGCATAGATCCAGAATTATTTCCTGCAAAAGTAGCAGCAGAAATTAACGACTTTGAAGTCGAGAAATATATGGATAAAAAAGAAGCGCGCCGTATGGACCGCTTTACGCAATATGCTGTAGCAGCAGCAAAAATGGCAGTTGAAGATGCGAAGTTAGAAATTACAGAAGAAAACGGCCCGCGCATTGGTGTATGGGTAGGGTCTGGTATTGGTGGTATGGAAACATACGAAGAACAATTTAAAATCTTTACAGAAAAAGGACCACGCCGCGTTAGTCCATTTTTCGTACCAATGATGATTCCTGATATGGCTGCTGGCCAAGTATCGATTGCTACAGGTGCAAAAGGAATTAATACTTGCTCTGTAACAGCTTGTGCATCAGGTGCAAATTCAATCGGCGATGCTTTTAAAGTGATTCAGCGTGGTGATGCAGATGCGATGATTACAGGTGGAGCAGAAGCGCCGTTAACAAGTATGGCGTTTGCAGGATTCAGTTCAGCAAAAGCATTAACGTTTAATGACGACCCAGCAACTGCTTGTCGTCCATTTGATAAAAATCGTAGTGGATTTGTAATGGGAGAGGGCGCAGGTATTCTTATCCTTGAAGAACTAGAACATGCATTAGCACGTGGTGCGCGTATTTATGCTGAACTTGTTGGATATGGTGCAACAGGTGATGCGTTCCATATTACAATGCCTGCTCCTGGCGGTGAGGGCGGCGTTCGTGCGATGCGCCAAGCATTAGCAGATGCAGGACTTCAGCCTGACGATATCGATTATATTAATGCGCATGGTACAAGTACAGATGCGAATGAGAAATATGAAACGATGGCAATCAAAGAAACATTTGGTGAGCATGCATATAAAGTAGCGATTAGCTCTACAAAATCAATGACTGGACACTTATTAGGCGCAGCTGGTGCTGTTGAGGCGATTTTCTCAGTAAAATCGATTACAGATGGAGTAATTCCGCCAACAATTAACTATGAAACACCAGATCCAGAGTGTGATTTAGATTACGTACCAAATAAAGCGAGACATCAAGAAGTAAATACTGTTTTAAGTAACTCATTAGGGTTCGGTGGTCATAACGCAGTGTTAGTATTTAAAAAATATCAATAGTATATTGTAGTGAGAGAGGGGGTTAAAACCCTCTCTTTTTTAGTTGGAAGAGAGCGTCCATACATGCGTAGAAGCGGTCAGATCTTTTTTCGCCCCATGCCGTGTGAAACCAGAAGGAGAAAGTGAGAGTGGGTCAGTTTTTGTGTTCATAGCCGTAACGCAGTAGTAGTATTTAAAGCGTAAGTAGTAAGATGGTATTTTGGGAGGTAGCAAAGAGGTTGTTTCTTAAAATACTCTTTCTTTTTGGGGGAAGAGAGCGTCCGATCTTGGATAGAAGCGGTCAGTACTTTTTTCACTCTATGCCATGTGGGAAAGATGTAGTTGCGAAGCCAGGAACAAAGTAAAGCCAATCAAAAGTTTTACTTTATCACTTCGCGTTCGCTCCTTTTCTTGCATATATATAGAAGAAAAGGGAGGGGTGAAGATGGGGGTTATTCAAACGGCAGATTGGTTGCACCTTTATTATGGACGTCCCGAAAAGCTTTGTGAGAAGTTTACGAAATACATTCCATTGCCAAAGGAAAGGTTATATCAATTTTTAATTTCTAAAGGAATGTACCGTCCGGTGATGGAAGGACAAAAAGAAATCGAGCAGCTAGAAGAAAAACAGATTTGGAAAGAGCTTGCTAAGGAGTATGCAGAACTAAAGAACTGGTTGCAAGGTCCAGATGTCCCTGTCTTTATTTTATTATCAGATTCATATAACCGGACTGTGCAAGTGGAATATAACGGAAAAGCTGGTTTAACCATGCGGCATGTTATTTTTTTGTTTGTAAGTGGCCGAAATTCAGTGAAGGAGCTAAAAGCCTTACTTACGCATGAATATCATCATATATGTCGGTTACATCAAATTGGAAAGAAAGAAAGAGACTATACATTGCTTGATACAATCATTATGGAGGGGCTGGCAGAGCAAGCTGTGTATGAAAGACATACAGAAATGGATTATGCACCGTGGACGTCATACTTTTCAAAAGAGGAAGCGGTTCATTATTGGGAGAAGATTGTAAAAGAAAGAATAGATATAAAGAGAGGCACAAGGGAGCACGATTGTTTACTAAATGGAATGCAAATATATCCAAAGATGCTTGGGTATGGCGTCGGATTTCATATTGTCAAAGATTGTGTGGAAGTTGAGAAAGATAATACGCTTTCTTTATTGTCCTTAGATGCCATGCGTATATTAAATAAAGCGAATGCTTTTACTTCTTAATAGGTGATCAATCAAAAACTTGGCGCTGCCAAGTTTTTTTGAGGTTGTATAGAAAGTTTTTGTATCGTTTTTTTGTCGTTTAGTCGATATCCTTTGTCGAATCGCCGATATATTTGAATTTGCGTCGATATATGGTGAGAAACGGTCGATATATTTGAAAAATCGCTGATAAAATTTTATTTAGCTTCTTGTTCGCTAGTTTATTTTGTTAGAATAGCCACTACTTATGTGTCGGAAAATAAAAATGAATATATACATAGAATATATTTCCTTTCATGGAATAAAAATTACAAAAAATGAACATAATGAGTTGTACAAACAGTAGTGAAGTGAGGGGTAGAAAATGTTATATCTGCATGATGTATGGGTAAATTGGTTTGAAGGTGAAGAAAATGGGTATAACGTTTGTCATTTTTACGAATGGCGGAAGGATGATACGATCGAATTATTAGATCAAGTGCCATTATTAAAAGTAGATTCCACATTATATCATTACATCGAGAACGAATTATTGGAACTTCCGCAAAAACTATTGGAAGACGTACATCATAAGGCGTATATTCGTAAAAATCACGAGCGTTTGCAGCAAGAGTATTGTTTTGTTGTCACAGATGGAAAAGGAATTATTGCAGTAGATTCAATTGGGTACAATGTACCGATTCGAAAAAGCAGGCTTATTCCACGTCAAGAGCAGATGGTATATGAGATGGTGGAAAATGTCCAAGCAGAAAAGTATGAGTTTCAAATGGAAGAATCAAAAAAGGAACATCATATTTTATCGCCATCGCCATATATTATGAATGGCTTAACTCGTAAAGAACGACAATTAAAACAATTGCTTTTTATGGCGCTAGATCAACTACATACAACGAAAAATCCAGCTGAAATCCGTTATTGGTATACAGAATGGGATCCAGCAGCATATGGAACTGTTCAACATATGAAATTTGAAGATGTTTGGGAGCGCCTTTATGAAGAAGCGCAATATGGCTGGTCAGAGAAACACGAACAGTTATGTGAACGCCTTGTAAAAGGGCAACCATTCTTTGAAAAGTTATGGGAAATGGAAAATGAACAAAAGGTAAATTAAAAAAGCCGCCAAATTTGGCGGTTTTTTAATTTTGTCTAGCTTGAGGAGGCGACTGCTTAGCCACCCAGGGCTAAGCAGTCGCCTCCGCTTTTTGGTATAATCCAGCTTCAGTGGCAAGAATGTTGTTCGGTGGCTTCGCGCTTTCCTGCGAGGCAAAACCCGCCTCTACGTCAGGAGCTCCATCCCCCTCACATTCTAAATGAGCCGCTTTCGCTTTTTGTAGTAATCCAGCTCCGGCTCCTAGCCCTTCGTGTCTAAGAACCTTCCGCATAAGAAGGCAAAGAGCGCCTTCTATGCGAAAGAACCTTAGCCAGTCAGAGCTGAACGAGCCACTTCCGCTTTTTTATTACCTACGTTTTCTGCTTAGTCCCATTGCATTTTCTACTTTGCGTAATTGTTTGAAGGCAACGCGGTTTGCTTTTTCGGCACCTTTGTCAAGGATTTCATCTAATTCAGGAGAATTGATGAGTTCGTTATATTTGTCTTGAATTGGACGAATTGCTTCTACGACTACTTGAGCTAAGTCGCCTTTAAAGTCGCCGTATCCTTTTCCTTCATATGCAGCTACTATTTCTTCAATTGTTTTGCCTGAGAAGGAAGAGTAGATTGTTAATAAGTTGGAAATGCCAGGTTTGTTTTCTTTATCGTATTTTACAATGCCGTCAGAATCAGTTACGGCACTTTTAATTTTCTTTTCGATTGTTTTTGGATCGTCAAGCATGCTAATCATTGATTTTGGATTTGGATCAGATTTACTCATTTTTTTCGTAGGCTCTGTTAATGACATAACACGTGCGCCTACTTTTGGAATACGGATTTCTGGAATTGTAAATACTTCGCGGAAACGTTTGTTAAAACGCTCTGCTAAATCGCGTGTTAATTCCATATGTTGTTTTTGATCGTCACCAACTGGCACAATCTCAGTATTGTAAAGCAAGATATCAGCTGCCATTAATGGTGGATACGTAAGTAATCCAGCTGGAACGGATTCTCTGCCAGATGATTTATCTTTATATTGCGTCATGCGCTCTAATTCTCCAACATATGCGATAGATTGCATAATCCATCCAAGCTGAGCGTGTGCAGGCACCTCTGATTGTACAAATAAAGTTGCCTTTTCAGGATCAATACCGCAAGCTACATACAGTGCAGCTAGGCTACGAATATTTTTACGAAGTTGTACAGGATCTTGAGCTACTGTAATGGCATGTTGGTTTACGATACAGAAATAACAATCATGTTCGTTTTGTAATTCTGTAAATTGTTTCATTGCTCCTAAATAGTTTCCAAGCGTAATTGTTCCGCTCGGCTGAATACCAGAAAAAATAACTGACATCGGTAATTCCTCCTTGAAATTTGTATGTATTGGTGAAGGGTGAGAGAAGTGGATCAATATGAGCCGCTTCCGCTTTATATATAATCCAGCTTCAGCGGCAAGAATGATCGGTGGCTTCGCACCTTCCTGCGAGGCAAAGAGCGCCTCTATGTCAGGAGCTCCATCCCCCTCACATTCTGAACGAGCCGCTTCCGCTTTTTTAATACAAAAAAGCCCATTCATCCCCAATGTATCTAGGGACGAATGGACCGCGGTACCACCCTAATTATTTCACAAATCGTGAAATCTCTTTTATCCATTATAACGTCTGGATGTAACGCCAAAGCCTACTTCTTTCGGTTCGGTTTGGTGCTCTAAAGCCCATTCCATACTGTACAATTACTTGTTCGCACCGACCACAAGCTCTCTGAAATTGTTGCAATATGTACTCTTCTTTTTCATCGCATACATATGAATTTATTGTAAGCTAGTTCGTATTTTGAACGAGCTACCTGCGCTTTTTATGTAATCCAGCTCCAGTGGCAAGAATACTCGGTGGCTTCGCGCCTTTCTGCGAGGCAAAAAGCGCCTCTATGTTAGGAGCTCCATCCCCCTCGCATTCTGAGCGAGCCACTTGCGCTTGTTTATAACAAAATGTTTTGCAAGTAATTATATCATATGAAAAATCGTTTGCAAACTACATCAAAATAGTGAAGCTAATGATTGTAGAGGCGAGGGCTAAAAGGACACCTGTCATGCAGATCGGGTATGTCCAGGCGAAAGAATACGTTTTATAGATGCGTTCTTTTTTATCTACTGCTGGTTCTTCTCCTTCAATTAAAGACTCTACTTTTTTATTTGTTCCAAACACTCTTTGGAAAGCGTACATCGTTATATTGAAAAATCCCCTTTGAAATAGAAATAAAAAACCGCCTAAAATAATAAAAAATAACGCAATATAAAACATAATATTGACAAAATTCAACAAATAATGCGTTGAAGCCAGGAATGCTCCGATGATAGAAGCGATTATTGCCAATAATAGTAATATGCTGGTTCGAAAATAAATTCTATTCAAAATGTTCACCTCCGTCAAAATATTACTAGAATTATTATACTATAAAAGTTATAATAAGTACTAGAAATAATTTTTTGAAAATTATACGCAATTATGTATTTTATTTCAATATGATGGGAGCAATGTTAAGTTGTCCCTTTACAAAAAATAAAAAAAATAAATAATTTATTAAAAATTTTAACAAAAAAACAAAAAACTATATTCACAATCTTCGTATTATATGTATAATGAAAATTGTAGAAACTTGGAGATTATTCTTTCAATTCTATCTTTTAACAAGTGAGGGTACAGGAAGTGCAAATAGGGGAGGTAGTACAACATGAAGAAAAAGATACCGCTATTACTTGCATCGACATTGACGGTCAGTATGCTTGGCGCTTGTAGTTATCAGCAAGAGGATACGAAAGCGAATGCAAAAGGAGGCAGTACTTCAGGTAAACAAGTACTAAATTTAACTGAAACTGCTGAAATTCCGACAATGGATACGACATTATCAACGGATGCGGCGTCTTCCAACATAATGAACAACACAATGGAAGGATTATATCGCCTTGGGAAAGACGATAAACTCGTTCCAGGTGTGGCAAAGTCTTACGAGAAAACGGAAGATGGCAAGAAATATGTATTTAAATTACGCGATGATGCGAAGTGGTCTAATGGGGAACCTGTAACAGCTAAAGATTTCGTCTATTCTTGGAGACGAGCTGTTGATTCAAATACAGGTGCGAAATTTGCTTACATATTATTCGATGTAAAGAATGCCGAAAAAATTAATAAAAAAGAGTTGCCAGTTGAAGAACTTGGCGTAAAAGCGATCGATGATCACACACTAGAAGTGGAATTAGACAACCCTGTTCCTTACTTTGTTAGCTTAACAGTATATCCAACATTCTATCCATTAAATGAAAAGTTCGTAAAAGAACAAGGAGATAAATTTGGATTAGAATCTAATACGACGCTCTATAACGGTCCATTTGTTTTAAATGAGTGGAAACATGAACAAAGTTTCCAGCTTAAGAAAAATGAGACATACTGGGACAATAAAGTAGTGAAGCTTGAAGAAGTAAACTTCAATATTGTAAAGGATCGTTCAACTGCAATAAACTTATATGAGACAAAAGCAATTGATCGTGTCGTATTGACATCAGAATTTGTAGATAAATACAAAAAAGATTCTGATTTTAAGACAATTAAGAAACCTTCCACGCAGTTTATTCGTTTAAATGAAAAGAACAAGTTCTTAGCAAATAAGAATATCCGTAAAGCAATATCGATGGCCTTTGAACGTGAAAACATCGGAAAATTTATTTTAAATGATGGTTCACAGGGGATATACGGTTTTGTTCCGAACGGTTTAGCGAAAGGACCAAGTGGAAAAGACTTCCGTGAAGAAAATGGTAAGCTTATAAAAGAAGATATAAAAGAGGCTCAAAAATATTGGGAAGCTGGTAAAAAAGAACTTGGTGTTGATAAAGTAGATTTAGAGTTGCTTAACTTTGATACAGATGATGCTAAGAAAATTGGCGAGTATTTAAAAGGGCAATTTGAAAAGAATTTACCAGGCTTAACAATTTCAATGAAAATGCAGCCATTTGCACAAAAACTAAAACTTGAAGCAAGTGGAGATTATGCAATGTCATATGCAGGATGGAGTCCAGATTATATGGATCCAATGTCATTCCTAGATATGTATACAACAGGAAATGCACAAAACAAAGTCAACTATGCAAATCCAGCTTATGATGAATTAATTAAGAAAGCAAAAGTGGAGACAGATGTACAAGCTCGTTGGGATACATTGCTAAAAGCAGAAAAACAACTGCTTGAAGATGCAGCAATTGCTCCAGTATATCAACCAGGAAAAGCATATTTACAACGCAGCTCGATTACAGGGCTGTTAGAACATAAATATGGTGGCGAATTTAGCTACAAATGGGTTGAAGTCAAAAAATAAAAATGGTTTCCATCATGAATAAGGGTATATGCCTATGATGGGCAGATACTCTTATTTTAAAAAAATAAAAGTTAGAATATTTGAAACTATCTTATTGCTTTTGAGAAAATGGGGAGGTGCTTGACTATGGGACGTTATGCATTAAAACGTTTCGTGTATATGGCTTTGACATTATTTTTAATTACTACGCTGACATTCTTTTTAATGAAATTACTGCCGGGTTCTCCACTTAAGAACCAAGAGAAATTATCTCCGGCGCAAAAAGAAATCATCTTGGAGAAATATGGTTTGAATGATCCAGTACCAGTGCAATATGCACGCTACTTAGGAAACTTAGCAAAAGGTGATTTAGGAGTATCATTCCAGTACGATAACCGTCCTGTAACGGATATGATTGTCGATCGTATCGGACCATCAGCACAGCTTGGTTTACAGGCAATCATGTTAGGAACATTTATCGGTTTAATCTTAGGGATTATTGCAGCACTTCGTAATAATACATGGGTCGATTATGGGGCAACCATTATTTCTGTACTCGGAATGTCGGTACCATCATTCGTATTCGCAGCATTACTACAATACTTTGTAGGGGTAAAACTTGGATGGTTCCCAGTAGCATTCTGGAAAGGACCTGAATTTACAGTCATGCCTACAGTTGCTTTGTCAATGGCTGTTACTGCAACAATCGCGCGTTTTGCTCGTGCAGAGTTAATCGAAGTTATGCAAGCTGATTACATTTTA
This sequence comes from Bacillus sp. TL12, assembly GCF_022625245.1. Taxonomy (NCBI): domain Bacteria; kingdom Bacillati; phylum Bacillota; class Bacilli; order Caryophanales; family Bacillaceae; genus Bacillus; species Bacillus sp. TL12. Next base: position 17,499 of record NZ_JAJJBY010000018.1, on the reverse strand, counting down.
ACCGCAAAAGCAAAGGGAATTAGTCAAGGTGTTATTATTATAAAACACGCACTTCGTAACGCATTGATTCCAGTTGTTACAATTTTAGGACCAATGGTTGCAGGATTAATTACAGGAACACTAGTTATTGAGCAGATCTATGCTGTACCTGGACTTGGGGAACAATTCGTTAAATCGATCCAATTAAATGACTATACAGTTATTATGGGGACAACAATTTTCTATAGTGCAATCTTTATTTTAGTTATCTTTATCGTGGATATTTTATATGGAATTATTGATCCTCGTATTCGTTTAGCGGGAGGGAAAAAATGATGAAAGATTTACAAAAATTATCTCCAGATTTATTTCAACCAGCCAATCAAAGTAATGTTGATAATGAAGTCATTGCCCGTCCAAGCTTAACGTTTTGGCAAGATGTAAGAAGACGCTTGTTTCAACATAAAGGAGCAATGTTTGGTCTAATCCTATTGGTTTTGATTGCGCTTATGGCAATTTTTGGACCAATGATGAGTAAGTATTCTTATAAAGATCAAGATTTAGGCCGTGCAAAGATGCCGCCTAAAATTCCAGTATTAGAAAACATTCATTGGTTACCATTTGATGGTACAGATCAATATGGTGTTGATCAATATGAGAAACGTGATATTAAAGAGTATTTCTGGTTCGGTACAGATGATCTTGGTCGTGATCTTTGGACAAGAACATGGGAAGGTACACGCGTATCATTATATATCGCTCTTTTAGCAGCAGCAATTGACCTAGTAATTGGGGTTGCATACGGTGGTATTTCAGCGTTCTATGGCGGACGAGTAGATAACATTATGCAGCGTATTATGGAGATTATCAATGGTATTCCATATTTAATCATCGTTATTTTAATGGTAATCATTATGGATCCGGGTATTTTATCAATCACATTCGCGATGGCAATTACAGGTTGGATTGGAATGTCGCGGATTGTACGTGGACAAGTATTAAAATTAAAAACTCAAGAATATGTATTAGCATCTCGTACATTAGGTGCAACAAATACACAATTAATTGTGAAACACTTAATTCCGAACGTAATGGGACCAATTATCGTTATGACAATGTTTACAATTCCTACAGCGGTGTTTGGTGAAGCGTTCTTAAGTTTCATCGGGCTAGGTATTCAGCCACCAACTGCATCACTTGGGTCTCTTGTAAATGATGGATATAAGTCAATTCAAACGTATCCACATATGATGTTCATCCCTGCGGTTGTTATCAGTATGTTAATTTTAGCATTTAACTTAATGGCAGATGGATTACGCGATGCGTTAGATCCAAAAATGCGTAAGTAAACGAGAAAGGAGAAGTAAAAATGAAAACATTGTTAGAGGTAAAAGATTTACAAGTCTCCTTTGATACACATGCTGGTGAAGTACAAGCTGTTCGCGGAGTTACATTTGATTTGAAAAAGGGAGAAACATTAGCGATTGTAGGAGAATCTGGTTCTGGGAAATCAGTTACTTCGAAAGCGCTAATGGGATTAATCCCTAACCCTCCAGGACGTATTAAAAATGGAGAAATTGTATTTGATGGTCGTGATTTAACAAAATTAACGGAAAAAGAAATGCAGGCTGTGCGTGGGAAAGAAATTGCAATGATTTTCCAAGATCCGATGACATCATTGAACCCAACGATGACAATTGGGAATCAAATTATGGAAGGTCTTATTAAACACCAAGGCATGAGCAAAGCGGATGCTCGTAAAGTTGCTTTAGAGCTTCTTGATCTTGTTGGAATTCCAAATCCAGAAGCACGTTTAAAACAATACCCGCACCAATTCTCTGGTGGTATGAGGCAGCGTGTTGTTATTGCGATGGCGCTAGCTTGTAATCCGAAATTATTGATTGCGGATGAGCCGACAACAGCACTTGACGTTACAATTCAAGCACAAATTTTAGAGCTTATGAAGGATATTCAACAGAAAACAGAAGCAGCGATTATTTTCATTACGCATGATTTAGGCGTAGTGGCAAACGTTGCTGATAGAGTTGCGGTTATGTATGCTGGTAAAGTTGTTGAGATTGGTACAGTTGATGAGATTTTCTACAACCCGAAACATCCATATACATGGGGATTAATCGCATCTATGCCAAGTTTAGATGGTTCAGAAGCAGAGTTGTACGCAATTCCTGGAACACCTCCAGATTTATTAAAACCGCCGAAAGGGGATGCATTTGCACCACGTAACCCACAGGCACTGAAAATTGACTTTGAAATGGAACCACCATTCTTTAAAGTAAGTGACACACATTATGCGGCAACATGGTTACTTCACGAGCAAGCTCCAGAAGTGGATCCGCCAGAAGTCGTTAAGAAACGAATTCTTCAAATGAAAGCAGGTGAACAACATGACTAAGCAACGTGAGAAGTTAATTGAAGTAAAAAATGTAAAGCAACACTTTAACGTTAGTGGTGGTGTTGTAAAAGCGGTTAACGATATTTCATTTGATATTTTCCGCGGTGAAACATTTGGACTTGTAGGAGAATCGGGTTGCGGAAAATCAACAACTGGAAGAACAATTATCAGGTTATACGATGCAACTGCTGGAGAAGTGTTGTTCGATGGTGAAGATGTACATGGTAAGAAATCACGTGCAGAATTAAAGAAATTTAATCGTAAAATGCAAATGATTTTCCAAGATCCGTACGCTTCATTAAACCCTCGTATGACAGTTGGAGATATTATTGCAGAAGGCATTGATATTCACGGTTTAGCAAAAAGCAAAAAAGAACGTATGGATCGTGTGCATGAATTATTAAACACAGTTGGTTTAAATAAAGAGCATGCGAACCGTTTCCCACATGAGTTCTCTGGTGGACAACGTCAACGTATCGGAATTGCTCGCGCACTTGCAGTAGAACCAGAATTCATTATTGCGGATGAACCGATTTCAGCACTTGACGTATCGATTCAAGCGCAAGTTGTAAACTTATTGAAACAACTGCAAAGAGAAAAAGGTTTAACATATTTATTCATCGCCCATGATTTATCCATGGTAAAATACATCAGTGATCGCATCGGTGTTATGTACCGCGGTCAAATTGTTGAATTAACAAGTAGTGATGAGTTATACGAGAATCCAATTCATCCGTATACAAAATCACTATTATCAGCAATTCCGCTTCCAGATCCAGATTACGAGCGCAATCGTAAGCGTATCGTATATGATCCATCTCAGCATCAATACGGAAATGAAGAGCCAAAGATGCGAGAAATTCGCCCAGGACATTTCGTTCTTTGTTCCGAAGCAGAATACAAGAAATATAAAGAAATCTATCAATAATAGAAAGAAGCGGCCAGAGAGGTCGCTTCTTTTCTATTTTTTTCTATTTATTGATAGAAAAACCTTTCTTTTTGGGAGGGAGAGGATCCGCTCAAGCATAGAAGCGGTCAGTGCCTTTTTTAGCGCCCATGCCGAGTGAAAACAAAAGGAGAGAATAAGTGGAAGCTACTATTGGTTTCAAAGAGTAAATGAAATTTTATCGACGCAAACTCAAATATATCGACTGTTTCTCATAATATATCGGCGCAAATTGAAATATATCGACGATTTGACAAGGGATATCGACGTTCCGACAAAGAACGACACAAAAAACGGATTGGAGAAGGCTTTCTCCAATCCGTTTTCATTAACATTAAGCTTAAGCTGACTCTTCAGAAGTCTCCGGTTTAACAAGCGCATAATTTTCCCAGGCTCTGCTTTTCCAGCGGAAGAACATGATGATGGCACGCGTCCATTCATCAATAGCAATCGCTAACCATATACCTGGAAGTCCCATATCTAAATGAAAAACAAAAAAATAGCCGAGTGGTAAGCTCATTAAAACCATTGAGAATGCTCCAATTAAAACAGGGTATTTCGCATCACCAGCTGCACGCAGTGAATTAATGATGACAATATTCATCGTCCGGCCAGTCTCTAACAGAATGCTTAATAAAAGAACAGTTGATCCTAAAGTGATAACGTGAGGATTATCTGTAAATAACCCCATTAACTGGGTGCGGAATGTCATGACAAGAATAACCATACATAACGTAACACTGATGGCCCACTTTACACTTTTCCACACGCGTACATATGCTTCGTCCTTCTCATTGCCGCCAACTAAACGACCGACAATGATCGCAGTCCCCATTCCAATCGCGATAGCGAATAGGAAAGTAAACATGGAAATGTTTGTTGCGTATTGTCTTGCAGCTAATGATTCTGCTCCTAAGTATGTTGCGTAATATAGGAAGACAATTTGACATGCTTGGTACATAACTTGTTCAAAAGCTGATGGGATACCAATTTTTAAGATCTTGCTAATATATTCTTTTGATAATGTAATATAGTAGTTCAATTTAACACGGTATTCCATGACGCGGTATAGTAGCCAGAAGAAGACAACAAGTGCGATAAGTCGACTGAAAGCAGAGGAAATTGCTGCTCCTTCAACACCTAATTCAGGCATGCCGAACTTACCGAAAATAAGGACATAGTTACCAGCGATATGAATAATATTCATTCCAAGTGAAATAAACATTGCTTGTTTTGTAAATCCGTGAACGCGAATAATAGCAGCGAGTGAATTGATAATCGCTTGAAGAAAGATTGCTCCCCCAACAATTGATAAGTAATTTTGTGCGTAAGTTAATACGTCACCTTGTAAATTCATCGCCATCATCATATTTTTTGAGAATAATAGAAAAATGGCACTTATGATAAGCCCGACTCCTAAATTTAAGGTCACTGCTAGTACTGATATTTTTGAAGCTTCCATATATCGTTTGGAACCAAGATATTGAGAAACAACAATCGCGGCACCGTTTCCGATTACTTCTAGTACTAATATTGCGATATGAAGGTATTGATTCGCAGCTCCAACACCTGATACTGCGTCATCTGATAATGCACTTAGCATAAAAGTATCAGCAATCCCCATTAACATAAAAAGAAAAACTTCTAAAAAAATGGGCCATGTTAAGAAGAATAAATTTAACTTTTGTTCTTGTTCTTTTTTGGACGTGATCTCTGTCATATCATCCCTCACTTTTCCGATATCCATTTTGAAACAAAATGTATCTTAACACACTTTAGCAACACTTGCATTTATTTTGTAACGCGGTTAACAACTATTTATTAGAGTTGTATTTTTTAAATATATAAGTATGAATTAAAACCTTGACAGAGACCCTCTTTCTTTTAGGTGGGAGAGAGGATCCATCCAAACATAGAAGCGGTTAGATCCTTTTTTAGAACCATGCAGTATGAAAACAAAAGGAGAAAACGATAGAGTCGCTACAGATTGATTTTATTTTAAAAGAGAATAATTATACAAAAGATATTATGTGATATAAAATTAATTATACTTTTATAATTTTGATAATTACGAAAAATTATAAATTTAGTATTTTAAGCACTAAAATACGCAATATAAAACGTTTACAGAAAATGAAATGTTAACAGAAAATTTTAATAAGATAGAAATATAAATATACAAAGAATATATTTATATGTATAATATGAATTATTAGAACATACATATATTTCTTTTTGTTTGAAAATGAAAGGGCTAACATTTTTGGGAGGGGTAGCAGAATGAAGAAAAAAGTACCAGTTTTTGTAGCATCGACATTGGCAATGAGCATGATGTTAGGGGCATGTAGTTATCAAAAAGATGAGCCAGGGGCGAAAGCAAAAGGGGAGAAAAATACAGGAAAACAAGTCATCAATATGACGGAAACACAAGAAATTCCAACGATGGATCCAGCGTTATCAGCTGATGCGGTATCATCACGCGTGATGAATAATACAATGGAAGGGCTATACCGTCTTGAAAAAGGAGATAAGCTCATTCCAGGTGTAGCGAAATCAAGCGAAAAATCAGCAGATGGTAAAAAGTATACGTTTAAATTACGCGAAGATGCGAAGTGGTCTAACGGAGACCCTTTAACAGCGAAAGACTTTGTATATGGATGGCAACGAGCGATTAATCCTGATAAAGCAGCGGTATCAGCATATATTATGTTTGATGTAAAGAACGCGCAAAAAATTAATAAAAAAGAAATGACGCCAGATCAACTAGGTATAAAAGCCATTGATGATTATACATTAGAAGTAGAACTTGAGCATCCAGTTCCTTATTTTGAAAACTTAATGATTTATCCTCTGTTTTATCCTGTAAATGAAAAGTATGCGAAAGAACAGGGAGACAAGTTTGGTTTAGAAGCAAATACAACATTATATAATGGACCGTTCGTATTAAGTGAGTGGAAGCATGAGACAAGTTTCCAAATTAAGAAAAACCCTTCATATTGGGACAATAAAACAGTGAAGGTAGAAGAAGTGAATTTTAATATTGTTAAAGACTTAGCAACAGCGATCAATCTATATGACACAAAAGCAATCGATCGTGTTACTTTGAGATCTGAGTTTGTTGATAAATATAAAGGGGACAAAGATTTTAAAACTGCACAGGAAGCTTCTGTATTCTTCCTTCGTTTCAATCAGAAAAACGAAGCTTTAGCAAATAAAAACATACGTAAAGCAATCTCTCTTGCTTTTGATCGTAAACCGCTTGTTGAAACGATTTTAAATAACGGCTCTACTGAAGCGACAGGATTAATTCCAAGTAAATTTATTACAGGACCAAATAAAAAGGACTTCCGAGCTGAAAATGGCGAGTTAGTAAAAGCAAATGCAAAAGAAGCCAAGAAATATTGGGAAGCAGGTAAAAAAGAATTAGGGAAAGACAAAATTGAAATTGAGTTATTAAATGAAGATGTAGATTTATCTAAGAAAACAGGAGAATATTTAAAAGGAGAACTAGAAAAGAACTTACCAGGTTTCACGCTGAAAATTAAGCAACAGCCATTTGCACAAAAGCTTAAACTTGAGGAAAACGGAGACTATGACATGACATTTGCTGGATGGAGCCCAGATTTCCCAGATCCAGTAACGTACCTTGATATGTTTGTCACAGATGGTGCGCAAAATAAAATGAAATATTCTAATCCGAAATACGATGAAATTATTATGAAGGCGAAGACAGATGGTAGCGATGTAAAAGCGCGCTGGAATAGTTTACTGGAAGCAGAAAAACTGCTGATGGATGATGCGGCAATTGCGCCTATATACCAACGTAGTGTGGCTTACTTACAAAGAGGAACGGTTAAAGATATTTATAAGCATAATTACGGCGGAGACTTAAGCTTCAAATGGGCATCAGTTGAATAATTATCAAAAAAAGAAGCAGGTATGTTCCTGCTTCTTTTTAATACGTACGTTTTTTATAAATCCCTTTTCCGCCAACTTGCTTCCAACCAGATTGCACTTCTGCACTTTTATTAACAAATTTCATTTTTTCTTTCCGGCCAAATAATTTTTCACCAACACCATTTGTAATGACGCCAATCAATGCTGTGATTCCAATGACGAGGGTAGCGACAATGGCAAAATCAATAAAAAAAGCAACCATATGGAATCCCCCTTTGCCTGTCTATATTTTTATTGTATGAGAAAAAAAGTTAAAAAGAAAGAAAAGTTAGAAAATAAATATTTTACTTGAAAATGGTATAGACAGTAACTGGGAGATTTGATAAAATGAAATGAGAACAAACGTTCTTTTTTGAGGTAATGTATCAATGGATATGTCTTACATTTTACTGCGGTTTTGTGATGAAAAGGGTAAGAAAACGTTATCTTTAGCAACTGGTTGATTGGATGGACAGCTTCTATGAACATGTTAAGAAGTAGCAGGAAAGGTATATATGTTAATAAAACAGAAGGATTTGTTCCATGGAAAGTCCATGAAAATTTCAGCTTAATGAAAGATGAGTTTTCCTATTGGAAAGGAAATTTACTGTATATTTCTTTCAGAATCTATTGTATAATGATTATAGAAGTTACTTATTTAAAGTAATTGTTGTTTAATAAGAGTTACTTGCTTAAAAGTTGTTGTTTACATGTAAGGCGATTTTTCATTTTGCTGTAAGACAAGTCATAGTGAAGAATTGCTGGAAAATAGAAATTTAAACTGTAATTAGTACAGAATTTGTACTCTTTAAGGAGAGTGAGTCTTGTATGGTAACACTATATAGTTCTCCAAGTTGTACGTCTTGTAGAAAGGCGAAATTATGGCTAGAGGAAAATCATATTCCTTATACAGAACGTAATATTTTCTCCGATCCATTAACGATTGAGGAAATTAAAGAAATTTTACGCATGACAGAAAGCGGAACGGATGAGATTATTTCAACTCGTTCAAAAGTTTTCCAAGAGTTGAATGTTAACTTAGAATCTTTACCACTTCAAGATTTATATAAGATGATTCGTGACTACCCAGGCATTTTACGTCGCCCGATTATGATTGACGAAAAACGCCTGCAAGTAGGTTATAACGAAGATGAAATTCGTCGCTTCTTACCACGTACAGTAAGAACCTTTCAATTACGTGAAGCACAGCGTCTAGTAAATTAACAATACAAGTTATGTATATGAAAACCTTCTACCTTACAGTAGAAGGTTTTCGCATATATATATTCATTACAGGGTTTGTGAGCAGGAAAGCCGACGCGCTTCAGCCGTGGGAGTGGTCAATTTACATTCCCTAATTTGATATGCTGAACAATAAACCCAATAGCTAATACTGTGAAAATAAAGAGGAAGGGCATGCTTGTTGCAAAGGTCGGGTTGTGTTGGAAGAAGTTTGCAAGCCTCACTTCATGGGTGACCATTCTTCCGGCTGTGTAAGCAAGAATTGCTCCCCCGCAATAAATAAGAAAAGGAAACCGCTCCATAAATAGTAAGATGAGTTTGCTTCCCCAAATGATAATGGGAATGGAAATTAATAATCCGATGATGACGAGTGTGAAATTTCCATGAGCCGCTCCAGCGATCGCAAGGACATTATCAAAACCCATAACGAGATCGGCAAATACAATTGTACGAATTGCTTGAAATAATGTCGTCTTTCCTTGTATAGAAGAAAGATTATTGCTATTATCAGTAAGTAAATTTACGGCAATTAGTGTAAGTAAGATGCCGCCAATAAGTTGTAAGAAAGGAATGTCTAGTAAGTACACGGCCAGTATTGTAAGGAGAATTCGCAGTACGATTGCTAGGACCGTACCAATTAAAATAGCTTTATTCCGTTTAGATTCAGGTAAGTTTCGGCTTGCAAGCGCGATTACAATTGCATTATCACCGCCTAATACAACATCGATACCGACAATCATTAGTATAGATGTCAAAAAATCTAACTCCATCATTTTGCCTCCATTTATTCTGTTTTAATAAAGAGTACAGTTTGGATATATGTATGAAACGAAAAAGCTTGACCAGCTCTATTACAATTGTACGGTGCTAGGTGTAATTGTATGTCCAATTTTTTATTCCGCTATTTGCAAGATATAATACTCCCACCTCAAAATTCGGCGAAAGCAAAGAAGTTAGGTGGGAGATAAACTGCCCGTAAAAGCCCGATTGGTTCAACTAATAATCAGTGGGGGATGGAGAAAACCCCCACTGATTAAAGTTTCACTTTATATCATGAGTGTATATAATGGAATATATAAGGGTAAGGAATTATAATGATTAGTGCAGGATAATCTAGGTGAATGACTGTTTTTGTAAAATAAAACAATTTTATTTCCATTCTGGAGAATCTTATCATAAAATGAAAGTACAAGAATCTATTGATTTGTCATATGAGTGGGGAATCCCTTCATAACAATTCCAAATAGGAAGGGAGAGTTGGATTTTGGACATTGAAAGAATTAACGATCATACGATGAAATTTTTTATTACGTACGTTGATATAGAAGATAGAGGGTTTAATCGAGAAGAAATTTGGTACAATCGTGAACGAAGTGAACAATTGTTTTGGGAAATGATGGATGAAGCTCGTGATTACGATGATTTCTTTATTGATGGGCCATTATGGATTCAAGTACAAGCGATGGATAAAGGAATTGAAGTGCTTGTAACGAAAGCGCAGCTTTCAAAAGATGGACAAAAATTAGAATTACCAATAGGTCTAGATAAAATTATCGATATCCCTTTAGATGAGCGAATTGAATCGCTATTTCAACAAGAGTTAGAGTTAGAGGAAGAGGTAGAAGCGGGAACACCTTTTAACGAAGACGGAACGTTTGGCTTTTTAATTAAATTTGACGATTTTGAAGACGTTATTTCGTTAAGTCATCGTCTTGTATTTGAAGATATAAAAGATGAACTATATTCGTTTGAAGACCGCTATTATGTATATGTTGAATTTGACGAAGTGCTACACGATGAAGAAGAAATTGACCGTATTTTAAGTATTATTTTAGAATATGGAGAAGAATCTACTTTAACGGTTCACCGCGTGAGTGAATACGGCAAACAAGTTGTTAAAGAACATGCACTTGAGACGATTCGCAGTCATTTTCCTTCTAAGACGTAGGCCGATTTCAATATTATGAAATCGGCTTTTTATATGATGGGGTATGCTAATAGTGCTAAAGATAAAGGGAATCAAGAAAGTAGGGGGATGTAGATGAAACTACATGAGTATCGGACTTTTTGAGCATCCTCTAATAGTAGAAAAGCTTTGTAAGTGAGGGGGGTAGGAATGAAAAACACGCTAAAGTTACTTTTCTTTTTTCTAGGTCTATTCGCAGTGTTTGTTTCGTTACGAATGTTTATTGATGTAGCATTTTATTCGGATGTTATAGGCATAAAAGATATTTCATTTTTAGGAATTATAAGTATTGTATTTACTGTTTCTGCTTTTTTAATTGGTTGTGTTATTTTCTTGGAAAACAGGCATCCATCTAAAACGTTGACATGGTTAATCGTACTCGGTATCTTTCCTGTATTTGGCTTCTTTGCGTACTTATTGTTTGGACAAAATTTCCGTAGAAAACGAATGTTTCAAAAGAAGGCTCTTTTGGATGAACAAGCTTTCTTACAGTACAAAGGGCATGAAGATTACCAAGAACGCATTTTACAGAATCATAAACATCAAGAACTACTATTTCGTCTCGCAGATAGGTTGGGCGCCTTAAACATTTCATTTCAGACAGAAACGAAAGTGTTAACGAATGGTGATGAAACGTTCCAAGCCATTTTACAAGGTTTACAAAAGGCGAAGCATCATATTCATATGGAATATTACATTGTACGTGATGATAAGCTTGGCATACAAATTAAAGAGATTTTAATTGAGAAGGCTAGGGAAGGGGTTACTGTCCGTTTTTTATATGATGCGGTTGGAAGCTTTAAGCTATCAAATGCTTATATTGATGAATTAAACGATGCAGGCGTCGAGATGATTCCGTTCTTTCCAGTAAGGTTTCCAATTTTGAACGATAAAATTAATTATCGAAATCACCGAAAAATTGTTGTCATTGATGGGAATGAAGGATTTGTAGGCGGACTTAATATTGGTGATGAGTATTTAGGAAAAAATAAATATTTTGGGTTTTGGAGAGATACGCATTTATATTTACGAGGTGAGGCGGTTCAAAGCCTGCAGCTCATATTCCTGCAAGATTGGTTTTATATGACAGGGGAAGCGGTATTAGCACCTGAGTATTTACAAGCGGAAGCAGTAGATGGGGATCATTGGGGCGGTGTACAACTTATCGCAGGTGGGCCAGATAATAAATGGGAGACGATTAAGCATCTTTATTTTGCGATGATTGCTTCGGCAAGGAAGTCCATTTGGATTGCTACACCTTATTTTATTCCAGACGATGATATTTTATCTGCATTAAAAGTGGCAGCTCTTGCTGGTATTGATGTCCGTTTATTAATGCCGAGTAAACCGGATAAACGAACTGTGTTTTATGCATCAAGGTCTTATTTTCCGGAGTTATTAGATGCAGGGGCAAAGATATACGAATATGAAAAAGGTTTTTTGCACAGTAAGATTGTCATTGTTGATTCTGATTTAGCTTCAATTGGGACAGCTAATATGGATATGAGAAGTTTTCATTTGAATTTTGAAGTGAACGCCTTTTTATATGATACAAACAGTATTCGAAAGCTTGTTAAGGATTTTGAAGAGGATTTACAAGTATCAAGTGAAATCCATGTGGATCGCTTTCATAAGCGCCGTCTTCATAAGCGAATTGTGGAATCGGCATATCGTTTATTATCACCATTACTATAAAGAAGATGTTCTTACGAGGGCATCTTCTTTTTGCTTAGAAAGGAATTTGTAACAAATTGTAGAATAAAAAGCTGTATAGAAAGGATGTGGTATGATGTTTGTCGCAAGGAGAGAGAACGGTGAAAAGGTTCATCTTCTTCATAACCAAGATGAAAAGAAGCTGCAAACTATGCGAAAGAGGGAACGCTTTTTTTGTCCAGTTTGCAAGCGAGAGGTACAACTCAAGTTAGGAAAGCAAAAGAAATGGCATTTTGCTCATAAACAAGTAAATGAGTGCTTCATTTCATCTGAGCCAGAATCTGCTTACCATATGCGCGGGAAGGAACAATTATATAGATGGCTTAGATCACAGGGGTTCCATGTAGAAATTGAACATTATCTTCCGGTGATTCGGCAAAGACCTGATCTCTTTATTGAAAGGAATGGGAGACAGATGGCAATTGAATATCAATGTGCTTCTTTATCTACCCAGCAATTATTAAAACGAACTTCTTCATATTGGAAGAAAGGGATACAAGTCATCTGGATATTAGGTGGAAATCAACTGAAAAGGCACTCTGCTCATTGGATTTCATTATCCTCGTTTCATTTTCTCTGCATACAATCTTATCCTCAGCCTTCGCTTCTCTTTTTCTGTCCAAATGAAAAGTCATTTATAAAATGCGAACTTCTTACTCCGTTCTCTACAAATGTTTATTTTTCTCATAGCATGTATCTCCCGCTGCGTACTGTTACTTTTGAGGAACTCTTTTGCCAAACACCAATTACGAAAGAACGATTAGAGCGGGAATGGCAAAATAAAAAGACCTACTTTCGAACGAATGTCCTTCCAATCTGGAATTATAGTCATAAATCACTTTTACACCTCTTATACCGATATCATCTTTCACCTTCTTGTTTTCCATCTGAAATTGGTGTCCCTCTCCCGTCTGCATTTGCATTTCAAACACATCCTTTTATATGGCAAGCTCTTCTTTGTATAGATTTCATTGGGAAATTTAAAACTGGAGAATACTTTTCATTACATGCTGTTTTTTCATATGTAAATAACAGGCGGAGTATTCAGCGGCGTACGTTACCGTATTTTCCGCAATATGTATGGCAATTTGCAATCGTAGAATATGTAACATTTTTATGTAAAGTAGGGATGGTTGAGAAAGTAGACATGTATAAGTACCGAAAAACGAGGCAATTTACGATGCCGAAAACAGAAGGAGAAATAAAAGAGTATGATGCGATTTGTTTGTCGCATGCACTATCTTTGTTTGAAACAAAGTACAACATGGGAAAAGGAAAAGCGGATATAATAAAAGAGTACATGGAAGGATTTAAATAAGAAGAATCGAATTGTAATAAATAGAAATTTGAAGGAGGTTTTATAGTATGGCTGACCAAAAAACAGCAAAAACATTGCCAGACCGCAGTGAGATTGAAGAAATGAACACATGGAGATTAGAAGACATTTTCCAAACAGATGAAGAATGGGAAAAAGAATTTCAAGCAGTGAAAGAGTTACTACCGAAGTTAGCTGAATTTAAAGGAAAACTTGGTGATTCTGCTGATTCATTATTAGAAGCTTTACAATATGAAGATGAAGTCTCAATGAGACTGGGAAAATTATATACATATGCTCATATGCGTTACGATCAGGATACAACAAATTCTGTTTATCAAGCGCTAAATGATCGAGCAACAAACTTATATTCGCAAGCCTCTAGCGGCATGGCGTATATCGTTCCTGAAATTTTAACAATTTCAGAAGAAACATTACAATCATTCTTACAAGAAAATAAAGAATTAAGCGTATATGAACATGCATTAGAAGAAATTACACGTCAGCGTCCACACGTACTATCAGAAGCTGAAGAAGCATTGTTAGCTGAAGCGTCTGAGGTCTTGAGTGCATCAAGTAATACATTTGGTATGCTGAATAATGCGGACTTAAAATTCCCATCTATTAAAGATGAGAATGGGGAAGAAGTAGAAGTCACACATGGCCGTTATATCCAATTTTTAGAAAGTGATGATCGTCGTGTGCGCGAGGATGCATTCCGTGCGGTTTATGAAACGTATGGGAAATATAAAAATACATTTGCAAGCACACTTAGTGGTGCGGTGAAACGTAATAATTTCAACGCTCGTGTTCGTAAATATGATTCTGCACGTCAAGCTGCGTTAAGCAATAATAACATTCCTGAAACAGTATATGATCAACTTGTTGAGACAGTAAATGATAATTTACATTTATTGCATCGTTACATTGATATTCGTAAGCGTGCATTAGGTCTTGATGAACTGCATATGTATGACTTATACACACCGCTTGTACCAGAAGTGAAAATGAATGTGAAATATGAAGAAGCTCAAGAAATTTTATTAAAATCATTAAACGTTCTTGGTGATCAATATGTTGAAATTTTGAAAGAAGCATATGAAAATCGCTGGGTAGACGTGTATGAAAACAAAGGGAAACGAAGTGGAGCATATTCATCTGGTGCATATGGAACAAATCCGTATATTTTAATGAACTGGCATGATAATGTAAATAATTTATTTACCCTTGCACATGAGTTTGGGCATTCTGTGCATAGCTACTATACAAGAAAAACACAACCACATGTGTATGGTGACTATTCGATCTTTGTTGCGGAAGTTGCATCAACTTGTAATGAAGCAATTTTAAATGATTATTTATTAAAAACGACAGAAGATAAGAAAGAACGTTTATACTTATTAAATCATTATTTAGAAGGATTCCGCGGGACTGTATTCCGTCAAACGATGTTCGCTGAATTTGAACATATTATTCATAAAAAAGTACAAGAAGGCCATGCAGTTACGCCAGATATGTTAACTGAACTCTACTATGATTTAAATAAAAAATACTTTGGTGATGCTTTAGTCATCGATAAAGAGATTGGTTTAGAATGGTCTCGTATCCCGCACTTCTATTACAACTATTATGTATATCAATACGCAACAGGATTTAGTGCGGCAACAGCGTTATCAAAACAGATCTTAGAAGAAGGACAACCAGCAGTAGAGCGTTACATTAACGAATTCTTAAAAGCTGGAAGTTCTGATTATCCAATTGAAGTGCTGAAAAAGGCAGGAGTAGATATGGCATCTCCGGAGCCTGTTAAAGAGGCATTACAAGTATTTGAAGAGAAGTTAAATGAATTAGAGGCGCTATTATTTGAGGGTAAGTAATAGTGAAACAGGAGCCAGCAAGCTCCTGTTTTTTGTTGTTATTTGTCGTGAAATCGATATCTCTTGTCGAATCGCCGATATATATTGAGAAACGGTCGCTATATTTGAATTTGCGCCGATAAAATTTCATTTACCATTTTATAGAAACAACCTCTATTACGAAAATATCTGTTTTTTCTTCTCTTACTAGCCTGTTTTATAATGTTCCCTAAAAACCTTTGAATCGCTTTCTATGATTAAAATAAGAGAGGCTAATAACAATGATTGCGAATAAAAGCGGAAACGCAATAATCTTTGGAAATGCTTGTAATAGGGAAAGAATGTACAGGAAAAAAGAAATACAAATACAAAAAAGTAGAAAGAAGATATGCGTTTTTTTCATAAAATCCCTCCTAAAAAGCTTCTTTTTAAAGCTTATTCATGAATGAAAACGTTTAGAATGTGACAAAAATGTGAAATTCGACAAAAAGGGTTGTCATCTGATGTCGGACCATGTAATATAATAGGCGTGAACGAATTCACATACAAACATATACCCCTTTGTTTGAACGTGAAAATTTCTCCCATCCCCTTTAATATTTTTATAAGCCGTAAAGAAAAAGACCTGGTATTTATACCAGGTCTTTTTCCTTTGCAATCCATTTCCAAAAACGCTCACATTTTACTTCAATCATTCGTACTTTTCTTTTTAATGATAATTTTTTAAGTTCTCGTTCTATTTCTTGCTGCGGGCAGTCATAGATAAATGCAATTTCTTTAGAAGACATAAATTGCATCGTTTCTAGTAATACTTCTAGCGGTGGTAAAGGTGCTGGCTCAATATCACATTTTACAATTTCTTTTAAGAGTTGCACGTATACATCATACGAATAAATGCCCGCAATCTTAATACCTTCCTCATCAGAATTGGCATGAAAGAATACGAGGGAAGGAATTTCGGTAATGTGCATTTCATTTGTGAACTTTAAATCGCATTGGAATGCTTTTTTTGCACTAGTCGAATGCAAATCTTCTTTAAATTCTTCTACATCAATACCGCTTTGCTCTGCGCACGCAAGTAGTAATTCCAAATCTGGTTTTGATACATTTTCAAGAAAAATGTATTCTTGGAGTTTCCGCAAAAATTTTGAACCTGCTTTTCGGCCTTGTAACTCAGCTGCTTTAATTGCAATAGAAACTAAATACGGTGTAGATGAGGCATCTTGCATATGCACTTTTCCATCGCATGAAAAACCGTGCAAACTTGTTGTTTTTTCCCACACAAATCGAATATTAGCAGGTTTATTCCATTTGTGTGGGGAGGCGATGGCCCCTTCCACTTTGCCGGTTAATATGTGCCGAATCGAAAAATATTTTCCATATTCGAGCCATAATTTAATCATAACGGGTTCGATTTCCCAGCAATCCATGCAAAGTGGATCAATAAACAAATAGGCTTCTACAGACTTATGTTCGCACTTGGAAAGAGAAGGAATGCGCATATGCTTTGCTTCCTGTTTATCCATTACTCTTCACCTGTTTCGTTTGGAGTGTTGACCATATGCTGTGCAGTTAATCTTAAACGTTCAAAAACAAATTCTCGAATCTGTCCGTGTACCCCCGTATCTTCCATCGCTTGCTTCATACATGCTAACCAGGCTTTTGCTCGCTTTGGCGTAATCTCAAAAGGGAGATGACGTGCTCTTAGCATCGGATGACCGTGTTCTTCTGTGTACAAACTTGGTCCACCTAAATATTGCGTAAGAAATTGCTTTTGTTTCCTGGCTGTTTCTGTCAAATCGTCTGGGAAGATGGGAGATAAGTCAGGGTGTTCACTGACATAGGAATAAAACGTATCGACTAATGTTGCAATGACTTGTTCACCGCCAATTGCTTCAAATGGTGTCATTGGTTGCTTGTTCATCCTGTATAGACTCCTTTTTCCATCAAATGTATATCTATTGTAGCAATGGATTGTCACGAAGAGCAACTAAACAGCTCTTGGACAACCTTTTGCTCGTTAAAATAAAGCGGAAGTTTCACTTTACCCCGCTCTAACAATCAGTAACCTTCTTTTCAAAGAAGAAAAACAGAGAAGTAAGGAAGTACTGATTGTAAGAGCCCGATTGGTTT
>NZ_JAJJBY010000017.1:0-103209 GCF_022625245.1 Bacillus sp. TL12 | reverse complement strand
CATTTTTGCGGAAGTAGTTCAGTGGTAGAATACAACCTTGCCAAGGTTGGGGTCGCGGGTTCGAATCCCGTCTTCCGCTTTTTTACTTCGGGGCCTTAGCTCAGCTGGGAGAGCGCCTGCCTTGCACGCAGGAGGTCAGCGGTTCGATCCCGCTAGGCTCCATTATAAATTAGAAAAAACCTTACATCAAAAGATGTAAGGTTTTTTGTTTATCCTGCTTAATAAGGACAAGTTTCCATTCATTTCGTTTACAATAGAAAGATAGAGTAAAATATAGGCTTCGAATTAAAGCGTGTTTGGATACGGGGAATGGGGGGATGAGTGTTGAAAATTGTTATTGCATCTGATTCATATAAAGAAAGCTTACGAGCGATAGAAGTATGTAAGGCTATTGAAAAGGGATTTACTAAAATTTTTCCTGAAGCTGAGTATGTAAAAGTCCCAATCGGAGACGGAGGAGAAGGTACTGTCCAGTCCCTTGTTGATGCTACGGGTGGAAAGATTATTTCACTTTATGTAACAGGCCCACTTGGAGGGCTTGTAGAGGGATTTTACGGCATTTCGAAGGATGAAAGAACGGCTTTTATTGAAATGGCAGCAGCATCTGGATTACATCATGTTCCAGTTAACAAGCGAAATCCTCTCATCACAACAACAAAAGGAACAGGAGAGCTTATATTAGATGCGCTGGATAAAGGCGTACAGCACATCATTTTAGGGCTTGGAGGAAGTGCTACGAACGATGGGGGTACTGGCATGCTTTCTGCCCTAGGTGTAAAGTTTTTAAAGAAAGATGGACAAGTAATAGAACCTGTCGGTGGAAATTTACATTCAATTGATTCTTTAGATTTAGTGAAATTGGATTCTCGTTTAGCACATGTAAAAATAGAAGCAGCGTGTGATGTAGATAATCCTTTAACAGGACAAAAAGGAGCATCTTTTGTATTTGCAAAGCAAAAGGGTGCTAGTGGAGAAATGATTGTACAGTTAGATGATAACTTAAAGCATTATGCTCATTTATTAAAACAGCAGTTACATATTGATGTAGAAAAGATTTCAGGTGCAGGAGCAGCGGGGGGATTAGGTGCAGCAGTTGTTGCTGTACTACAAGGGGAATTAAGAAAAGGAATTGAAATTGTATTGGATTATACAAATTTTGATGAACATATAAAAGAAGCCGATCTTGTCCTTACCGGTGAAGGAAGAATAGATGTACAAACAGCTTATGGAAAAGCTCCAGTTGGGGTTGCTAGGCGTGCGAAGCAATTTCATATACCTGTTATAGCTATTGGAGGTTCTGTACTATCTAACCACATTTTAGTGTATAAAGAAGGAATAGATGCTGTGTTTAGTGCCACATCAAGTCCAATGACACTAGAAGAAGCTTATATAGTAGCAAAGGAAAATATTGAAATAACCGCACGAAATATCGCATCTGTATGGAAACTAGCATCAGAAAAACGTCTCTAATATAGGAGGCGTTTTTTTATTTTCAATTATTTATGAATACATGTGCAATGAGGTTTCTGTAGAAAAGGTTCATTTTATACATGAAATTTCTTTAGGATATAGATTTCTACGTAGATATGGGTGAATAGAGTGTATATACATACAAAAAAATGTCGAGTTGAGTCAGACTATATAAAAGATTTAAAATATTTAGTGAAGGCATAAAAGGGGGAGACTATCTATGAAGAAAGAAATTTCAATCGTTGGAGTTCCAATGGACTTAGGACAAATGCGTCGCGGGGTTGATATGGGACCAAGTGCAATTCGTTATGCGGGAGTAATTGAAAGAATTCAAAATATTGGGTATGACGTAGAAGATATCGGAGACCTATGTATTGAAAGAGAACAGGAGATAGATGAAGATACAAAATTAAGAAACCTTACACAAGTTGCAAATGTTTGTGATGAACTAGCAAGTAAGGTTGATCATATTATAGAAAAAGGTCGTTTTCCACTGGTACTAGGTGGAGACCATAGTATTGCTATTGGGACACTTGCAGGAGTGGCAAAGCACTATAAAAATTTAGGAGTTATTTGGTACGACGCACATGGAGATTTAAATACGGAAGAGACATCGCCGTCTGGTAACATTCACGGCATGTCACTTGCAGCGAGCTTAGGATATGGACATCCTTCACTCGTTAATTTATATGAAGAGTATCCAAAGATTAAAAAGGAAAACGTTGTTATTATCGGTGCACGTGCATTGGATGAAGGTGAAAAAGATTTCATTCGTAATGAAGGAATTAAAGTATTTACAATGCATGAAATTGATCGTATGGGTATGACTGCTATTATGGAAGAAACAATTGCTTATTTATCTCATACAGATGGTGTTCATTTATCATTAGATTTAGATGGACTTGATCCACATGATGCGCCAGGAGTTGGCACACCTGTAACTGGTGGGCTATCGTATCGTGAAAGCCATTTAGCGATGGAAATGTTAGCAGAGGCTGATATTATTACATCTGCTGAGTTTGTTGAAGTAAATCCAATTCTAGATGAGAAAAATAGAACGGCAACAACGGCGGTAGCTTTAATGGGTTCTTTATTCGGTGAAAAACTAAAGTAAATGTAAGAAAAGCAGCTGAGATGCTGCTTTTTTTATTTTAAAATGAGAGTATAATAGTGAGTTATATTATACCGTTCTGCAAAAAAAGTTCGACATCTTACCAATTTCCACCAAGGCGGTAATGTCGTTTGTAATTGTCGTTTCTTTCATGTATGGTATAATTAACTAGTTGTTGTAAATACATACAGATAGAGCAGAATAATAATATTTCAATATATGGATAAAATTGCTCATAAGTAGGAGGAAGGGTTAGCATGCCTTTTGGAGATATGAACCTTTTGAAATATCTCAGTACGATATTAGACATCGCCGTTGTGTGGTTTGTTATATATAAGCTAATTCTTGTAATCCGAGGCACAAAAGCTGTTCAACTTTTGAAAGGGATTACAGTTATTATTATCGTTCGTATATTAAGTTATTTATTTGAGTTGCATACATTGCAGTGGCTCACAGACCAAGCTTTGACATGGGGATTTTTAGCCGTAATTATTATTTTCCAACCAGAGCTTAGACGAGCGCTTGAACAATTGGGAAGAGGAAGCTTGTTCTCCCGTGCAATTGGTCAGGAAGAAGAAGAATATGAAATCGTTGCGAATGCAGTGGCAAAGGCAACCGAATATATGGGTAAAAGACGTATTGGTGCGCTTATTACGTTATCTAGAGAAACTGGAATGGGAGATTATGTGGAAACTGGAATTCCTTTAAATGCGAATGTCTCATCAGAACTTCTTATTAATATCTTTATTCCAAATACGCCACTTCATGATGGAGCAGTTATTATGCAAGGAAATACGATTAAAGCAGCAGCTTGTTACTTGCCATTATCGGAAAGCCCGTTCATATCAAAAGAATTAGGAACGCGCCACCGGGCTGCGATGGGAGTTAGTGAAGTCACTGATAGCATTACAGTAGTTGTATCAGAAGAAACAGGCCAAATTTCTTTAACTAAAAATGGAGAATTACATCGTAATTTAAAAGTCGAACAGCTGAAAGAAATGCTTTTAGCAGAGTTTAGTGGAAATGTGAAAACAACTTCTTCATCTTTATGGAATTGGAATTGGAGGAGAAAGCGTCATGGATAAGTTAATGGAGAACCACTGGTTTTTAAAAGGAATTTCATTACTATTGGCGTTCATGCTTTACATGTCAACGAATTTGTCAGACAAAAATACAACAGGGAATAAGAATACATCACCGTTTCCAACAGGTGATATAACTGAAACAGTGTCTAACATTGTAGTAGCAGTAAACTACGATGAAGATAAATATATTGTAAACGGCATCCCCAAGTATGTAAAAGTGAAATTGGAAGGACCCAAAAACGTGATTACTGCAGCAAGATCACAACGCGAGTTTGGTGTATCTTTAGATTTACGTGGGTACTCTACTGGAACATATGATGTTCCTTTAAAATATACCGGGATGGAAAACAATTTAAAAGCAACCGTTCAACCAGAGAAAGTTAAAGTTACGATTCAAAATAAGGTGAAAAAATCATTTCCTGTGGAAGTGAAGTATTCAAATGAGAATCAAATGCCGGGTGGTAGTATGGGGGCTAATCCAACTATTAAACCAGGGACTGTTGAAGTTACCGGTACAGAAGAGGAACTAGCAAAAGTTGCGCTTGTCAGGGCGTATATTGATTTGAAGGGGATAACAAAAACAGTCACAAAGACAGCTGAAATTGTATTGTATGATGAGGACGGACGGAAGTTAGACTTACAAGCAACACCGTCTAAAGTAAATGTTACAATCCCAGTTTCAAATTCAACTGCGACAAATAATATTGAGAAAACAGTTCCATTAACTTATGTGAAAAAAGGAAATGTACCGGAAGGGCTAGCTGTTACAAATATCAGTATCGAGCCAAATGAGGTGACAATAGCGGGTCCCAAAGATGTTTTGGATAATATAAAGTCCTTGGAGGGCGTCGAAGTAGATCTTAGTAAAATTACGGAGTCTACAACATTCGATGCCTCTGTTTTATTACCGAAAGGTGTAACAAATGTAAGTCCCAGCCATGTCAAGGTTTCTGTCGAAGTGCAAAAGCAAAAAAGTACAAAGCATAAGACAATCGACGGCATTTCTATACAAAAAAATGGACTATCAGATGAATTCACTTTACAACTACTTTCTCCGCAAAATGGAAAGATAAGCGTTGATATTTCAGGGGAAGCAAGTATAGTAGATGAAATAACAGCAGCACAAATAACAGCGGCAATTAATCTACAAAATATATCTCCTGGTACGCATGATATTCCAATTCAGGTTAGTGGTCCTAATGGTATTTCAATAGAAGCAAAACAAAAAAATGCGAAGGTAACTCTTGTTAAGAAAGAAAAACCAGATCAAGAAGTACAAGGTAAGCCAGAGCAACCAGATTCACCAAAAGATAATGAGACTGAAACAGAAAAACCAAAAGAAGAGGATCAAAACAAAGAACCTGAAAAAGAGAATGAAGAAAAACAAGAGGAAACTCAAAAACAAAAAGAGCAAGAAAAAGGAGCGAATAGCAATGGGTAAATATTTCGGTACAGATGGTGTGCGCGGTGTCGCGAATGAGGAATTGACGCCTGAATTAGCGTTTAAAATTGGACGTTTTGGAGGATATGTATTAACAAAAGATACAGATCGTCCAAAAGTTATTATCGGTCGTGACACACGTGTGTCTGGTCATATGTTAGAAGGTGCGTTAGTAGCAGGTCTATTATCAACTGGAGCTGAAGTTATGCGCCTTGGCGTTATTTCAACTCCTGGAGTTGCTTATTTAACAAAAGCACTAGATGCACAAGCAGGTGTTATGATTTCAGCATCTCATAACCCAGTACAAGATAACGGAATTAAATTCTTCGGTTCAGATGGATTTAAACTAACTGATGAGCAAGAAGCAGAAATTGAGGCTTTATTAGATAAAGCAGTAGATGAATTACCACGTCCAACAGGAACAGAACTTGGACAAGTGAACGATTACTTTGAAGGTGGACAAAAATACTTACAATACATTAAACAAACTGTAGAAGAAGATTTCTCAGGCTTACATATTGCTTTAGATTGTGCACATGGGGCAACGTCTTCTTTAGCACCATATTTATTTGCAGATTTAGAAGCTGATATTTCTACAATGGGAACTTCACCAAACGGCATGAACATTAATGATGGTGTTGGTTCTACGCATCCAGAAGGCCTAGCAGAACTAGTAAAAGAAAAAGGTGCAGATATTGGACTTGCATTCGATGGCGATGGAGACCGTTTAATTGCAGTAGATGAAAAAGGAAACATCGTTGATGGCGATCAAATTATGTATATTTGTGCAAAGTACATGAAAGAAACTGGTCAGCTAAAACATAACACAGTTGTTTCAACAGTTATGAGTAACTTAGGTTTCTATAAAGCGCTTGAAGCAAACGGTATTACAAGTAATAAAACAGCAGTTGGTGATCGCTACGTAATGGAAGAAATGAAACGCGGTGGTTATAACCTTGGTGGTGAACAATCTGGTCATATTATCTTACTTGATTACATTACAACTGGAGATGGAATGTTAAGTGCACTTCAGCTTGTAAACATTATGAAAATGACGAAAAAACCATTGTCTGAGCTTGCAAGTGAAATGACAAAGTTCCCACAATTATTAGTGAACGTTCGTGTAACAGACAAAAAATTAGCATTAGAAAATGAAAAAATTAAAGAAATCATCCGTGTGGTAGAAGAAGAAATGAACGGAGATGGTCGTATCCTTGTTCGTCCTTCTGGAACAGAACCACTTATTCGTGTAATGGCAGAAGCACCAACACAAGAGATTTGTGACGGATATGTACATCGTATTGTAGAAGTTGTGAAAGCTGAAGTTGGCGCTGAATAATTCGTTGATTCTATACAAAAAAGGAGCACAAAGAGTGCTCCTTTTTCATATGTTTTATAGATAATGAAAAATTTTCATTGACGGTTTATGTTGTTTGTTATAAGATTGTCTTGTTCTTTTTCTCAAAGTAAATATGTAAATTATAAAAGCGCCAGAACTACAAGTTGTGTAGTTGACGAGGAGGAGTTTTATCGAGATTTCGGCGGATGACTCCCGGTTGTTCATCACAACCGAAGGCTTTTACTTAAATCACTAAGGTGACTTGGTGGACAAAGGTAAAAGTGTGATGAGAGAAAAGGAACGGATGAATACTAGCTGTATAAGAAGTATACGGACTTAAACCCAATCGAGAGGAAGGTGAAAGCCGTTACAGACTTACAGGGCTAGCAATATGTAATCCGTTTTTTATATATAAATAATGGGATCGGACTATGTCGTTACATGTTCGCAGAGCAATGTAAGCATTTGTAACGGCGACTAAACATGTGTGGAATCGTAGGATTTATTGGAGAGCAGGATGCAAAGGAAATTTTATTAAAAGGTTTAGAAAAGCTAGAGTACCGTGGATATGATTCAGCGGGTATTGCAGTACAAGCAGAGAACGGTGTTGTTGTATACAAAGAAAAAGGCCGTATTGCAAAACTTCGTGAAATCGTAGATGGGGACGTAACAGCAAGCGTGGGAATCGGTCACACACGCTGGGCTACACACGGTGTTCCAAGTACAGTAAACGCACATCCGCATCAAAGTACATCAAAGCGCTTTACGCTCGTTCATAATGGTGTAATTGAAAACTATGAACTAGTGAAAAAAGAATATCTTCAAGATGTAACGTTTGTAAGTGAAACAGATACAGAAGTTATCGTGCAGCTTATGGAACAGCAAGTAAGCACAGGATTAAGTGTAGAAGATGCATTCCGTCAAACGTTATCGATTTTACATGGTTCTTATGCGATAGGATTACTTGATGCTGAAAATCCAAACATGATTTATGTTGCTAAAAACAAAAGCCCGCTATTAGTAGGTGTTGGTGACAACTTTAATGTTGTTGCGAGCGACGCAATGGCGATGTTACAGGTTACAGATCAATTTATCGAGTTAATGGATAAAGAAATGGTAATCGTAACACAAGAAAGTATTACAATTAAAAACTTACAAGGTGAAACGATTGAGCGTGCACCGTTTACAGCGGAATTAGATGCAAGTGATATTGAAAAAGGAACATATCCTCATTTCATGCTAAAAGAAATTGATGAGCAACCACTTGTAATCCGTAATATCATTCAAAAATATCAAAATGAAAATGGCGAAATTGAATTAAATGAAGACATTCGTAATGCGATTTTAGATAGCGATCGTATTTATATTATTGCATGTGGAACAAGTTATCATGCAGGGCTTGTTGGAAAGCAATTCATTGAGAAATTTGCAAAAGTACCTGTAGAAGTACATGTAGCAAGTGAATTCTCTTACAATATGCCATTATTAACAGAAAGACCATTCTTCATTTACATTTCACAAAGTGGTGAAACTGCAGATAGCCGTGCAGTACTTGTACAAACAAATGAAATGGGTCATAAAGCATTAACAATTACAAACGTACCAGGTTCTACGCTTTCTCGTGAAGCAGATTATACATTACCTTTATATGCAGGACCAGAAATTGCAGTTGCTTCTACGAAAGCTTACACAGCTCAGCTTGCAGTGCTTTCAATTTTAGCAGCTGACATTGCAAAAGCTAAAGGTGAAGTTCTTGATTTCGACTTAACACACGAATTAGGTCTTGTAGCGAATGCAATGGAAGTGCTTTGTGATCAAAAGGAAGAAATGGATGCACTAGCAAAACAATTTTTAGCAACAACTCGCAACTGCTTCTTCATCGGACGTAGCGTAGACTTCTTCGTAGGATTAGAAGGGGCGTTAAAATTAAAAGAAATCTCTTACATCCAAGCAGAAGGATTTGCTGGTGGAGAATTAAAACACGGTACAATCGCGTTAATTGAACAAGGTACACCAGTTATCGCACTTGCTACACAAGAGCACGTAAACCTTGGAATTCGCGGTAACGTGAAAGAAGTAGTAGCACGCGGAGCAAACCCATGTATCATCTCAATGAAGGGCTTAGAAATGGAAGGTGACAGCTTCGTACTACCAGCTGTACACGAAGCATTAGCACCGCTTGTAGCAGTTATTCCATTACAACTTATCTCGTACTACGCAGCGCTTCACCGTGAGTGTGATGTTGATAAGCCTCGTAACTTAGCTAAGTCTGTTACGGTTGAGTAGGAAATTAAGCAATTTATAATCTTTGTGTTAAATGACAATAAAGTTGTTTAATTTACAATAAAGTCGTTTAAAAACAAATAAAGTTGTTTAAAATTTGAACGTTTAACATCCGTTCGCTTATAATTAAAATAAGCGAACGGATGTTTTTTATTTTTGGAGGGAAATGATGGTCAACACTAAACAGAGGGTAGCAAAGCGACGCAAGGCTTTAAATGAAATTCAAAATCTAATAGATAATGCATCTAACCTATTAATTATTCACTACTCATGTGAAAGTTTTTATGACATAAAAGATGGACGAACACCTAGAATTACATCTATTGCAGTTCGTTTTTTTAATACTGGACAAACTGAAACATTTTCTATTCATAAAGTTGCTGAAAAGAAAGGGTTTTTAACAGAGATAGAAAGTCATTATGACGAGTTAGAAAAAGTTATGCTAGGTGAATTTTATAGATTTGTAAAGGCACATCAGAGCTTTAATTGGGTTCATTGGAATATGCGTGACATTAACTATGGATTTCAAGCAATAGAGCATAGATTTAGTGTGTTGGGAGGAAAGCCAACTGTTATCCCTGATTCACAGAAATTTGATTTAGCCCGAAAATTAGTGGATATTTATGCTGATTATGCGGATCATCCAAGACTTGAAAAATTAATTGAATTAAATAAAATCACTAAAAAAGATTTTATGGGTGGAGCAGAAGAAGCAAAAGCTTTTGATGAGCAGAAATATGTTGAGCTACATCGTTCAACTCTTAGAAAAGTGGACGTTTTTCACTCAATACTTGAGAGAGTTATTGATAAAAGTCTTAAAACAAAAAGTAATTGGCGACATATTTATGGTTTAACTCCTCAAGGTGTATTTGAAACTATTAAAGATCATTGGTTATTTGCTTTAATTTCTATAATTATTGGTGCTGCATTATCAACTTGGTTCGGTAAACTCTTTTAGATACCTTAGTATAGAGGAGGAAAAAGAATGTCTAAACGCCAAACAGGTTGGACAGAAGCAAAGATAGCTCGTTATGCAAAAGAAGGGCGTGGGCAGGGAGAATTATCATCGTATAAGCCTTGGTTAATTATTCAAGATGTTCCATCAAGTGGCCGTGTCCATCGTGTAATGGGGTGGAAAACAGAGAGAGAACATCACTTTTTATCTGATATGGAATTTAATTATTTTTGTTTATGTGACTGGGCAGAGAATGTAATAGATATTCGAGAACAGTTTCCATTGGATAGAGAAATTACATTGAAAATTGCTGATAAGTTAAATGTTAAGCATCCTGTAGATAAGCAAATACCTATTGTTATGACAACTGATTTCTTTTTAACTGTTCGAGATGACAAAGGTACTTCATATAAAGCGCGGACAATAAAAGCCAGTAACGACCTAAACAACAACAGAATTATTGAAAAATTCGAAATAGAAATAGCGTATTGGGAAGAGCAAGGCATTGAATGGGGGATTGTAACAGAGCTAGAATACCCTAATGCTCTTCTCAGCAATTTAAAGTTCTTACATCAAAGCTATGAAGTTGATAATGATGAGCTAGCTTTGTTTTTGTCTGAGTGGGAGAATTTTGAGGGGAAATTATTATCTAATTTAAAATTATTCGATGCTAAATACAATTTTGAAGATGGAACTGGGATTTCATTATTTAAACATGCACTAGCAAAGCGATTACTTAAAATCGATATGAATAAACCAATTGTTGGATTCCAAGAAGATGTGAAAAACATAGAGATTTTAAAACAACGTGATGATACTGCGAGGTGGGCATAATGTATTTTTATGTAAATGAAATTCTCCAAGACCAAAGTGCAGAAAATAAATATCGTATTTTGTGGATTGATCCTGATAGTGTGATTTTATATGTAATAGAGTTAGAGAATCCAAAAGCTTTTCCAGAGAAAAAGCTTATTTCAGAATTAAAGGAAGCCATTATTGTCGGCGATTGGATAAAAGTAAAAGGTGATGCATTTATACAACATGTTTCAAAGGATTATGAAACGAAACATTATGAAGCAAGAGATACGGCTTGGGAAATAATAAAAACTGTTGTTGAAAATGAGCCAAATGTTTATGAAAAATTATTTCGTACAAAGTTAATACGTGAAGTGTGTGTGAACCATAATATCTCGTACCCAGCTATTCGTAAATATTTATATAAATATTGGTCTAGAGGTAAAACAATAGATGCTCTTTTACCGGATTATAAAAATTCTGGTGCTAGAGGGAAAGAACGTTCATCTAATGAGAAAAAGCGAGGTCGCCCTTCTAAATATGGGATTGAAGGCATTAATGTAGATGAAGAAACAAAGAAGATATTTAGAGTAGCATTAGAAAAGTATTATTTGACATCTAAACAAAACAAAATGACGGATGCGTATAAATATATGATTAAAGAGTTTTACGCTAAGGATATTTACTATGAAAATGGTGTGGAGAGAATTATTTTAGAAGATGAAGATATGATTCCTTCAATACGTCAATTTCGTTATTGGTATCAAAAAGAATATAACGCTCCTGAAGTATTGAAAGCTCGAAAAGGTGAAAAGCGATTTAATAAAGATCATCGAGCAGTGTTAAGTACATCGCTGTCAGAGGTATTTGGACCAGGTTCACGCTACCAAGTTGACGCAACAATTGCAGATGTTTATTTAGTTTCGGAAGTAAATCGTAATTGGATTATAGGGCGTCCTGTGGTGTATTTAGTAATGGATGTTTTTAGTAGAATGGCTGTAGGCATGTATGTTGGTTTAGAAGGTCCTTCATGGGCAGGAGCAATGATGGCTTTAACAAATGTAGTAGCTAATAAAAAAGCTTATTGTGCAGAGTATGAGATTGAAATAAATGAAGATGATTGGCCCTGTTGTCATCTACCAGAAATTTTGTTAGCAGATAAAGGTGAGCTTGAAGGATACAATGTTGAACGACTGGTAAAAGCGTTTAATTTACATGTTGAAAACGCGGCCTCCTACCGAGCAGATTGGAAAGGAATCGTTGAGAAGCAATTTGATTTAATCCAGAAGAAAGTAAAACCAATGTTACCAGGCTATATTGATGTGGATTTCCAAGAACGTGGTGCAAAGGATTATCGTCTGGACGCTAAATTGACATTGAGAGAGTTTACACAAATTCTGATTAAACAAATTCTACAGTACAATACAAAGCATTATTTAAAGTCTTATGTGAGAGATAAAGATTTAGTTGCAGACGATGTTCAGGCGATTCCTCTTAAATTATGGAATTGGGGTATTCAAAATCGTACAGGGAAACTCAGGGTATTTCCAGAAGAACTTGTGAAATTGCAACTGCTACCTAGAGGGATTGCTACAGTAAATCATAAGGGAATTCAGTTTAAAGGTATTTCATATAGCTGTGATAAAGCTTTAAAAGATGTTTGGTTCGAAAATGCTCGAATGAGAGGGTCGTGGAAAGTTGAGTTAGCATATGATCCTCGAAATATGAGTCATGTTTATGTAGTGGATGATTCTTTAGGTTATTTTGAAGAATGCTATATGCTAGATGTTTCGAAACGATATGAAGGATTAAGCTTGGATGAAATCACATACTGGCGACAAGACGAAAAACAATTGGAGAAGGAACAAAATCATCAGCAACTACAAGAAGATATTGATTATATAGCAGATGTGGAAGCTATTATAAAGCAAGCTGAAAAAGCGAAACAATCACAGCAAGATACATCGTTGAGTAAAGCTGAACAAGTGGGGGCAATACGAGCGAATCGTAAAGAGGAAAAAGAACGACAAAGAAAAATAGAATCGAAGCCAATCATTGAAAAAGAAACACAGACGACAGGGGTAATCCAGTTTCCTCAAACTGTTGCTGACACAGATTTCAAACGACCTAATGTACGAGAGTTTTTGAAGCGTAGAAAGGAAGATAAAGATGAATGAACCAGTAAACTTCCGCAATATTACGCAGGCTGTCTATGTTGAGCAAGAGGTAGTAGATTTTCGTGGCAATCCCTTAATTGAAGCTTTGCCACCAATTCTTTCACCAGAAGAAGCTTATGAAAAAATGAGCTATTATCCAGCTTTTGATGCAATTGAAGCATCATTACCGACACATGTACGCTATCATGCTATACCAAGAATTAATCGATTTTTTCAACCAGTTATGCAACACCTTGATTTAGAACAAAGATTTTCAAGATTATTACGTCATGGCTATGTTAGTCGGAATCCTAGACTACCAGATTATAATCGTGCTTTAAATGGTACTCAAGATATTCGCTCAACGGCTTCTAGTATGACATTGATGGGATTCTCAGGTATCGGTAAGACTACTGCCATAGAACGTATTTTATCACTTTATCCGCAAGTGATTTTACATGAATATCCTTTGAATTTAATGCAAGTTGTCTGGCTTAAGTTAAATTGTCCACATGACGGTTCACTA
The DNA here is from genome assembly GCF_022625245.1 of Bacillus sp. TL12. Classification (NCBI taxonomy): domain Bacteria; kingdom Bacillati; phylum Bacillota; class Bacilli; order Caryophanales; family Bacillaceae; genus Bacillus; species Bacillus sp. TL12. Next base: position 90,048 of record NZ_JAJJBY010000017.1, on the reverse strand, counting down.
AAATCGCTATGTTTAGATTTCTTTTTAAAAATGGATCAGTTACTTGGTACCAATTATTATGAGAAGTTTGGAAGTCGTAGGAATTCAATTAGCTCGATGGTAACGAGAATGGGCCAAATAGCGAGGTTGCATTGTATAGGGGCAATTGTCATTGATGAAATTCAACATCTATTAGCGACGAGAGATAATAATTCAGAGAAGATGATGAACTTCTTTGTGACACTTGTAAATGAAGTTGGTGTACCTATTATGATGATTGGTACGATGCGTGCAAAAGCAGTCTTACAGCAGGATTTCTGCCAAGCTCGTCGTGGTAGTGGTCAAGGCGACATGGTTTGGCAACAGATGAAAAAGGATGATGATTGGAATTTACTCATCGAAAGTCTTTGGGAGTATCAATGGATTAAGTACCATACACCACTAACAGAAGAATTAAATCAAGCCCTATATGATGAAAGCCAAGGTATTGTTGATATAGCCGTTAAATTATTTGCATTAGCCCAAGGTAGAGCCATTGAAACAGGTGTTGAGCAATTTACACCAACAGCTATTAAGCAAGTTGCTAAAGATGATTTGAAGCTTGTTCAGCCAATGCTAAAAGCATTAAGAGATGGTAGGACATCAGAGTTAGAAAAATATGCAGATATTATGCCGATGGATATTGAAGAATATCTCGTATTACGACAGTCAAAAATTGATTTACGTGCAACGATTCAGAGGAAAAAGGAACTCCAGTCTCAAAAACGTCAAGAGAAAAGCATAACAAGTGTAGAAACAATCATGAATTCTTTAATTGCTTTAGGTATAGATGTGGAAGTTGCTCAAAAGGTAGCAACAAAAACTATTAAGGAAAATACGGACCTGTCACTACCCCAGTTAATGAAAATAGCGATTGAACATGCAGATACAGTGAATAGACCTAAAGCAAGATCTGTGAAGCAAGAAGATATCGTTTTATTAAGGATTGTTGAGACAGCTAAAAAGAATAAGCAGTCTAATTATGAAGCATTAAAGGAAGCTGGATACATCAAATCGCCAATAGATGAATTTGCAATCTAGGAGGCATTGCTATGATCGCTTATTTACCTTCTCTTTACTTAGATGAGTTGTTGTACAGTTGGTTTGCTCGTTACCATGAACATTATGGAAACAATAGTCCAAAACATACGATGAAAGAGTTATTTGGTAGTGCGAGTATATCAGCGGTAGTAGATTTACCTGCTAATATATCTGCTTTTTGTGAGAATATAAAACGATTTAACCCACCAAACTCAAAAGAATTAATTGAACAACACACGCTTTATAAGTATTACACTTTCTTTCAACTAGAAGAAGTTAAAATAAAAGCTTTAGATTATATAGGAAATGGCGGTAAACCGGGAGCTATTCATATGTTCCTTGGGATTGCCGCATCCACGATAAAAGATTGGCAGTATATCAGATTTTGTCCAAGTTGCGTTAAGCAGGATAGGGAGAATTATGGAGAAGCCTATTGGCATATGCTCCATCAATTGCCTAAAGTACATTATTGTCATATACACCAAGAACCACTTCAAGATTCAAAAGTTGAATTACGTAATCCACAGAAACACGTATTCATTTCAGCGGAAAAAACTGAATTAGATAAACCCTATTTACAAACTTTATATTCTCAAAAAACAGAGCAGCATTTACGAAAGCTTTCAGGGGAAAGTGTTAAGTTAATACAAATAAACGAACAATTTGATTTGATACACATTCAACAAGTTTATAAATATCTAATGCAGGTTAACGGATATGCCAATTACTTCGGTAATGTAAATCAGCAATATTTTACACAACAGTTTAAGTTACATTATGGTGAAGAATTTTTATCATTAGTGGATTGTAACTTTGATGTGAACTCAGATACTTCATGGGTACGTAGTATTGTAAGGAAGCATCGAAAAGCTTTTCATCCAGTACAACATTTGTTGCTATTGAATTTTTTAGGCGTGTCAATTATAGAAATAAATAATGTAGTCGGCAAAGAGTATAAGCCATTCGGTGAAGCACCCTACTATTGTTTAAACCCAGCTACAAGTCATTATAAAGAGCGTGTAATTACAGATTTGAGTATCACTAATTGTACAGATACGAGAAAACCAGTTGGGACATTTACTTGTAGCTGTGGTTTTATTTATTCACGTAGAGGGCCAGATCAATACCAAGATGATGCATTTAAAGTAGGAAGAATAAAAAACTTTGGTGAAGTATGGAAAGCTAAATTACAACAGCTAGTAGCACAAGGATTAAGCTATTATGCAATTGCTCAAGTTTTAGAGTGTGATTATATAACTATAAAGAAATATGCAGAAACGAAGGATAGCATAGTAGAACCTCTCGCTTACTCAAATCTTTTACAACTCAAAAAAGAAACAGAGTGGCTGAATATATTAAAAGAGCATCCTTATCTAAATATTACAGAAATCAGAAAGTTAGCTCCGGCTTTATATGCGTGGCATTACCGAAATAATCGCCAATGGTTAAAAGAGAATTCTTCTAAAACTCATAGTAGGCAGACTGTCAATAATAGAGTTGATTGGAACAAGCGTGACTTAGAAGTCTTAGCAAAAGTCAAAAAGGAAATCGGTGAGCTATATGCTATAGAAAAGCCCGTTTATGTTAATAAAAGTCAATTAGGAAAAGCGATTGGTCAACTTTCATTGTTAGAAAAGTTATTAGATAAGCTTCCAAGCACAAAGGCATATTTAGAAAAAAATCTAGAAACACGCGAGCGGTACCAAATTAGACGCATTAAATGGGCTTGCAAGGTTATTTGTGAAAATAATGATGAACATGTAATGGAATGGAAAGTTCGTCGTCTGGCCGGATTAAGCAATAATTTAAGTATGGATGTTGAGCAAGCTCTCCAAAATGAAATAAGGAAGTATCAGCAAGGAGGAATTTTATTTGAAGTTAAGACCATGGACATTTAAGTATAACGAAGTCATGCTAAAGTGGTTGGGTAATGCAACTTTAAAAAAGAATAAATGGCTTATTCGTGCAGGGGTTGAATACAACAATCAAATAGAAATTTTAGAATTTCCTATTGCAGCTCTTCCGTTATTAAAAATAGGAGCCAAATATAAAGATGGTCAATTTCTCGAACATCTAGTCGATGGAATCATTTATGATGTGACAATTCCTACACTGGATCAATACAAAGTAGTTACGGCTTTAGAAGCTTGTAAAAAAGTTGATTATTACTTATTCGCTAATAAAGAATTGATGAATCAGTCGGTCTTTGAATTTTCAGTGGAAGGTAAAACATATTATTTTCCACAAACTGAATTTATAAGAGCTGTTTTTGCAATTAATAAAATCATATCAAATGCTATGGTAAGACCTAACGGAATAGAGTTTCTAGTTACTAATGCAAGATTAAATGGACAGAGAGCATTTTTAGAATTAGCAGATGATATTCCAAATAACATTGTGAAAGATGATGATTTCATTCGATACTTTGGATGGTTATATTTTAGTAAAATCTTAAAGTCTTCTTTCGAGTCCATTTGCACACTTCTTAATCAGAAGTTAATGAACAATCAGCAATTGAAGTTAGAAGTTTCTTTACCAAGTGTTGTAGATACATTTGTACGATTTAGAGGAATTAATAAAGGTAATAACTATTTAATGTTGGAATGGCTAGGTTCAGATATGGAAGGCACTACTTTTACAGACATAGAAGTAAAGCATAAAGCTTTCAAGAAACTAGTAGGGGCACAAGGGAAAAGAAAATATCGTAAGTCTATTAAAGAAAATGATGGCGAAAAGGTATTAAACGAAGATTTGGAAAAGCGCTCTAAACAAGATGCTAATCAGCAAGTAGTTGATATGCCAAGTACACAATTACAATTTGAAAATATTCCTAACGTACATAAGGTTTATGGAGCAGAACAGCAAGTGAATCAAGGAGAAATTTATCTTTCTAATCAAGGACAGGGCGGGGGTATTCAACAGGAGCAAGTTGTAGGATTTGATGAATCTATATATGGGGGAACTATTCAACCTATTGATTTTAAAACGTTGGAAGTTACGAATGACATTAGAGGTCAAGATTTGGAGAAGTTTATAAAGATGATTCGAGTTTTTCAAAGTGAGTATAAGAAATACTCAGTAGCATTAAATTTTGTTTATTTGCCAGGAGGGAGAACATTTTCATTTCTTGCAAATGGTAATCGTAGATTAGCTGCTATAGGTAGGATTACAAATCAATATATGACGGTATCTAGTTATCTTATAGAAGTATCTACTATGGATGGTCGATCGTTATCTACACTTTTAATAAAAAATATTTCAGATAATATGATTGAAAACATAATCAAAGAACTGTTAAAAAAACTTGTATATAATTCAGGGTCTTGGAATAGCGACAGTCTAAAGTATTTTGACTACATTCGTGTTAAACATACCAAACAAAATGAAAAAGAATGGTCGAGAAGGATAGAAAAATATTTATAAAAGGGGATAATTTCTAAATGGGTAGAGAAAAGAAAGATAGTGAATTTTTTTGTTTATATTACATTAATTTTAATAAAGTATTTGAAATAGCAATGTTGTTAGATAATAAAGTAGTTACAGCAGAAGAAAAACAAAAAGATAATAAACATAGTGTTAAATTAGCAGCAAAGGTAAAAACAATGTTAGCAACAGTTTTTGATAGTAGTGCTGAAGCATCTTATGACTATTCTCGTGGATCGCAATTAAAAACTACTGTAGAAGTAAAGATGACAAATTCGGTAGTTTTAAAAGAACTAATTAGTCAAATTAGTGTTACTGATATAAACATCTCAAGTGCTAAATATGGACAACTAATCAAAATTGATGATGTGAATTTGAGTTTAGTTAATGAAGAAGAAACAAGACAAATCAAATTAGTTAAACAAGGGGTTTTAGATAAGTTTATCCATGAGGATATTTCAATTGGAGAATTGGTGAAGCCCATGCTAAGTGACTACTCGTACCAGCTAACTGGAGAAAAAGAAGATGAAAATTATTTAATTAAAATTCCGGCTAATTCTGAGAATGAATTTGAGAATAATTATACTATTGATGATTTATTACTAGGACAAGTTTCTTTAATAGGGATATATAAAGGTTTGAAGAATTCGGATGATTTGAAAAATACATTCGCTTATCTTTCAAACACTAATAACAATCAAGATGCTGAAATTACAGATAGTAATACAGGTGAAGAAGTGAATGTAGAAAAAAGTTATCACTACATTGATATATTAGCTATAACTCAAAAAATACATATGTAAAGCGTGGTTAAATTATGCCGTTATATGATGTTAGTTATTATAATCAAAGAAACTATATTCAATATATTGAAAAACGTAGAAAAGAAAATATAGAGGTTGTCACTTTTCCATTTTTAGAAATCTACCAAAATCAAATTGACGATTTGTTTGAAGAAGGAGAATTTGACTTAGATTTAACAAGTGCTGCAAAAATAATAGCAAATAACGACACAATAACATACTTTTTAGAAAAAATTATATGTATATTAGATAACGGAGGGTATGGCAATATAAATTTCATTATAGACGAAAAATATATTGATGTATTGTTAAGATCATCTCCTTATTTTTCAAAAGGAGAAGCAATAGAGGTGGAAGATAACGAGACTAATGAAAGTATGGAAAAGGAAATAGTTATAAAAAAAACGAATTGTTGATAAATCTAATTTCGAGGAATTACAACAGTATTTAAACGAGAATTTGATAGGGCATAAAAGTCTCAAGAAAAATTTAATAGAAGAACTAAAAGTATATGAGTTTTTCAATCAACAAATTAAAGATCAACCTATTTTTTCTCTCTTTTTATTAGGACCTTCCGGAACAGGAAAAACCGAAATCGGAAGAACGTTACATAGATACTTAGATAAAAAAACTCCCGTTGCAAAAATTAATTTAGCGAATTATAAAAGTGAAAGTTCACTTTCTAGTCTCATAGGAAGTCCGCCGGGATATATAGGTAGTAATGATGAAAGCGATCTAGTTCGTAAGATAAAGACAAGTAATACGGGACTATTAATAATAGATGAATTTGAAAAAGCAGATGGGGCAATTCATAATTTCTTTTTACAACTTTTAGAGGAAGGTAAGTTTGATGATGCAATGGGGAATATACATGATTTAGACGGGTATATTATTGTTTTTACCTCCAATTTTAGTAGAAATGATTTTTTAAAAGACGTACCTTCAGAACTTAGATCTAGATTTAATTTAGTTACTGAATGTACACCTTTGGATTTAAAACACAGAAAAGAATATTTGGAAAAAGTTATTAAGGAATATAACTTAAATATAGATAATGAATTATCAGATGAGGATATAGAGGAGATAATTCAAAAAATAAAATATGAAGATGAAAGCAACCTTAGAAATTTGAGGAAGGTAGCAAGAAAAGAATTTTATAATTATGTAAATAAAGATTAGATAGATAATCTTTGAATAACAAAAGGATGAAAAGATAGTGTGAGATTATAAATTCACACTATCTTTTATTATTTTATGTGGAATATATTAGTAAGCATGTATAATAAGTGTAATACGGGGATTTTAAAATATTAATGTGAAATTCATAGATAAAGTGGTGATAGGATGAGTAACTTTTCGTTTTTTAATGGTGAGTGGGAAGTATTAGCTAAGCTAGGTGAGAGTGCTGAGCGTAATGTTTATATTGATCCGAATACAACAATTAGTAAATTACGATTACTCAGTGAAACCATTGCGAAAGCTGTACTCGCTTCAGATAATATTAAAGAATTTTATGATACCAATCAAATAGACCGATTAAATACAATGCAACGTGAAGGACTAGCAGAACCGGAAATTTTGGATATCTTCCACCTGCTTCGTAAAAAAGGGAATAAAGCTTCTCACGATGGTAGTTATGGGACGGCAGACGAAGCGAAGCAACTTTTAGCACTTGCTTACCAACTTTCTATTTGGTTTATGGAAGTGTACGTAGATTGGGAATTTAGTGCACCGAAGTTTATCGAGCCTACTAAAGAAGCCGATTCTTCTGCATTACAAGAACAAATTAAACAACTACAAGCAGAGATTGATAAGAAAGAAAAAACTTTAGAGAAACAACTTGAAGTGATTTCGGAACGTGAAGTGGAAAAAGAAGTTCGCATTCAACGTAAAGAAAAGTCACGTAATCACTTACGTAAACATCAACTGACAGAAGCACAAACACGTACGTTAATCGATGATAAATTACGTGCTGCTGGTTGGGAAGTTGATACAAACACAATCAACTTTAAAAAGCATAAAACAATGCCTGGAAAAAATAGAAATAAGGCGATTGCTGAATGGAAAATCGGTAGCCAATATGCAGACTATGCATTATTTATTGGTGAACAATTAGTAGGTTTAGTTGAAGCGAAAGCAAAACACCGTGACATTCCTGCAGCCCTTGAAAGTCAGGCGAAAAATTATGCGCGTAATGTCGTACAAATAGAAGGCATTCAACTATTACCTCCAAGTGGTGAATATAAAGTACCGTTTATTTATGCTTCAAATGGTCGCCAGTTCCTCCGCCAATTAGAAGATCAATCTGGTATTTGGTTCTGGGACACACGCCATCAAACAAAGCGTGCTCATGCACTTGAAGGTTGGCATTCACCAGAAGATTTAAAACTTTTATTGGATGTGAATGATGAAGAAGCAGATAAGCGATTGAAAGAGGAAGATATTACGAAGTTCGGTTTACGTGATTACCAACAAAAAGCAGTTTTATCTGCCGAAGAAGCATTAATGGAAGGTGCACGTAAAATGCTTGTTGCAATGGCGACAGGTACAGGAAAAACTCGTACAGCGATTGCATTAATGTATCGTTTGATTAAAGCGAAAAAATGTCGTCGTATTCTTTTCTTAGTAGACCGTAACTCATTAGGACAACAAACAGAAGATGCATTGAAAGATTCTAAAATGGAAAATGGTTTACCATTCTCTTCTATTTATGACGTGAAAACGCTTGAAGATATAACACCTGATGTTGAAACGAAAGTTCAAATTGCAACAGTTCAAGGGATGGTTCGACGTTTATTCTATAGCGAAGGCGAAAAACTTCCTTCTGTTGGACAATATGACTTTATTATTGTCGATGAAGCACACCGTGGCTATACAAGTGATAAGGAAATGGCAGACGAAGAGCTATTGTTCCGAAATCAAAATGATTATGTTAGTCAATATCGTCGTGTCATTGATTATTTTGATGCATCAGTTCTTGGTCTAACAGCAACACCAGCGCTTCATACAACTGAAATTTTTGGTAATCCAATTTATAAGTATTCTTATACAGAAGCTGTTTTAGATGGTTATTTAGTCGATCACGAACCACCTTATTTATTTGAAACAGAATTAAAGGAAAACGGTATTACATTTAATCAAGGTGAAGAAGTAGAAGTGTATGACCCTGAGGAAGGCGAAATCATTTTAGAACAGTTAGAAGATGAATTGAAATTTGAAGTTGAACATTTCAATAAAAAAGTCATTACAGAAGGATTTAATCGTGCTGTTTTAACAAAATTAACAGACTACATTGATCCTGAAAGTGATGAAAAAACCTTGATTTTTGCTGCGACAAATCAACACGCTGATTTAGTTGTACGCTTATTAAAAGAGGCATTTGCGGAGCGTGGTGATGAAGTATCGGACGATGCGATTGTGAAAATCACAGGATCCATTTACCGCCCAAATGAAATGATTAAGCGTTTCAAAAATGAAAAGCTACCGAATATTGTTGTAACAGTAGACCTTTTAACGACAGGAATTGATGTACCGGCAATTACAAATATCGTCTTTTTACGTCGTATTAAATCACGTATTTTATACGATCAAATGTTAGGTCGTGCAACACGATTATGTTCTGACATCAACAAAGAGGTATTCCGTATTTTTGATGCAGTTGGTATTTATCATCAACTTCAAAAATATACAGATATGAAGCCCGTTGTTAAAAAACAAAATGTATCAATTGGTGATTTACAAGAAGCATATATACAATCTGAGACAAAAGATGAAGCACAGCATTTCTTAGACCAGCTTGTTGCAAAAGTTCAACGTAAAAAGCAAAAGCTAGATGAAGCTGCGAAGAAAGAATTTGAGCAATTATCAAAGGGTGTCTCAGTCGATAAATTTGCACATGATATTCAAGACTATACTCAAAAGCAAGTAGAAACACACAGTGTATTATTTGAGTATATAGAGAAGTATAGAACAGAGAAGGAACTTCAAGTGATTTCAAAGCATGAAGATCAAGTAACAGCTGTTAATCGTGGTTATGGGGAAGGGAATACGCGACCAGTCGATTATTTAGATGGTTTTGTTCAATATATTCGTGATAACTTGAATGAAATTCCTGCGCTTCAAATCGTTTGTCAGCGTCCAAAAGATTTAACGAAAGGTGACCTTCGTGAAATTATTGTGCTGTTAAGTACCGAGGGATATAAAGAGAACGATCTTCGTAATGCCTGGAAGCAGGCGAAGAATGAGGAAATTGCGGCGGATATTATTAGTTTTATTCGGCAAGCTGCACTCGGTGAAGCATTGGTCGATCAAGAAACGCGTGTGAAAAATGCGATGAAAAAAGTGTATGCGATGCATGATTGGACACCAAGACAGAAAAAATGGTTACAACGCATAGAAACACAACTGTTAAAGTTCCCAGTATTAGCACCAACACCAGAAGATGCTTTTTCAGAAGAACCTTTTAAAAGCCAAGGTGGCTATACAAGGCTCAAAAAAGAACTTGGTGAGGATGAAGTAAATCAACTTGTTTATGCTATCAATGAAGGGCTTTATGCAGGTTAATATTAAAGGGGCTCTACTAATGAGCTCCTTTTGATTTACTCTTAAAAAAGATATAATAAGAAGCAGTGTTTTATATTAGGAGGAACAAGATGAATAACAATGAAATCGTCTCAAAACTTTGGGGATTAGCAAATGTATTACGTGATGACGGTATTACATACCAACAATATGTAACGGAATTAACATATATTCTATTTTTAAAAATGATGAAGGAACAAGAAACAGAAAGTGTTATTCCAGAAGGTTATCGTTGGGATGACTTATTAGCAAAAGAAGGTATTGAGTTAAAAGAATTTTACCAAGCATTATTATTAAAGCTAGGATCTTCAGAAACAGAAAATGAACGTCTACGTGCGATTTATAGTGGTGCAGCTACAAGCATTGATGAACCAAAAAACTTGGAAAAGCTTATCAAGTCCATTGATGAATTAGATTGGTACAATGCGAAAGAAGAGGGTCTCGGTGATTTATATGAGGGACTTCTTGAGAAAAATGCAAGTGAGAAAAAATCAGGTGCAGGTCAATACTTTACACCACGCGTACTTATTGATGTAATGGTCGAATTAATTGATCCAAAACCGGGTGAAAAACTAAATGACCCAGCAGCAGGAACATTTGGCTTTATGATTGCAGCCGATCGTTATTTAAAAGAAAAAACAGATGATTATTTTGAATTAACACCAGAGCAAGCAGAATTCCAAAAGAAAGAAGCATTTGCTGGCATGGAGCTTGTAAAGGATACGCATCGATTAGCTCTTATGAATGCTTTGTTACATGATATTGAAGGTCCACTGGAACAAGGTGATACACTATCTGCTAATGGTAAGTGGATGAAAAACTTTGATGTTGTTTTAACGAACCCACCATTCGGTACGAAAAAAGGTGGCGAACGCGCAACACGTGATGACTTAACGTTTGAAACATTGAATAAGCAGTTAAATTTCTTACAAGTTATATATAATTCACTAGTGACTAATGGGCATGGGAGAGCAGCTGTAATACTACCTGAAAATGTATTAACCGATGTTGGTGTAGGAACGCAAATTCGTCGTGATTTAATGGATAAATGTGATTTACATACAATTTTAAGATTACCAGTAGGCATATTTTATGCCAAAACTGTTAAAACCAATGTATTATTTTTTAAACGTGGCACAACAGATAAAGGAAATACAAAAGAAGTTTGGGTATATGACCTTCGTACAAATATGCAGTCATTTGGTAAACGTACACCACTAACTCATAAGCACTTTGAAGATTTTATTAAAGCCTACAATGCTGAAAATCGTGAATCGATTGCAGATGAGCGTTGGAACAAGTTTACACGTGAAGACATTACAAGAAAAGATGACAGCTTGGATATCGGGTTAATTGCAGATGAATCGTTATTAGCCTACGATAACTTACCAGACCCAATCGAATTGGCTGAAGGAGCCATCTCAAAACTTTCACAAGCAATGAGCCTACTGCAAGAAGTAGTAGACAAGTTACAAGCAATTGAGGTGAAAGAAGATGGCGAGTAAGAAAGATAAAGTAAAGACGATAGGTGAACTATTGGAAGAAGCATTAGTACCAGAAGATGAACAGCCTTATGAAATTCCTGAGAATTGGGTCTGGACAAATATTAATAATATTATATGTACTATGGAAAATAGAAAACCAAAAGATATCAATGGCGGTATTTTCCATTATATAGATGTAGATGCCATAGATAACAAGAATCAAAAATTAGCTGAGTTTAAAGAATTAGAAATTAGCAATGCTCCAAGTCGTGCTCAAAGAAAAGTGAGAAAAAATGATGTTTTAATATCACTGGTAAGACCTTATTTAAAAAATATTGCTCTAATTGATTTTGAAGATGCAAAATTAGTTGCTTCTACAGCATTTTATGTTTGTAATACAAAAAATAAAGTTGATCCAAAATATCTATACTATTACCTAATGTCTCCGATAGCAACAAAATATTTAAACGAACATACTAAGGGAGATAATTCTCCCTCTGTAAGAAGCAGTGATTTTGAAAAGTTGCCAATTCCTTTGCCAAATAAATCAAAGCAAATTGAGATAGTTGATTTATTATGTAAGACTTTCTCAAAAATAGAAAAAGCTCAACAATTAATTGAAGAAGCAAAAGAAACATTTGAACTTCGTAAAGCAGCGATTCTTTATAATGCTTTTAGTGGCAATTTGACTAAAGAATTTAGAAAGAACCCAAAAAAGAAAACATATATTGAACTTGAAAGTAATAAAGTTAAAAAGTTTAAATCTCAATTAGACCCTAAGATAAAAGAAAATCTCTATGTATTACCGGAAGGTTGGAAATGGATAGAGCTAAATGATCTGATTGAAAATATGACTTATGGTAGTTCCTCAAAGACAAATGATGATGTTAGTGGAACACCAATTATTAGAATGGGGAATATACAAGAGGGCGAAATTACAAAAGTAGATTATAAATACTTACCTAATGACCATCCTGATGTATTAAAGTTTGATGTACAAACTAATGATATATTATTTAATCGTACAAACAGTTATGAACTTGTAGGTAAATCAGCAATAATAACTGAAGAATTTGATGGTAAGTATTCTTTTGCTTCTTATTTAATACGCTTACGTTTAGTTGAAAAAGATGTTTTAGCCCCTTATATTGTTCAATTTATCAATTCTCACATTGGTAGAGAAATGTTACTTTCAATGGTCACTCAACAAGTTGGTCAAGCGAACATTAATTCTCAAAAATTAGCATCAATAATGATACCATTGCCAACTATTGAAGAAATTAAGGAAATTAATAAGCAGCTTAAAGAATTAAAAGATAGAGAAAGAAATACTATAAAAATTTTAGAGTTAGATTCTTCAGTGAATAATTTAAAACAATCTATCCTTTCAAAAGCCTTCAAAGGTGAACTTGGTACAAATGATCCAAATGATCCAAATGATGAGCCAGCCATTGAACTTTTAAAATCGATTATTAAAGAAAAGTTGTAATTAAATCTATTCGATTAACAGCAATTAGATTTTTAAACAACTTTATTGTTCTTAAAATGTCTCACACTGAAAGGAGTAAACTAATTTTTAAATAACTTTAATAACCACCTGCCAAGTTAATGAGCAAGTGGTTATTGTATTTCTAAGAATAAAATTAAACAATTTTATTATCTCTACACACTTTGTATGGATTTAAAATAAAGTCGCGATGTTTATAAAAAAGTTGCGAAGCTTCGCCCCTTTGGATATGGTTATCTAAAGGGGTGTTTTTGTGTCGAAAAGAAAAAGAACATCTAAAATCGATAAGTGGATTAAAGAGGGGCGAGAAACTGGGAATTGCTAACTACGATGCTGTTATATCTGGAGCGGATAAACTAGTTGACAAAGGGATTGCAGATAAAGATAGAGTAGGGGTTATGGGATGGAGCAACGGGGGATATATATCAGCTTTCTGTTCTACATTTAGTAGTAGATTCAAAGCTATTTCAGTTGGAGGTGGAATTACTAATTGGAGTACCCATTATGTAAATACAGATATACCTTACTTTATTAGGATGTATTTAGGAAATAATCCATGGAATGATCCAGAGATATATACTAAAACATCACCAATGACATATATTGGATCAGCCCGTACTCCCACTTTAATCCAACATGGCGAAAAGGATGCAAGAGTTCCAACTCCAAATGCATATGAGCTATATCAAGGATTAAGGGATATGGAAGTTGATACAGAGTTAATTATATTTAAAGGGATGGCATATAGTTCTGACCAGCCAGGAATTAATGTGGCTATTATGAAGCAGAATTTGATGTGGTTTTCACACTATATTCTTGGAGAAAGTATGAAAGATTTTAGGGTTTTATAATGGATATCCTCACAGGATACATAAGGATGAAACAGTCTTCATAAGGAAGCTTTTTTTCTTATTTAGCCTGTGATTGTTGCTCTATGATTTCCATGTGAATTTCCACTGTATAATACTCTAGCAACTACATTGACTTACAATTGTATAGCAACGTTATGGTATTAAGCTCCCTTTACCTTTATAGGTGTACGGAAACGATTCGTGTAAAAGCTGCAATAGGATAAAAATGTGGATCAGATATGGAAATTTCCAAATCTAATGCTAAAAATTGCGTGGAATCAGCCTATGTTTACCGATCATGGCACATTTATTATTGGTTTTAGCATTGCCAAACATCATTTGGCAGTTGCACCTGAAAAGGTAGGGATTGATCATTTTTCTGATGAAATTGTGCAGGCTGGCTATGATCACACCAAGCAGTTGGTACGTATCAAATGGGATAGTCCGGTTGATTTCTCATTACTTGAGAAAATGATTGAGTTTAATATTTTGGATAAGGCAGACTGTTCAACTTTTTGGTGGAAATAAAAAATCGGATTATTAAGGATGAACTGAACCCCGAATAGGTCCACTTTTTTAGTGTCCACTATTCGGGGGTTGGTATTTCAGTAGGATTATTGGTGATAACTCAAAAATTTGCATATGGAATGTTAGAATTACAAACTCCAATCTATTTCATTTTTTCAGTTGGTTTGTATATTTTTGCTTTGTATCATTATTATAAAAGTCATGTTAAAAAACTTCAGGCACCAATAAAGGAATCAAAATCACTGAAAGGAAAGAGCGGTTTTAGGGTAGTGGCTTTTGTAGGATTAGGTCAACTCATTGCTAATATCAGTCTTGGTTTTGCAACACAACAGATGGTAGCAATTGTATTAATGTGTGTATACTCAATGCTTTCGTTTATTTTGTATCATTTCATTATGGAGCTTCATAGGTATTATTATTTACGGAAGCATATAGAAGGTGAGGGGAAAATACATACAACCTATTAAAGAGACTCTATTGCATGTTAAGTATATAATTGCATTCCTCTTATAGTCATTAAAGGCTAGGGAAAATAGAAGTTGTTGTAAGCAGGTGAAGTATACAATGCCACTTAATACATACTTTTAAATCCTCCAATTTTCACTTTAGATAGTGAACTATATTCAAAAATCAACTATCGGGGAGCTTTAGTTGAATAAAAATAATTAAACTTTATTCGAAACCTACATAATAATGTAGCTTTGAAATAAAGTCACGGTGTTGTCCTCCTTTAGATATGATTATCTAAAGGAGGATTTGTTATGTTCAAAAGAAAAAACAGTTGAAGGTGAATGAAAGGAGGTTATGATACAGGAACAGGCTATTGGTATATGAAGTGCATAGAATCAGAAACATTTTTAAGTTTTGTTAGGGTTATCTAAAGTTATTACTACATTTCCTTTTTTGTGCCCTTTCTCTACATATTTATGAGCTTCAGGAAGTTGTTCTAGTGGATAACGTCTATCGATGACGGATGTTATTTTCTCTGCCTCGATAAGCTCTTTGAGGAAAAGTAAATCTTCAGTACGTACTTTTGCTATCATTCCTTCGACTGACACGTATGTCCCGTTCGAAGTGAGTGCTTTCTTGCAATTAGATTTGGTGTTTTTCCCGACTGCATCAAAGATAATCTCATAGCGTTCTTCTCTTTCTGTAAAATCTTCTTTCGTGTAATCAATTACGTTATCAGCCCCTAAAGATTTTACTAACTCTAAATTTGTAGTACTACAGACCCCGGTAACTTCTGCCCCAAAGTATTTGGCAAGCTGTACCGCGGAAGTTCCTACGGCTCCAGAAGCTCCATAGATAAGAACTTTTTGCCCACTTTGGATAGTTGCTTTTCTAAGAAAATGTAATGCTGAAGTTCCACCAAAAAGAACAGCAGCGGCTTCCTCATAATTCATGTTTTCCGGTTTCATTGCTAACAATCCATCTTCAGGTATACATGTGTACTCAGCGTAAGCCCCAACACTCATTCCCGTTAATGCAAAAATTTGATCACCTTTCTTGAATTGTGTTACATTTTCACCTATCGTTTCAATTTCTCCTGCCAATTCTACCCCCAATATAGGTTTTCTCGGCTTTCTAAGACCTAGGATGATTCGCATAGGAATCCAGTACAAAATAGGACTATTGAAACCTCGAATTCTACAGTCTCCAGATGTTACTGTTGTCGCGTGAATTTTTACTAGGACTTCATTATCTTTGGGAATAGGTTTTTCGACCTCTTTGAGTTGAAGAACATCAGGTGGTCCGTATTTTGTGCATACAATTGCTTTCATAGCGAGCCTCCTTTAATCATTTTAATCCCATGATATTTTCTCTATTTTAAAAAAATGCTCTTTTCTATTGTTCTTTTATAGAGTTTATTTCACTTTAGTGGATATATGATGTGATAGATTTAGAACTTGCATGTTGACATAAAAATCATTCAGGAATATAATTTTTATTAATTTAAAAATTCAATAAATAAATTCACTTATCAAGAGAGACTGAGGGACAGGCCCTATGACGTCCGGCAACCTCCGAAATTCGGAACGGTGCCACTTCCTGCAGAATGGATTCATTCTGAGAGATAAGCCATCATATAATTTTTATGGACGAAGCCTCTTTCAGATGAAAGAGGCTTTTTTATGTTGTAAAGGAGGGGGAGTATAAAATTTAATAGTTTTTTGAATGGATATAACTGTTTCCAAGCATTTTTAATGCTATATTGCACGGAAAAATAATTAGAAGAGGTTGGATTATTATGGAATATACAAATGAAGATAGTCAAACAAAGCTGCAAAGAACGATGAAGAGTAGACATTTATTTATGCTTTCATTAGGGGGAGTAGTTGGGACAGGGCTCTTTCTAAGTTCGGGATACACGATTAATCAAGCAGGTCCAATCGGAACAATGATTGCATATTTAATTGGTGGTTTGATTATGTATTTGGTGATGTTATGCCTTGGAGAGTTAGCGGTTTCAATGCCAGTTACTGGAGCTTTTCATACATACGCAACGAAATATATAGGACCTGGGACTGGCTTTACGATTGCTTGGATGTATTGGCTTACTTGGACTGTTGCATTAGGTTCGGAATTTACGGCTTCAGGTCTACTTATGCAAAGGTGGTTTCCCGATACTTCGGTTTGGATGTGGAGTGCAATATTTGCTGCGACCATTTTCCTTTCCAATGCTTTTTCAGCAAAATTCTTTGCAGAATCAGAGTTTTGGTTTTCCAGTATTAAAGTAGCCACCATATTATTATTTATTATTTTAGGTGTGGGAGCTATGTTTGGTATTCTTTCTATGAAAGATGTATCTTCAGCACCTATGCTATCAAACTTTATTGGGGAAGATGGGCCTTTTCCAAATGGTTTTTTTCCAATTTTCATGACTATGCTTTCAGTAAGTTTTACTTTTTCAGGAACAGAATTGATTGGTATTGCGGCTGGAGAGAGTATAGACCCAGAGAAAAATGTACCGCGGGCAATCAAAAATACTGTTTGGAGACTCTTTATCTTTTTTATTGGTACAATCTTTGTTCTTTCAGGGTTAATTCCTTGGAGAGAAGCTGGAGTAATTGAAAGTCCGTTCGTTGTAGTCTTTGATAGGATTGGTGTACCGTATGCCGCAGATATTATGAATTTTGTTATTTTGACGGCATTACTTTCAGCTGCGAACTCAGGGTTGTATGCCTCATCTCGTATGCTATGGTCCCTTTCAAAAGAGAAGATGATCAATCCTTCTTTTGCAAAATTAACATCAAAAGGAATTCCTCTTCATGCTTTAATTTTTAGCATGATCGGTGGATGTTTATCTCTTCTTTCTAGTATAGTTGCACCTGATACTGTGTATATCGTTCTTGTATCTATTTCGGGTTTTGCGGTGGTCGTTGTTTGGATGGGAATTGCAGCTTCACAGTTTATGTTTCGGAGACGTTTCTTAGAACAAGGTAATTATGTAGAGGATTTGAAATATAGAACCCCTCTTTATCCAATCGTTCCTATTGCGGCTTTTCTATTATGTTTTGCATCTTGCATTGGTATAGCTTTTGATCCTAATCAAAGGATAGCTCTTTATTGTGGTATTCTATTTTTAGCTTTATGTTATTTTACATATTACTTAAAAAGTAATAGAAATCGCCCGCGGGCAATAAAAAAATTGAATGATGCAAGATAATGGACTCTTTTTGGTTAAAGCTCTTTGGATTTTAAAATCATTATGAAAAGGCGTGTGATTCCTATGAATAATTATCGTAACGTAAATCCGATAGAAAATATTTTAAGAGAATTTCCATTGATGATACTAGATGGTGCAATGGCTACGGAGCTTGAGCGTCATGGCTATGATTTGAATGATAATCTTTGGTCCGCGAAAGTTCTTATAGAAAATCCAGAGAGTATAAAACAAATACATATGGATTACTTTAGAGCAGGTGCGGATTGTGCGATTACTGCCAGTTATCAAACGACTGCCGAGGGTTTTATCAAAAGGGGATTGAGTGAGGCAGAAGCATTCCAGCTTATCAAAAAATCTGTTCAGATAGCTACAGAAGCTAGAGATGAATTTTGGTCAGACAGTAGCAATCATTTTAACCGCCCAAAACCTTTGGTTGCAGCATCAATTGGGCCATATGGTGCCTTTCTAGCTGACGGCTCGGAGTATCGAGGGGATTATAATGTAACGGAAGATGAATTAATGGATTTTCATAGAGAGCGTATGGAAATCCTTATTCATGCCGGGGCAGATGTCCTTGCTTGTGAAACGATACCGTGTTTAATAGAAGCTAAGGCAATTGCTAGATTATTAGAAGGGTTTTCGGGAACTTATGCGTGGATTAGTTTCAGTGCAAAGGATGAACTGCATATTTGTAGTGGAGAATTAATTACAGATTGTGCAAAATGGTTGGATAAGAGTGAACAAGTAGCAGCAGTGGGAATAAACTGCACACAACCTCGATATATTCCTTCTCTTATAAAAGAAATACGTCACCAAACTAACAAACCAATTGTTGTGTATCCCAATTTAGGTGAAGAGTATGATCCGAAAACTAAGACCTGGCATGGAGCACCAGTTCAAGAGGACTATGGGACTAGTGCTCAAATTTGGTATGAATGTGGAGCGCAATTAATTGGTGGATGTTGCAGGACGAAACCTGAAGATATAAAAAGAATTGTAGGTTGGGCACGAGAAAAATTATAAAACATGTGGATGAAAAAGAAGATCGTAAAACCTGTCCTTAAAAAGAGTGGATTTTACGATCTTTATTTTTAATATTTTAGGTTAATGCATCTGTGTAATCCCCTGCATAATCCCACCTATACTCATTAAAGCAGTTGTAATGATAAATAACACAATCACAAGTACCATAACTTTCTTCTTATGTAATTCCGTTAAAATATATAACCCAATACCTAAAACGATATAGTACCAAATGGCGAATACATCTATCCTTTGCGCCATAGCATGTAAGATGAGGTTATCGGTTAATAAGGGTGCTAAACTCGTATAGGAAATTTGATAATTTCCTAGTAAAATAGCGATGGTTCCATTCAATAACATCCCAAGTTTCATAATGAATACGGAATAGAGCGTAACGCAAAGTAATTCTTTATAAGTCGTGTCGACTCCAAAAAAGATCATGATGTTTTTATAGAAGATAGGGGCGAAAAACACGGATATAATGCCGCTAACTGCAGTAAAGCCGAAAGTGGTTAAGAAAGTAATATGAGTAGGGATTTGAAAAGCAGAATTACTATTCATTTGTTTTATTGCGGGATTATTTAGTGTGACATATGAGAAAAGAGCACTTGTAATAATTGTTAAAAGTAGGATTATGAATAACGGTACTATAATTGGCTTGTGAGTACGCATTCTTTGGAATTGTAGTGCGGGTGATGTAATCATGCTGAATAAAGATGGTTTTTTCATTAAACCATTTTTAAAAGCTGTATTTGTTTCCATATGTATGCTGTCTCCCTTTATGAATTTATTTCCAATTTTATCATAAAGATATTTTATATTCCCATTTTTACCTCATTACCCCTTATTTGGTATACTAAAAGGAAAGACACAATAAAAGGAGACATTGCCTTTGATTAAATTTATAGTTTTAGCCATTCTCACATTGTTTTTGATTCCATGGACAAGGAGCGGTAAGCCACTTCGTACAGTGGATAAAGAAGGATCTGAGAAAGTTGTAAAGAAAAAGGCGGCAACGACTTTAGTTATTCCGATTCTACTTTGGATTGGTATTGCAATCTATGAATATCTTTGGTTAATTGATGACCGCGTGGATTCGATTCTTACGCATTATTCTGTTGTAATTGCAGTATTAATTGGAGTAGTCCTGGTTTCTCAGGAGAGAAAAGGGAGATTAGAAGTTAAGTTGAAAGCGGCAGTAATGTTTGCTTTACTTGTATCTTACGGCTATTTTGGTTACTTGCATGATATAGTAATCTCGCAAAATAAATATGATTCAGTTGTAAAAGTAGAAAAAGATATTTCAGAGCCATTTACTGAAAATGACCAACCGTTTACTGTTCCTCCGAAAACCGCAGAAAATAAGATGAAAAAGGTATTTGGGGATATTCCAAAAGTCGCGTATTTTGAATTAGGGGAACTTACACCACAAATGGTGAATGGAGAAGCGTTATATGTAGCTCCAATCGAGGTTTCTGGATTCTTTAAGGCGCGTAAGGCAGAAGCAATTCCAGGTTATGTGACGATGTCAGGTACAAACCCTGATGCGGAGGCAAAATTACATCTTGGTTATAAAATGAAATACGTACCAAGTATGTTTTTCGGTAATAAATTGGAACGTGTTGTTCGAAAAGCAGAAGCAAGCCTTATCTTTAAAGGAAAACCGAAGTTTGAAGTAGATGATAAAGGCAAACCATACTATACAATGACATATGGTGAATTTATTTCAGGTCGATCTGGATTTGAAGTACAAGGTGTTGTAGTTGTAGACGCGCAAACAGGTGATGTAAAAAGATATGATAAAGGGCAAGCACCTAAGTTTATTGATGGTGTCTTAAATCATGAAACAGCAGCAATGCTAAATACGTATTTCGGTAAGTTCATACATGGTTTTTGGAACACGAAGTTTTCTCAAAGTGATGTAAAGATTCCAACTGAATGGGGAACGAAGGAAGGGGTTACACCAATATTCGGGAAGGATAGAAAACTGTATTACTTTACAGATTTCACTTCTCCAAAAGAGGGTGTCGATTCCGCTTTAGGTTACTCCTTAGTGGATGCACGTACAGGAAAGCTTTATTACTATAATGGAAAAGAAATAAAAGGAATTATGGATGGTTCAGCTGCTACAGAAGTGGTGGATAATTCCTTCAAGAGGGAGAAATGGCATGGAACAATGCCTGTAATTTATAATGTATATGGTAAACCGTCTTGGATTGTACCTGTTATTGATGACGGAGGGTTAGTACGTGCTCATACCGTGATCTATGCTTCAAACGCAAAAGTATCTGCGACAGGTTCAACGCAAAAAGAAGCGCTTGAAAAATATAAAAGTGTGCTAACAGGAAGTGGTGATTCATTCCGTCCAACTTCTAGTGGAAAAGAAGCACAAAAAGAAGGTGTTGTACAACGTGTTTATAAAGAGAAATCTGGAGAAAATACAATTGTCTTTGTACTACTAGAAAATGAGCAAAAAGTATTTATGATTTCTGCAAAAGATTTCCCATATGCTATGTTTACAGAAGTTGGAGATCCAATTCAAATCACATATTTAGACACAGGAGAAACGATGTCTTCTGTATCTAAATTTACAAATGGCAACTTGAAAAAGTAAAGCGATAGAGATTCTATCGCTTTTCTCTTTTCGTTGCATAGGAAAGTACGATATACTTGACGTATATTTAATGTTGTAACTATAATTGTTACGATTTGAAGTTTATATTAGAAAGGGTGAATGATGGAAGTGAATGAAGTTAATCACGATGTATATAAACCTGTAAAAGCAAACAGGTTATGGATGATTCTTGTATTAGGGACACTTACAGCAATTGGACCATTGTCCATTGATATGTATTTACCGTCTTTACCAAAGCTAACGGATGATTTACAAACGAATGCTTCTCTCGCTCAGCTTACTTTAACAGCTTGTTTACTAGGGCTTTCGGTTGGACAATTATTTGTTGGGTCAATTAGTGATATTTATGGACGGCGCAAACCGCTTATTATTGCTCTTATTATTTATGTTGCATCTTCTTTACTTTGTGCTGTTGCACCATCTATTTGGAGTTTAGTGTTATTACGTTTCTTACAAGGAGCTTCAGGTTCAGCTGGGATTGTTATATCTCGTGCGATGGTACGTGATATGTACTCAGGCTCTGAGATGACGAAGTTTTTCTCACTACTTATGCTAGTAAATGGAGCAGCACCGATTTTGGCTCCAATTATTGGAGGACAGTTATTGCAGTTTACATCATGGCGTGGAGTCTTTATCGTTCTTGGAGCGATAAGTGTATTTATGTTAATATCCGCTACTTTTGTATTAAGGGAGACATTACCTCTTGAAGAGAGGGAGACAGGCGGTTTAACAGGAACATTATCAACATATGGAAAGTTATTAAAAGACCGTTTATTTATGGGATATGCTTTGTCCCAAGGTTTAGTGTCAGCGGCGATGTTTGCTTATATTTCGGGATCACCGTTTGTGTTGCAAAATATATACGGAGCAACACCACAAGCATTTAGTTTATTCTTTGCCATTAATGGTATTGGTATTATTATTGCCAGCCAAATTACCGGGCGTTTAGCAGGGAAGTTGAGTGAGAAAACATTGTTTGTAGCAGGTATTGGTATTGCTGCATTTGGTGGTATTTCCTTACTTCTTACGATTGTATTAGAAATCGGACTAATTGGTGTTTTATGCTCATTATTTCTTGTTGTGTCAAGTGTTGGGGTGGTATCGACAACAGGTTTTTCACTCGCGATGAGAAACCAAAAACAAGCTGCTGGTACAGCTTCTGCTTTACTTGGATTGTTACAGTTTATTTCTGGAGCACTTGTTGCACCTTTAGTGGGGATTGGAGGTAGTAATACTGCACTTCCTATGGGTATTGTAATTGCTCTTTGTGAAGTGGGCGCAGTTTTATGTTATATCTTTATGGCAAATCGTAGTGAAAAGCAGCTAGTACTTCAAGAAAAGCAAAATATAAATGCATAAAGAATGCTGAAAAAGAGCTGATTCAAAATTTGTTTTGGATCAGCTTTTTATGTGTGCTTACATTTATATAAGATGTAAGGAAGGAGTTATGGAGATCCCGGTCGTATAAAGTGACGATACTGTGACAAAAATGGTGGTGTGTGTATAAAAATAGGATCATAAGTGCAAAGTTTGAATGGTTCTCGTTATAATAGCAAGAGGAGACAAGTAGTAAACGTAGATAAAAGGAGAGTAACAAATGAAGAAAGTATGGGGTATTGCCTTGCTTGGAAGTATGCTTCTTCTAGCAGGATGTAATGGAAACAAGGATGTAAAAGAATCAAAAGAAAAAGTAGAGCAGTCAACTGCTCAGTCAGAAGAGATGAAAGCATATCGTGATGTGCATAAGAAGTACGATGAAAAAATGAACAAAGAACTAAATGAATCCCTGAAGTTATGGGAAGAAGCAAAAGAAAAAGGTGGGAAAGCTTTAGTTCATCCGAAGTTTAAAGAAGATGTACAAAAAGTAACAGCAAGTATGCTAGAAGATATTGATCATGTTCGTAAAGAAATTCGTGTTCCGGAATCAAAAGAAGAAGAACATAAGCTATATATTGGCTTCTTAGATGAAACAGAACAAGCAATAAAAAAATTAGAGAAATTAGCAAAAGAAGAAGATTCATCATTAATTCGTGATATAGAGGTTCATTTCTCGACAGCTTCAACATACTATAAACGTTTTCTGAAAGAATTTCAAAAATAACCTTGCGATGCGCAAGGTTATTTTTAGAATGTTGGGAAACCAGAACTGGAAGACTCTTGTTTTTTGGCGTTTTTTATCGATTGGTCGATATCCCTTGTCGAATCTCCGGTATATTTATATATTGTGAGAAACGGTCGATATATTTGAAAAACCGCTGATAAAATTTCATTGACCATTTTACAACAAAAGATTCTCGGGATTTCACTATGTTTCTTCTTTTATTTTTTCTTTTTCCCATCCCCGTCTTCATCTTCAGCTACTAAAACATTCTGCTCCTCGTGAAATTCTGAAATTGTTTGACCGGTAATATTATCGAATGGGGTATAGAAAGAGGTTATATTTTTCTTCTTAATAAACAATTTATAGAAGCCAATTATTACTAAGATAACAATTGTTAACGGTAATCCTATAACGGCCATAAGTAAAGGATTCATGGTAAATCTCCTTTCTACAAATTCCAATTATATTCTTGTTTGCAAAAGTAATCTGTATGTGGTCTAGAATATTCTATTGATTCTAAACGTAGTTTACAATATATTGTTAAAAAGTAAAAAATAAAGAAGTAGGCAAATCGCCTACTTCTTTATTTTATTTCCTTCTTATACTCTTTCTTCGTTCCATCTGAGAAAACAACTTCTAATTCGAACTTCTGATAGTCTTTATCAAGTTGGAATACATCGACAACTTGATCGATTACTTCTTGATCTGGAGTATCTTTATCGAATTTTAATTTTTGAAGAAGAGGGCCTAGTTTTGTTGCAGCTTCATCACCTGTTAATTTTGCATCTGTTTTATGATCTTCAATTTTAGCTTCCATTTGTTTTTCGTTTGCTTTATTTTTGTAGTCTGCGTCATAATCTTTTTTCGTATCTTGATAGTCAGTATCTAAACTGAATTCATTAAAATTAAGCTTTAAATCTTGCGTTGCTTCCTGCTTTGTTTCTTCAGTTGTTTTCTTGTTCTCAGATGCTGCGTTGTCCTGAGTATTTGCGTTACACGCTGTCATTACGGGTACAAGCATAAGAGTTAAAAGAATTGAAAGTAGAATTCTCATTATATATTCCTCCTTATTGTATCTTTCCTTCTATATAAGTTTTTCCCATTTTTATGTAATTATGTATGTATTTGAGATAAATTATTTCCCGTGACGTATGTGGCGAATGGTTATTTTACGATAGTATTTGATGGTGGGAATTTAAATAAGAATATTATTTCTCTATTATTTATAATTGTCATCAAACAAATTGTAGCTTTGATTGTTGGGGGGTATCATGTGTATCAAAAGGAAAGAGATATGTGGAAAAAGAAGCCGAAAAAAGGGCATCCTCTTGAAGGATGCCCTTTTTTCTTGAAATTGAAGCTTTCGTTAAAATGAAATGTTACAAGAGTAGTTTACTTCTCAACTTTTGCCCATTTGAAGTTAAGTGGCCCCGCAAAATCAACTTCAACTATGCCTTTGACATAAGAACGCTCTAAGTATGTTGTTCCATTTTGATAAAGAGGAGAGATAACGGCATCTTTAAATAAGATTTTTTCTGCTTGTTTTAAAGCTTCCCAACGAGCTTTTTCATCACCTGCTAAGTCAGTTTTTACTTTTTGGATTAGATCATCAAATTCTTTGTTAGAATAGTGATCTAAGTTGTATGAGTTATCAGTTGTAAATAACTCTAAGAATGTAATTGGATCGGCAAAATCCGGGCTCCATCCGTCAATAGCAATCTCATAATTTCCTTGTAGTAATAATGTGACTTGTTGTTTACGTGGTTGAGGCTTAACATTTACTGTTAATCCTTCTAAATTTTTCTCTAGTTGTTCTTTTAAATATTCACCTGTTTTTCTAGGTAGATCGCCATCACTTGTTAATAATTCAATTGAAATTTTATCAGATCCTAATTCTTGTTTTGCTTGTTTCCAAAACTGTTGCGCTTCTTTTGTGTTTTCTTTTGTTAAATTACCATTCTCTTCGCGGAAGTCTTTTCCATTTGGCCCTTTGGCGAAATTTTTTGGCACTAGAGAATAGGAGGGTAGAGAGCCATCATTTAAAAGCACATTTACAAATGCTTTCTTATCTATCGATTTATCGATTGCTTGACGAACATTTATATTTTGTAACGTTTTATTTTTCTGGTTCATACGTACAAATTGTACCCCAACATCTGGTCGTTCTTTAAAGTTACTATCTTTGCGATATTTATCAACAAGATCAGATGTTAAAGTAAGTCGATCAATTTGTTTTGATTCATATAAATTAACAGCTGTTGAATGATCCTTGACGACATTAAAATTAATTTCTTCAAGTTTCACATTATCCTTATCCCAATAGTTGGTATTCTTCTTGAACTTAAAGCTTTGTTCATGTTTCCAATCACTTAATGTAAAGGCACCATTATAAAGAATCGTGTTATCTTCTAAAGCATATTTATCACCTTGTGATTTGAAGAATGCTTCATTAATTGGTAAGAATGTTGGAAATGCCGTTAAACTAATAAAGTAGGGAACAGGGCGCTCTAATTCAACTTCAAAGGTGTGGTCATCGATTGCTTTTACACCGAGCTGGTCAGCCAGAAGTTCTTTATTATTAATCTTTTTCGCATTTTTTATATCAAAGAATAGAAATGCGTATTCAGAAGCAGTCGCTGGATCAACGGCACGTTGCCAAGCAAAGACAAAATCTTTTGGTGTCACAGGAGTACCGTTTGACCATTTTGAATCTCGTAAATGGAACGTATATTTTGTTTTATCAGGATTAACCTCATGAGACTTTGCTACACCAGGAATAGGCTTGTTTCCTTCACCTAGGTTATATAAACCTTCAAATACGTTTCTCATTACTTGGCCAGAGTCAGTATCTGTGGCGCGAGCAGTATCCATTGTACGGATTTCTGTACCAGTGGCCAAGTTCAATACTTGTTTATCAGGGGCTTTATCCTTTGCTTTTGCTCCACTTGCTTCGTCTTTATAGCTACCGCAACCTGTTAATAAAAGACTTGCTCCTAAAACAGATGCGACAGCAGGTACAAATTTCTTTTTCATGTCAAATTCCTCCCTAAATTGTTTGGTTATTAGTTGATGAACAATTTGTGAGGGAAAGAAAAACTCCCTCTTTTCACATAGAGAAAGAGGGAGTTTTGTTTACAAGGCATGCACCATGTATATAAACGAAGTCCCTCATTCTATCTTTCAAGCATAATGCTTGCAGGAAGTGGCACAGTATTCAAAGTGAACCTGCTGCCGAGGTTTCAAAGGGCCAGTCCCTCCACCTCTCTTGATACAATGAGTAAACATAATGATTTGTATTAATTTTTTGTTTCTTTGATTATTCAAAATCTTACATCCGGACAAATGAACTGTCAATAAAATGGAATATAGTTTGAATTTTCAGTTTTTTGTAAGTGCAATATAAAAATAAGAGTCACTGTGCAATTACACAGTGACTTTTCTCTTAAAAATCAAAATTATCAGGGTCTGGGCCAACACGGTGATTTTCATTTAATGACTGAATTGCTTTCATATCTTCAGCGCTCAATTCAAAATCAAAGATGCTTGCATTTTCGACAATGCGATGCTCTTTAACTGATTTAGGAATGGTAACCACACCATTTTGCAGATCCCAGCGTAAAATGATTTGTGCTGTTGATTTGTTATATTTTGTAGCAATTTCTTGCAATACTGGATGGTCGAGTAATTGACCTTGCATTAATGGTGACCAAGCTTCTAGTTGAATAGTATGCTCTTTACAGAAAGAGTGAAGTTCTTCTTGCGTTAAGCGTGGGTGATATTCAACTTGATTAATCATCGGTTTCATTTCAGCGATTTCTAGAACATCTTGTAAGTGATGGATTTGGAAATTGCTAACGCCGATAGCACGAACACGGCCTTCTTTATAAAGTTTCTCTAATGCTTTCCATGTTTCTGTGTATTTTCCTTTTACAGGCCAGTGTACTAAGTATAGATCTAAGTATTCTAAACCTAATTTTTGTAATGTTGTTTCGAAGGCTTGTAATGTTGATTCATAGCCTTGATCATTGTTCCATACTTTTGATGTGATAAATAATTCTTCACGAGGAATTCCGCATTCGCGAATTGCTTGGCCAACGCCTTCTTCATTTTTATATACTGCAGCTGTATCGATACTGCGGTATCCATTTTTAATAGCAACTTTTACAGAATCGATTACCTGTGTACCATCTTCAACTTTAAAAACGCCTAAACCAAACCAAGGCATTTTTACACCATTATGTAATGTTGTGCAATCTTGTAAGCTTGTTACTGTCATATTAATTCCCCCTAGCTTTTTTATTTGTTGCTTCAATTGCTTGGTGAATCATCTTTGAAAAATTATATTCAAATAAAACTTTTAAACCTTCTGCAGTTGAGCCACCTGGTGTAGTCACTTGTTCACGAAGCATAGCTGGATCTTGTTCTTGTTCTAGCATAGCGGCAGAACCAGTAATCATTTGAATGACAAGGTGTTTTGCGGTTGCTTCATCGATTCCATAGCTTTTCGTTGCTTCAATTAATCCTTCAGCAAAGTGGTAAAGGAATGCTGGGGCACTTCCAGTTACAGCGGTAAGCTGATGTACCTCTTCTTCTGTGCATAGCTGTGCTGTACCAATCCCTTTTAAAAGTAGTTGCAGTGTTTCTTGATGTTCTTTATTTACGAAATGTCCCATTGTATATAGAGAAATAGACTTCCCAATTGTTGCAGCTGTATTTGGCATGATCCAGGCAACTGGTGTACCTTGAGGAAGTCTTTTTTCTAAATAAGATGGACCAATCCCGGCAGCAACGGTTACAACAAATTGATGAGTTAGAAGAGGTGATAATTCTGCTAATAATTGCTCATGTGCAGCAGGTGGCATTGCTAAAACAATGGTATCTACAGTTTGGATGTATTGTTTCCAATCACTCGTAGTTGAGATGTTATATTTTTTTTCTAATTGCTTAAGCTTTTCTATGTTACTTCGATTGGATACAATAATCTCTTCGATATGTTCATTACTTGTTTTGAGCAGTCCGGCGAAGATTGCTTCCGCCATACGACCAGCACCAATAAATAAAATTCTATTTTTCTTTGACATATCCTTTATTCCTTTCTGATTAGAATATGGTATAAAAAACGATAACATCTTTAAGAGATTTTTGTAAAAAGAAAAGTCTTATAAATAGAGTTCCATAATTAATAATAGGAAACCCCCGAAGCATACAGTGTGCCTCGAGGGTTTCCTATTATTGATTATTCATAGTTTGTGTAATTATGCTTTTGTCATACCAAGTAAAACAGCACCGCCGATAATTAGAACACTACCAAGTGCAATAAATACCATTTGACGCTTTGTTTTCTTTTCGCCTAAGAAGACAATTGCTCCAAATGTAGAGATAACGATACCAGTTTGAGATAGTGGGAAACTTGTTGCTACTCCAACTCTTGGTAAAGAAAGAAGTAAGAATAAGTTACCTGTTCCCCAAAGTAGGCCAGATAAAGCATTACGAATTGCATATTTGTTAAATGGTTTATGTTTAGATGTCAATACAACTGCTCCAACAAACATACCGACTGCTTGCGGTAAAATAGCAGACCAACCATCGATATTGTACCAACGAATAATAATTACATATACAAGGTAGCCGAATGTAGAAACAATTAAAGTTAAAAGTCCTTTTTTCAATTGTCCTGGTGGCTGTGCATTTTCTTTATCATCTAATGAAGTGAAGACAACACCGACTACAATTAAAAGGATTGCAATCGTTCCCAGAATGATTGTAGTAGTAGTAGTCCACTCACGGAAAGCGATAACACCAAAGATAGAAGTTGCAACAAGTTGCATACCAGTAGAAATCGTTACAGTTGTTGAAACACCTAGTTTTTCAACTGTTTTTAATTGGTTTACTTGTCCTAAAGCCCAGAATAAACCTGAAATAAATCCAACAATTAAGATTGTCATTGTTAAAGCAGGTTGAGTAAATACATACATAATTGTTGCGAAGAATAGAGCACCGATTGTCATACCTACCGTTTGGCTATATGCACCACCGCCCATTTTTACGCTTACTAATAAGATATTTCCCCATGCAATTGCAGGAAGAAGCGCTAATAAAATGTCCATTACAAGACTCCCTTCATTTTTCTATATTAATATAATTTAATTGCGTTCTAACGATCGGTAATTCCCCACTGAGAAAGTAGAAGATTACCGATCATTAAAACAGGATGAAGAATTTATGATATAAATGCGTTTTCATTTCTTCATTTTTTCAAACACCTCCATATAATAACAGGAAAGTACCCGATTTAGAAAGTAAATTCAAATAGAATGTATATTTTTATAAATATTAAAATTCTGTTATTTCATTATAATAAAAAAGACCTCAATTTTTGAGGTCTTTTTTATAAAGGGGGTTGGGGAAATAAAGTTACTTAGCTCTTTTTAACAAATGGGAAGAGGGGGGATAACCTAATTCCCATCGGCTTTACTTTATGACTTAATTATATGTAATACGGGAAGTGGTAACTATCGAATTAGCTTACAGTAGGATTACAGTTTTGTAAGGTTGGGATAAAGCGAAACTCTAATCAATGAAGGATTACTATACTCAAATAGCGAGATGAAGTATTTCATTCTACAAAACAATTTATTTTTCGGGAAATAAAAAGGCAGCCTTTGTCGAAAGCTGCCTTAAGAAGTAGTAATTTTTTTGTTAATGAGTTGGATGCATAGTAAGAAAATGAGTGACATACCAACAGTTATGATAACGAGTGTCCAAGCAAGCTGCATATTACTTGCGTCAATTGCCATGTAAATGGCTGTAGGAATTGTTTGTGTCTTTCCTGGAATGTTACCAGCAAACATAAGTGTTGCTCCAAACTCACCAAGTGCGCGTACAAAGCTTAAAATCATTCCGCTAAGTAATGCAGGAAATGCAAGTGGTAGTGTGACGTGTAAAAAAACTTGATATTCACTTGCTCCAAGGTCGCGGGCACCATCTTCAATTTGCTTATTTGCAATAGAAAAACCTGTCTTTGCCGATTGATACATCAGTGGGAATGAAACGACTGTTGAAGCGATGACAGCTGCCCATGATGTAAACATAATAGAGTGTTGAAATAATGATTCAATCCACTTTCCAACAGGGCTGTTATTCCCAAAAATAATAATGAGAAAGAACCCAATAACAGTTGGTGGAAGTACCATCGGTAACAGAAAAATAGTTTCTAATAACACTTTATAACGCCATGAGGAGCGAGCTAATACTCGTCCAATAACTGTGCCAAAAATCATAACAATAACGGTGGCGAGTGCAGCTACTCGTAAGGAAAGAAAAACAGGCGACCAAAGTGTATCAAATGTCATAGTAGTTACGATAGGATTGTAAATCCATATTTTTTAAAGATAGATTGTGCATCTTTTGACTGTAAATATTCATAAAATGAAGTCGCCTCTTTCTTATGCTTTGATTCTTTTATAACGCCTACGGGATAATGAATCGGTTCATGAGAATTAGCAGGTGCTGTACTTGCAATTTTTACTTTGTCTGAAATAAGAGCATCTGTTTTGTATACAATGCCAGCGTCTACATTACCTGTTTCTACATATGTTAACACTTGGCGGACGTCTTTTGTTAATACGATTTTGTTTTGAAGGTCGTTCCATAGGTTTTCATGTGTAAGAGAAGCTTTTGCATATTTTCCAGCTGGGACAGATTCAGGTGTACCAATTGCTAGTTTCTTCACTTTTTCTTCCTTCAATTCTTGAAATGTTTTAATGGAGCTTTCTTTTGGAACGACTAAAACGAGTTCATTTCCAAGAAGATTTTTCCCCTCTTTTTCATTAATAAATCCTTTTTTGACAAGCGTTTGAAATTTATCTTCTGCTGCAGAGAAGAATAGGTCAGCAGGAGCACCTTGTTCAATTTGCTGCTGAAGTGCACCAGATCCGCCAAAATTAAAGGAAAGCTTTATGTTTGGTTCCTTTTGTTTATATTTTTTTTCGATTTCTTTGAAAGCGTCTTGTAAACTGGCAGCTGCAGATATTGTAAGTTCAACTTCCTTTTGGTCTTTTGCTTTAAGTGTTTCCTTCTTTGTTTCATTACTACATGCCACACTGAAAATGAGAAGGAAAGAGAGCATCAGTACTCCAATGTACCGTAATGTGAATTTGTTCATGTGTATAATCCCCTTTCTTTTACCCTATTTAATTATAACTAATTATATTTAATTATAAATAGTTATAATTAAATATAATGTGAAATAAATCACTTTTTGAAAAAATAGGAGAAACTTTCTTTCTTTGTTACAATGAAATGAGAAAGTGAGGAATCGTCTATGGATCATCATTCCTACACAACGGAAGAGGTAGCAAATCGACTAAAAGTCTCAAAGTTAACAGTGTACGATTTAATTAAAAAGGGTGAACTACCTTCTTATAGAGTTGGTAGACAAATGCGCATTGATGCAGTTGATTTAGAACAATATATTAAGCAAATGAAAACGGGGAAAGTGCAGACTACTTCTATGAAACTAGAGGCGAAGCATAGGGAATCTTCCTGTGTAATTAGTGGACAAGAGCTAACATTAGATATGCTAGCGAAGCATCTTGAAAGGCTTTTACCAGGTTCTAGTATGCTCCGCGCTTATCAGGGGAGTTTAATGAGTTTAATTAAAATGTCTCAAGGAGAAGGAAGTATCGTTAGTTTACATTTGTTTGATGGCGATACAAGAGAATATAACATTCCATATGTAAAACGAATTTTAGTTGGACAACCATGTATTGTAATGAACTTATTAACTAGAAATGTTGGGTTTTATGTACAAAAAGGAAATCCTAAAGGGATACAAACATGGACTGATTTAGCTAAGCCATCGATTCAATTTATCAATCGTGAAAAAGGATCAGGAATTCGTGTATTAGTCGATGAGCAGGTGAGAATTCAAAATATAGCTAAAGAAGATATTCGAGGCTATGATTTGGAAGAATCTAATCATCTTGGTGTTGCCTCTCAGATTGCTAACGAGAAAGTTGATGTTGGCGTAGGAGCAGAAAAAGTAGCACAAATTGTGAATGTAGATTTTATTCCACTTATGAAAGAGCAATATGATTTGGTCATTTTAAAAAATAAAGAAAACGAACAACTCATTGAAGCAGTAAAAGAAATACTGCAATCGACAGAATTTCAAAATGAACTACGAGCAATTGGTGGATACGATATAAGTAAAACAGGTCAAATTATATATGAAACAAATTGAAAAAGCTACTTGTCTTATAGACGAGCAGCTTTTTCTCTATATAAAGGGGATAGGGGAAACAATTTTATAAGACAAGACCTTGTGCAAGTGCATAAATAAAACCTGTAAGAAGAGCCGCACCGCTAGCAAGTCCAATAAAGTCTAATTTGTTAAAAGTAATGTTATTCATCGTTATCTCTCCTTATTTGTTTAATGTTGTAGCAACTGCTTTTGCATCGATTAGGGCAGATAGCACCATGCCCATTGTATTTACGAATTTGTTTGTTTTTATTTTGTTCATCATGCGTATCCGCTCCTTTTCGAATGGTTATTGTTGCCCTTGTTTCTGTCTTAATTATATGAAATGTGGGCGGAGGTAACTATCGAATTAGCTTACGGGAGGATTACAGTTTTGTAAGAAAAAGAGACATTCGTGTAAGAATGTCTCTTAAAGCATATTGATATGATGGTGCTCTTCAATTGTCTTTAAAAAGCTCCGCATTGAGTTGGTCAGATAGGTATCTTTACGACGTATAAAGACAGTTGAAATGCTCCCATATTTTTCAGGAATCGGATGGCAGTGAACTTTTCCTGTAGTAGAAAGATGCCTAACAGCGGATTGTGGTACGAGTGTAATTCCAAGACCGAGTGCAACGCTATTTAAAATCGTTTCTAGTATGTTGAATTCCATAATTCTTTTTGGAAGCAAGCCTTCATCTTTGAGCCAGCGTTCTAGTTTGGAGCGATATCCGCATCCTTGATTAAAGACAAGAAGTGGCGTTGTAATAAATTCCTCTATATGAAAAGCTTTATTTTTTGTGACAAGGACAAGTTGTTCTGTACAAACATCGTATTGTTCTAATAGTGGGTGTTTAATGGGTCCTGATATGAAAGCACCATCTAATTGATGATCAATTACTTTTCTCATAAGTTTCTCTGTTAAACCAGCTTGCAGCGATAAATCGACGTTTGGGTACTTCTTGTAGTAAGAAGATAGGATGGTAGGTAATGTGCTTACTGTTTCGACTGTACCGATTTTTAAAATACCAGATGGTACACTGCTATCTAAAAAGACTTGTTTTAGTTCATCGACATCTTGCAAAATTTTATGAACGTAAGTAAGCATTTTTCTCCCTTCTGCAGTTAATGTCATACCTCGTTTATGCCGGTAAAAGAGCGGTGTTTTCAATTCGTTTTCTAATTGTTTAATACGAGCTGTCACGTTAGACTGCACATAATTTAATTCCTTTGCGGCATTGCTAACACTTCCATGATCGGCAACGCTTTGGAAAATTTGTAAATCTCGTAGTTCCACAGAGCATTCCCCCTTGTTGTCAAATATCATTATAAGTGATAGATAACATCATTTTGAATCATTTTACGTGATATATTTTTTCTTTTACAATTCTCATTGTGCAATGCATCGAGAATTACATAGAAGCGGGGGATTACGGTGAGAAAAGGTCAAATGATAATAGGTGCACTGGCATGTTTAATTGCAAGCATGTCATGGGGAGCAATGTTTCCAGTTGCAGATCATGCGCTAGAATATATAGATCCATTTTATTTTTCGTTCATTCGTTATGGAGCGGTAGCAATTGTATTAATTGCATTATTGTTAATGAAAGAAGGAAAGAAGGCATTTCGTTTAGAAGGAAAAGGAAAGTTACTCGTTTTCTTTGGAACAATGGCGTTTACTGTATATAATGTACTCGTTTTTTTAGGACAAATGTTGATGGGGAAACCTGGCGTTATGGTAGCGTCTATTATGGAGGCGCTTATGCCGATGATTTCAATTGGTATTCTATGGGGATATAAGCAGATAAAGCCGAAGAAGTACATGATGACAAGCATGGTAATTGCTTTTATTGGAGCTGTTTTCGTTATTACAAAAGGTGATATGAGTTTCTTCCTTACATTGAAAGATAATCTATTTTCGTTAGTATTTATTTTTATTGGTGTTGTGGGCTGGGTAATCTACACGATGGGTGGCCAATCATTTAGTGGCTGGTCGACACTTCGCTATTCTACATTGACATGTGTATTTGGTACCGCTGTAACAGGTGTTATAACGATGATCATTACACTGTTAGGGTATGTGCCAGTACCGAGCACGGAAACGATTTCTATCGTCAAGTACGATTTATTATTTATGATGACATTACCAGGTATTGTAGCGCTACTTGCTTGGAACTACGGTGTGAAAATTTTATCATCTATTAATGGGATTTTATTTATTAACTTTGTGCCCATTACTACATTGATCATTATGATGATGCAAGGGTATAAAATAACAACTTTTGATATAGTAGGAACATTACTTGTTATTACAGCTCTTATTCGAAATAACGTATGTCAGCGTAAAGAAGAAAGCAAGAATAAGAACATTTTACAAGAGGAGCCGTTGCACCGGGCTGTCTAATAGATAATACAGTTGGAGGATTTTTTATATGTTAGAGAGTCTATTGTTTTTCTTTGCGATTGGAATTGCCTGTGAGCTGGCAGCGATTAATAGAAATGGTCGTAAGAAGATAAAACAACAAGCAGAAATGATACAGCTTTTGAAAGAATTACATGAAAGAAAAGCATCATAAGAAAGACGACCGGGCATAGACGGTCGTCTTCTTTATTACTATCTATATAAAGGGGAAAGGGGACACAAAGTTAAATGAGCGTAGCAGCATAAATGAAAGCTGTAAGAAGAGTTGCGCCGCTAGCAAGTCCAATAAAATCTAATTTGTTAAAAGTAATATTATTCATTGTTACCTCTCCTTACTTGTTTAATGAAGTAGCAACTGATTTCGCATCGATAAGAGCAGATAACACCATGCTCATTGTATTTATGAATTTGTTTTTTTTCATTTTGTTCATCATGTATATCCGCTCCTTTTCGAATGGTTGTTTGTTACTTTCTGACTTAATTGTACGAAATGTAGAGAGAAGTCACTATCGAATTAGCTTACAGAAAGATTACACTTTTGTAAGAATTAAATTTTGAAAATTAATACTTAATTTTATTACCAACTACTAAAGGTTAGTGTTATAATTGTTTTAAAGATAGGATTAAACTTTGGATTTTTAGAAAGGGACGAAACGAATGTATAAACTAATTACATTTTTGTTGAAATATATATTTAAAACGCTTGGGAAAGTAGAGGTTCAAGGAAGAGAAAAATTACCTGAAGGTGGACCATATGTTGTTGCGTGCACACACACAAGCTTTATGGATGTATTAATGTTGGCGGCGGGGATGTATCCAACAGAAATTCATTATATGGCGAAAAAAGAATTGTTTGAAGGTAAGTTTACAAATTGGTTTTTTAAGAATGTGAATGCTTTTCCGGTAGACCGTGCGAATCCAGGGCCAAGTACGCTAAAAATTCCATCCCGTTTATTAAAACAAGGTAAAGTAGTAGGGATTTTTCCAAGTGGAACGAGATCGACAGAAGATGTTTCTTTAAAAGCAGGAGCTGTTACAATTGCAATGCGCTCTAATGTTCCTTTAGTACCGGCAGCTTATGTTGGGCCATCAAGTGTAAAAGAATTAATAAAAGGAAAAAGAGCACAATTGATTTTCGGTGATCCGATTCAAGTAGGATTAGGAGAAACATTAGATAGAAAAACAGCGATGAAAATGATGACGGATCAATTGAACGAAACATTTGAAGAACTAACAGAAACATTAAAAAAATAGCAAATAGGAAAAGACGACCGGGCATAGACGGTCGTCTTCTTTATTACTATCTATATAAAGGGGAAAGGGGACACAAAATTATAGAAGCGTAGCAGCATAAATGAAAGCTGTAAGAAGAGCTGAGCCGCTAGCAAGTCCAATAAAATCTAATTTGTTAAAAGTAATGTTGTTCATTATTATCTCTCCTTACTTGTTTAATGAAGTAGCAACTGATTTCGCATCGATAAGAGCAGATAACACCATGCTCATTGTATTTATGAATTTGTTTTTTTTCATTTTGTTCATCATGCGTATCCGCTCCTTTTCGAATGATTGCTTGTTACTTTCTGACTTAATTGTACGAAATGTAGAGAGAAGTCACTATCGAATTAGCTTACAGAAGGATTACACTTTTGTAAGAAAACGATACGGAGCTGTAATGTTAGGTATATTTGACACAGACTCATGGAATTCATTAAGTTAAAGGGAGAGGTGAACATATGGCTAATATTAAAGATATTGCAAAGCTAGCTGGTGTTTCCGTTACGACTGTTTCACGAGTGTTGAATGACCATCCGTACGTAAGTGAGAAAAAACGGCAAGCAGTTCTAGAAGTAGTGGAGAAATTGAATTACTCACAAAATGCAAATGCGGTTCATTTATCAAAAGGAAAAACGAATATTGTTGGTGTGATTTTGCCTTATATTGACCATCCGCATTTCGATAGGATTGTTGGAGGAGTTATGGAAGGGGCATTAGCTTATAATTACCGAGTTCTTCTTTGTCAAACAAATTATAACAAGCGAGAAGAAAGAGAAAGTTTACATATGTTGAAAACAAAACAACTAGACGGTATTATAATTTGTTCACGTGCGAATGATTGGGATGTAATTAAGCACTATGCTTCTTATGGAACGATTATTGCTTGTGAAGAGACTGACGTTTTTGGCATATCCAGCGTATATATAAATCATTTTGGGGCTTTTCAATTAGGGATGAATTATTTGATCAAGAAAGGCTACAAAAAAATTGGATATTGCACAGGGAGGAAGCAAGGAGCTAGTAGTAAAAAGCGATTTGAGGCCTATAAGCAAGCCTTACAACTGATAGATGAAGAAATTATCGAAAAGCGAATCTTTACGGAATGCTTTACATTAGAAGATGGTGTGAGGGTCGCACATAAGTTAAAAGAGATGGAGGATTCTCCTGAAGCGTTGTTAGTAGCTGGAGATGAAGTTGCTATTGGAATTATGACAGAAGCTGGAGATGAAGTTGCTATTGGAATTATGACAGAAGCTAAAAGGTTAGGCATAAATGTTCCGCAGGATTTGGCGATTATTGGTTTTGATAATCAACCCATTTCCCAAGTGTTACAAATCACCACAATTGATCAACATGTGAAAGAGATTGGTAAAAGTGCCTTTGAACTATTTTATAAACAAATAAGCAATGATGATCGGAAACAAGAAAAAGTGGAAATTCCCTATAAGTTGGTAGAACGCTCTACGGTATAGTTGAAATCCGTTATGTGTAATGACACATAACGGATTATTTTTTTGAAAAATGTTTTGACTGGAAACGCGTTTCATACTTTATAACTGATTTACACCGGTTATGTAGTAATCCATGGATTCTTTTCAAGTGTTACGACAATGAATTGAATTTGGGGGAATATTCATGAAAAAACTATTATTGAATGTAAAAGAGTATTTAGAATGTGATGAACAAATTTTATCTTTTGTGGTAGGAATATTTGAGAAAGATAACTTCACCTTTTCATATCAACAAGGTATATTTGTTGCTACTAATAAGCGAATTCTTTTTTATGGGAAATGCCTGTATTATCCTATAACATATGAAGAATATTCATATTGTTGCATAGATGACATAGAAATGTTTCCGCAGTTAGTGTTTATCTATAATAGTGAAGTTTTAATGGCTAAGTATATTCAGGCGGGGAACGTGAAGAAGTTTGTTGATGCTGTTAGAGCGAACTTGAATAACTAAACAGGCGTTTATGTAAACATAATTATATAGATGTTATAAGAAAAAAGAGTGTGGTAAAAACTATTTCTATGCCTCTGTAAGATAGTGGTACAATGTCAAATGGAGGAGGTTACGACTTATGTTTAATCAACGAATGAAAGAAATTGCATTAATTACAATTGGTTCATTATTATTTGCGATTGGCATTAACTATTTTGCGATTCCAAACCGTTTATCGGAAGGGGGAATCATCGGTTTAACGGTCGTCACCTATTATTTATTTGGGTGGTCACCAGGGATTATGAACTTTGTATTCAATGCGTTTCTATTAGCTATTGGTTATAAATTTTTTGATAAAAAAACGATGGTTTACACAATTCTCGGTATTATAGAAACTTCCTTGTTTTTATATGCAACAGAACACATTGGACACCAGGTAAATAGCGATACGTTATTAGCAGCTTTATTTGCTGGGGTGTTTGTTGGTATAGGATTAGGCTGTATGTTTCGCGCAGGAGGTACGTCTGGAGGATCAGCAATTTTAGCGCAATTAGCAAATCAATATTTAGGGTGGAGCGTTGGAAAAGGTGTTCTTATTATTGATATTGTTGTAATTGTGGGGTCGGTATTTATCATTGGACAAGAAAAAGCAATGTATACGCTCGTTGCAGTATTTGTTGGAGCAAAAGTAATCGACTTCATTGTGGAAGGAATTAATACGAAAACAGCAGTTACAATTATATCAAGTCAACCAGATTTAATTCGTGAAACGATTACGAAACATATGACACGCGGTGTGACTGTCTTAGAAGGACGCGGTGGCTATACTGGGAAAAATAAAGAAGTACTATATGTCGTAATTAATAAACAAGAGCTTGTAAAATTAAAACAAGTAATCAGTAACGTGGATGAAGATGCGTTTGTTGTTATTCATGACGTACGAGATGTACTTGGCGGTGGTTTTAAAGCAAGCTAAAAAGATGAACGAGGGATTCGTTCATCTTTTTTATTTTATAATTTGGGGAAGAATCTTCATTAATTTTTCTTTTATTCGTTTTGCAAAGGATGGGCTTTTACCCGAAGTGGATATGCTTATAACATATTCATCACTGCGAATAACTGCGGGGGTATGAAAGGATGATTTTTTTCCATCACTTACAACATTTACCCATTGGAAATCGTGTGCAGCTTGTTTGACCATCATATTTACATCATGATGATTTGTTGCCGCATAGATGAGGTGTGCACCTTTAATATCTTCTTCTGAAAATGTTTTTTGTTTCCAAGTAATGTAGGAAAGAGACTTCATTTCTTCACAAATATTTGGACTCACTACAGTAATAGAAGCTCCTGTACGCTTTAATCCAGCTGCCTTTCGGTATGCAATTTTCCCACCACCTATAATTACAACCGTTTTGCCCTCAAGATTACACATAATAGGATAGAAGTTATGCATGTACATGTTCCTCCATTCGCTCTAATAAAGCGGACTTCATATAGGAATCAAATTGAAGACAGTTACAAGTTGTAGCGTTCGCGTATTTTTTTGCATACCGATTTATTTTTTGAAGTAATAACCCGGTGAAGAGCAGATAAGGTATGACATATACATGCTTTGCATGTGCTGACTTTTCATTGAGTTCATCAGGAAAAGAAGGTGTTCCCTTTGTTAAGAAGGAGCAGGAAACTGGCAAGGAAACCCTTTGCTCGACAGCTGCTCCAATTTGTTTTAATTCATGTATAGGTTGAGAATCACTGCTACCACGACCGACAAGTAAGATTTCACTATTTTCTATTGGCATAGCTTCACGTATTCGTTTTACGACAAGTTCAATCATAAGCGGATGCGTACTAAAAGGTGGTACAACTGAAAATGTAATGTGTGGATAGAGCTTTTTTATTTTTTCAATTTCAAAAGGGACATCACGTTTATAATGGGCTGCTGCAAATAATAAAACAGGGACAATTAAAACCTCGGTCGCACCGTCTTGGATGGCTTCTACAATTGCGTTTTGTACAGTCGGTGTGGTTAGTTCAAGAAATCCAATTTTTTGGATGCTTTCGCTTCGTTCTTTTATAACGACCTAACAAAGTGAATGAACTGTTCGTTGCCTTCTTGTAATCGGCTACCATGTCCAATATAAACAATGCCTTTCATCTTGCCACCACTTCTTTCTCATCGATGATAGCTTGTAGCTGTCGATCGATAGTATGGAATCCGACCTTATTTGCATATTGCAGAGTGAGTTCATCGGCATATGAGAATGGCAAATGAAGAATATCTATGAAACCAAGGCGTTTTACCTCAGATATAAACGTATCAATGGCAGCGCGACCTTCAAATACGATACTATCCCATGTGAATTCCGTTAGCGTACGTGTATGAATTTCATCAAAACGATGATCAATTTGATATTCATGCGTCATAATATGAGAACCCGCACCTATTTTTTCTTGAATGATGGCAATGCGGTTAATATTTCGCCCTAAGTAAATCGTTGTTTCGTTAGAAAATCTTGCTGATTCACTTAATAATCCATAGTCCATCAATGCTTTTTGGATAGTGCTATTCATATGTTGTAGTGTTGCTTGTAAGAAGCGAATATCTTTTTGATGCTGCGCACAGGATTGTAATAAGATTGCTACACTTTCGGGTGAACAGAAAACAAGGCGCTCGGCTTTAAATATTTCACAAAGTTGATCGGATGTTAATAGATGTTCTTGCTTTTTGAAAGTGGGTATTTGATATATTTCTGCCCCAGCTGCTTGTAACTCCTGTGCTAGTATACTTGTTTTGTTTGTTGCAGAAGCAAATAAAACTTTTTTTCCGTGTAGTGATTTTCTTTCTTGCCAGGCAATTTGTTTACGTAAAGATACAACCTCGCCAACAATTGTCATCGAAGGATTTGAAATATGTTCTTTCTTTACGGAATCGATGATTGTAGAGAGTGTACCTGTAACAACTCTTTGTTTTCCGGTTGTACCCCATTCAATGACTGCTACGGGAGTATCTTTTTTTCTTCCTGTTTGCAGTAAGTTTTCACAAATTACAGGTAGGTTTTTAACACCCATGTAAAAGGCAATTGTATCACTGTTTAAGAGGGCGCTGTAATTGACTTGGTCGCTAATTGCGCCTTTTGTATGACCAGTTAACAACGTTACACTATTACTATAGTCGCGATGGGTAAGAGGGATGCCGGCATACGCACTAGCGGCAATACTAGATGTAATACCTGGAACAATTTCATATAGAATATTTTCAGCTGCTAAAGCTGCTGCTTCTTCGCCAACGCGGCCAAAAATAGAAGGATCTCCGCCTTTTAACCGAACGACTGTCTTACCTTCTTTGGCAGATTGAATTAAATGCGTGTTAATCATTTCTTGTCGCATAATATGATTTGTTGGCATTTTCCCGCAGTAAACGAGTTCGCATGTTGGTTTTGTATAGCGAAGTAAATTTTGATTCAATAAGCGGTCATATAAAACAACATCTGTTTTTTTTAGGCAATCTATTGCTTTTTTTGTAATAAGTCCTTCATCACCAGGCCCTGCACCAACTAAATATACGTATCCGTTCATCTCTACACCTCATCTATTTTTACTTGAGAGGAAACCCCAAAGAGGGATTTCCTGTACAAGTTACATGTATATATAAATATCCCCGTCAATAACTTCTACTTCATATGTTTGAATACAACCATCATCAGGTTTTTGAACTTCACCCGTTATTAAGGAAATTTTCCAGTCATGTAACGGACAGAAGACAAATTCTCCAGAAACAATTCCTTCTGCTAAAGGCCCATTTTTATGAGGACACCGATTTTCTACAGCGCGAATGTCACCATTTGAAAGGCGGAATAAGGCGATGGACAAGTCCTTTATTCGCACTTCCTTACCGATTTGCACGGGAAGATCTTCGGCACGCATTATTTTTATTTTCTCTTTCGTTTGTAACATGTAGATCGCTCCTTACTTTACAGTTTCTACTTCATACATGGCTTTTAGTGACTGAGTTTCTAGTGCTTGTCCCCAAGCTTCTTCATATGTGTTACGAGCTTTTTGGAAACGTTCATTTAGCATAGCGACCATTTGCTTATCTTGCAGTATTTCTTTTATGTGATCTAAGCCTATTCGTTCTACCCAAGGAGCAGTTCGTTCGCCATAAATACCAGTTTCACGATAATGTTGTACATAAGCTGTAGCAATACGAAGTACATCTTCTTCCGTAGGGACAATCATGACAAAATCAGCTTCACGTACTTCTGTACCACCGTTACCACCAATATAAAGTTGGAATCCATTTTCAACACAAACGACGCCGAAGTCTTTTGTTAATGCTTCCGCGCAGTTACGTGGACAACCGGTTACACCCATTTTCATTTTATGAGGTGTATCTACCATTTCTAGTGATTGTTCAAGTAACATACCAAGCCCTAATGAATCTTTTGTACCAAAGCGGCAGAAGCGAGAGCCGACGCATGATTTTACATTGCGAAGGGATTTCGAATAAGCATAACCTGAA
Source organism: Bacillus sp. TL12 (assembly GCF_022625245.1). NCBI lineage: Bacteria > Bacillati > Bacillota > Bacilli > Caryophanales > Bacillaceae > Bacillus > Bacillus sp. TL12. The sequence continues at coordinate 46,982 of NZ_JAJJBY010000017.1, read as the reverse complement.
GTCATATCAAGGTCAGCCCAAACTTTTGGTAAATCTTCTTTCTTAACACCATATAAGCCGATTCGACTTGCACCTGTTATTTTTACGAGCGGTACATCGTATTTTTTTGCAACTTCGGCAATCTTCATTAAATCATCTGCAGTAGTAACGCCACCGTACATACGAGGAATAACAGAAAATGTACCATCATGCTGAATATTACCGTTCATTCTTTCATTCACGAAGCGGGATGATTTATCATCTGCATATTCTTCTGGGCGTGCCATACGTAAATAGTAGTTTAATGCAGGACGGCATTTTGAACAGCCATCTTCATGTGCGAAATCAAGGACATTTCGTACTTCTTTTGGTGATTTTAAACCTTTCTCATGAATTGCTGTGACAACTTCGTCGCGCGATAAAGTTGTACATGCGCACATACCAACAGATTGCGCAGATGCATCGAAGCTATCCCCGAGTGTATGAGATAAAATTTGTTCAACAAGTGGACGACATTTACCGCATGATCCAGCAGCTTTTGTGCATCCTTTTACTTCTTCGAAAGTTGTTAAATCTTGCTCTAAAATGGCATGAACAATTGCGCCTTTTGTCACACCGTTACACCCACAAACAGTGTCATCAGCACTCATGCTTGCAACATCAAGTCCGCTTTCTTCACCCGCTTTGTGAAGTAGAGAGGCTGGTGTGTATTCTTGTATATCTTCTTCTTTTTTCAACATGCTAAAGAGACGTGTACCGTCAGCAGTGTCACCATATAAAACAATACCAATGACTTTATTATCACGAATGAATACTTTTTTATAGGAACGTGTACACTCATTAAAAATTGAAATCGCTTTTGTTTTATCATCTTCATGAATTTGTCCGGCAGAGAATAAATCGCATCCTGCAACTTTAAGCTGTGTACCAACAATACTACCTGTATACCCATCTGTTTGTGAGTTCGTTATATGTTTTGCCAGTATGGCACCTTGTTCGTATAAAGGAGCGACAAGACCATAGGCAATACCGTCATGCTCGGCACATTCGCCAACTGCATAGATGGATTCATCATCTGTTTGCATATAGTCATTTGTAACGATACCGCGATTTACAAGTAAACTAGCATCTTTAGCTAATTGTGTATTTGGACGTATCCCAACAGCCATTACAATTAAATCGCATTCTGCAACACTGCCATCTTCAAATTGAATTCCTTCAACGTGATCCGTACCAATAATTTTTACAGTTTTCTTTTCCATAAGAAATTTCATACCCTGTGCCTCTAAATCTTGGCGCAGTAGTGAAGCAGCTTTTGCATCAAGTTGTTGTTCCATTAAGTGTGGCATTAAATGAACTACATGTACGTCCATGCCGAGATCAATAAGTCCTCGTGCAGCTTCTAAACCAAGTAATCCACCGCCTATTACAACGGCTTTTTTATATCGCTTAGCAGCATCTATCATAAATTGTGTATCTTCAATTGTACGAAAGCCAGTTACACCTGGAAGTTCTGAACCTGCAACAGGTAAGATAAAAGCACTAGAACCTGTTGCAATAATAAGCTTATCGTACATGACAATACGGTTCTTTTCTGTAACAATGACTTGTTCCTCACGATCAATATTCATTACTTTTTCATTTGTATACAGGGTAATGTTATTTTCTTCGTACCAATTGTATTCGTTCATAATAATATCTTGGATGTTTGTTTTTCCTTGTAAGACGTGAGATAACATAATGCGGTTGTAGTTTGGATGAGGTTCATCACCAAAAATAGTAATATTATAAAGCTCTGGATCTTGCTTTAAAATTTCTTCGATACAGCGTATACCAGCCATACCATTCCCGATCATGACTAAACGTTTTTTCATATTCATTTCCCCTCTTAAATGTGAAATGTTTAACAAACTTTTATATTTTTATTATAGAACCTTTAGAAAATAGAGAGTGTGATGTTTATCACAGTTTTGGAGGGTTCACAAATTGTTAAAAATAATATAAAATTCCACTTGGATTCTTACAAAAATGTAAGGGAAATGTAATAGGAATCAATAGTAGAATGAAATGATTCTCTTTAAAATAAGTTTATAGAAAACTACACAAAATTGTGTGGAGGAGGAAGCTACCTTGAGGCGGGGAAAAATAAAAAAGAGAGTAATAGCTACTGTAATTACGGCGATAGTAGCAATTATACTACTATTACCAACAAAGCTTGGACCAGTAATTGATAAATATAATCCATTTTATAAAACGAAAGAATATTATACGATTGTAAATGGTATTGGTCAGCACGTTGGAAATGATTGGTATGAATATGAATTTGTCGCTTACGATGAAAAAGGAAGAAAACAAACGATAAAGAAAACTGTAAAACATATGTTAAAGAGAGATGAACCTTTGAAGATTTTCGCAAAAGGACGTTATGGTGAATCATTTGTAGAGATAGATGCTCAAAGTATTCCTGTGCAGGCGAGAAGTAAGCTTTTGTCGATGAGGTAAAGTTATTGTAAAGCACTGTTACATTGAGTATGTTACAGTGTTTTTTATTATATATAAAGTGAAACTTTAATCAGTGGGGGTTTTCCTCATCCCCCACTGATTATTAGTTGAACCAATCGGGCCGTTAGTGCGGGATAAATTTAAAAAATAGAAATTTACAATTATAGTTAATTTGTTAAAAGTGATATTGTTCATGACAATACTGTAAGGTACGTGTAAGGTAGTTCGATAGTTCGCATTTACGAATTCTATTACAATACAATTAGAAAGTTTGAACATACAACTTTCTGTCTGAAATGATGATGAATGTTTGAAAACCAACTAATGATTGAATAGGTCTTTTCTCTTTATGAGAGGAGGCCATTTTTTTAAACCTTACAACATTGTAAGATTTATGTAAGTTAATTCGATGGCTTGTTTGTCATATTTTTTGCATAATAAAAAAAAGATAAGAAATTAGGGAGATACTGAGAAGGAGGAAGAAAGGGATGCGAAAAGAAGAAGTAGTTAAGTTTCCGATAAAAGATTTCTGTAGCTACTTTACTGTTGCTGCCATATGTATTGGACTTTTTGATATAATTACAAATTTAATTGTTAAATAATATAGATAAATACAAATTGAAAAACTGACATAAAACCATTCTTTATAGGTAGAAGAGAGCGTCCGGCGCTGGATAGAAGCGGTCAGTGCCTTTTTTGCCCCCATGCCACGTGAGAACAAAAGGAGAAAGCGAGTGGAAATCTTCTTTTGTTTTTATGGACGCGACTTAGGTGCTTGGAAATGAATATATATAGATGTTGAAAACAAGAAGGAGATCCCTTCTTGTTTTTATTGTCCTTAATTTGGAGCAGTGTATTAAAATATATAAATAAGGATTGGGGAAACGACATAAAACCATTCTCTTTAAATGGTAGAGAGGATCCGCCGGTGGATAGAAGCGGTCAGTGTCTTTTTTAGCCCCATGCCATGTGAAAACAGAAGGAGGAAATGAGTGGAAGTCTCTTTTTATTTTTCATAGCCGTAATTTATATGTTGGAAAATCAAATTGGATTTATATAGATAAGAGAGGTGATAGAAATGAAGTGGATTGATAGTCATATCCATTTGGATCAATATAAGCATAAAGAGCAAATGAAACTAATTGATGATGTGAAAAGGAGTACTGAGATTGCGGGATTGATTGCGGTGTCCATGAACTATCGTTCTTGTCAACAAACACTGTCTTTAGCGGAGCAACATACATTCGTATATCCGGCACTAGGATTTCATCCAGAGCAGGAAATTAACAAAAAAGAATGCGGAAAAATTTATAAGTTAATTGAAGAAAATGTAGAACGGCTTGTTGCGATAGGTGAGGTGGGCTTACCGTATTATTTACGTCAAGAAAAAAAAGATATTGTAATAGGGCCTTATATAGAAATATTGGAGAAATTTATGGCTTTAGCGAAAAGATATGGCTTACCAATTGTGCTACATGCAGTTTATGAAGATGCTGACATTGTATGTGATTTACTTGAGCAGTATAAGATTTCACGTGCACATTTTCATTGGTTTAAGGGACGTAAAGAAACGATGGAACGAATGATTCAAAACGGATACTACATTTCAATTACACCGGATGTTTTACAGAAGGAGAAAATTAGAAAAATCGTATCGTTCTATCCACTAGAATATATGATGGTAGAAACTGATGGACCTTGGGAATTTCAAGAAAATATGATGACGCATCCAAACATGATTCAAGAGGTATTGAAAGAAATAAGTTTGATCAAAAATATTTCTATAGATAAGACCACAGAACAAATTTATGAAAATACGGCCTGCTTCTATGGGAAAAGATAGAGGGAAGGATGAGGATAAATCTCTATCTTTTCTTTCTATGGTATATGGATATTGTTTCTATTATTTTCTATAATTTGTATTATATAGAAAATTTAATAAAAGGAAATGGGGAAAAAGAGTGGGGAGAGCATATAAAAAAATGGCTGTTACTATTATGACGGCAGCCATGTCAGTTTCTGTATTGGGATGTGAAACAGAGAAGAAAACTTCGACTACAAGTATGGGGCAAGAAACAAAAGAGGAACAAATTGATTCAGTAGTAAAAGAACAAATGCAAGACAATGAACAAAGAGGAAATGCAGTCGGAAATATATCTAATAAAGGGAAAATGGCGGAGAATAATGGTTGGATTTATTATGCGATAAGTGGTGATCAAAACATAACAGGTATTTACCGCACGAAAGATAAGTTTCAAACATCAGAGCCTGTCATTAAAGGGGTAAATGCTTCGTATATAAATATAAAAGAGGGAGTTTTATATTTTATCCACTGGGATAAGGACAAAAATACGAATAAAGATGTAGCGCCTTCTTTAATGAAATATGATATCTCTACAAAAAAATTAGATACAATGAGAATGGATGCAGCTTATGTTTATGTAAAAAATCAATCATTATTCTATGAGAAAAAATATTCTGAGCGCAGCGGATTTAGTATTACAGGTATTGCGAGATTAGATTTAAAGACAGGAAAAGAAGAGGAAGCGCAGATTAAAACAGCTGGATGGGCTGAAACGATAGATGATAGCATTGTAAACTGGAATAGGTTTCATGGGACTCAAGTGAATAAAGGTGATAAAACTTGGGCGAAGGAAGGATTTGTGGAAATATCCAGTGGTACATACAATAAGGACAAACTGTATGCAATTATAGAGGATGAAACAGAGAATAAAGGTATCTATGAGCTAGATATTGAGAAAAATAAAGAAACATTGCAAGTCGAAGATGCTTTGCAAATGAATATAAAAGGGGACTCTTTTTATTATTTGAAAAAAGATGGTGTTTATAAAAGAAAGATCAATGGTGGAAATGAGAAGCGAATTTATGAGGGAGCGGTTGAGCCATCTAAAACCTATTTATACTTTATAGCCGGTGATATGTATTTGTATAGGGATAGTGGTCTGATTCTAAATCTTGATACAAAACAATCCAATGAAAAGAAAGAGAAAAAGCCATCTGATGATGTATTACTACAAAAGGTAGTTAACGCTCAACAAGAGATTATTAAAATTTCAGTTTCAGCATCACCAGAGAATACGAAACCGATAGACCGCTTTTCATACGGGGAATTAACACCTCCTGAGTATAATACGAAGACAGCATTAGAGACATCATTAGCTACTTATTTCTCAACAGATTTTATTACGAAGTATATGAAAAGTGAATATGTGAAAGAAATAGGCGGAAAAATGCATTATGTTGTTGGAGATTTAGGATCGGGAGCAGGCACTAAATATACAAAAATTATTTCTGCTAAGCTAAAAGAAGGAAAAATCTTGGCAACGGCAGATACATATAATGATTATGAAGATACGAAAAAAGAAGTAGAAATAGAGTTTATCTATGAAAATAAGCAATGGGTAGTAGATAAAATGCCTCGTTTTGATTTTTTATCCCCCATAAAAGTCTGATTGGTGAGGGCTGATTAAAGTTTCACTTTATGATTCAAGTCGCTTTGCCCGTCGTACTAATAAAAGAAATACAATCATGATGATGCCAAGTATGAGGAAAAACCCATACTTTTTCAGAGGTTCAATCGTGTCACTTAAGGAAAAAGGTTTATCAATATGGATACCATCTTTATTAGAGGTAATATGAATATCTTTCATCTTTACTTCATTCGATTCTCTTTGTAAATCAATCCATTCTATATTTGGAATCGTTTCTAGCTCATTTAATAAATCTTTGAAAGGTTTGACACCTAAGTACGGATGATAAAAAGCACCAATGATACCATCTGATAGTTTTGTGACCGATAGGGCATGTTCTTTCATCTTAGAAGCTGCATGGGGCTGATTAGGTTCTATGAATCCGACAGTTTCAGGGAGTAGATTCATTCCGTGTAAAAAGGATGGCTTACTTGGAAAGGCTGGTGCGTGCATGGCCTTCCATGTTGCATCACCTAACTGTAATTGCCCTACATAAGTTGAAAAGTAACTTGATAATATCTCATATCCTTTTTGTGAAATTGCATAGTGTGGTGCTTCAAAAGCAAGTGGATATAATTTAGCTAATACGAGTTCCTCAATTCCTTTTTCAATATGCTCTTTTATATACGATTCCTCGAATTTTTTACCATTTTCTATATATTGCGTATAAGCAGTATCGGACTTAAAATCCTGTCTCTTTTTTGGTTGTTCATGTTTAGGATAACGGATAGGTTGATTGGTTTTTACATCCCAAAATTCAAATCCTTCTCCTGTTTCACTATCATAAAATTGATGGGTATAGCCATGCATAACAACAGAACCGCCGTTACTCTGCATAAAACGTAATACATCTATTATCTCAGGCTTATCTTGCAAGTGTATTGTCTTTCCGGTACTTGGATCCGTATATATTGGGATGACAGCAATCATATACGGTATATTTTTTTCTTTTAATAATTCAGCGATTTCTTGTAATTGCTTCGTATCAGCTGCTGGGTGTACATCTTCTAAGCGTAAATAAGTACGATGTTTACTAGTTTCTGGCTGTTGGCCAAAGTAAGAAAAGAGCATTTCGCCAACATAATGAGATGTCCAATCAAAAAGCTGGGATGTTGCTACGTAGTATGATTGATTTTGTTTAACGATAAAGGGATATGTACCGTTTGAACCAATTGCATATGCAATTGGAGGTTCTCCCGTTGTATCAAACTGTTGAATTAAACGCTCTTCGTGCAAGCTGCTTTTGAGATGACGTGTAGGGTATTGCAAGCTCCGGATCTGTACTTCCTCTTCCTTAAGTGTAATAAAGGAAAAACGATTTGGTAATTGTTCTATATTTTTCCCGAGAAATAATAAGGGGCCTGAAAAACTTTCTAGAAATTGTTTTGTTTCATCAGACAAGGGTTCTTTTTTCTCTCCTATATAAATGACATATGTATAAGAGGATTGTGCGATGTGTTCCATTGATTGATCTACATTTTTCAGTGCCACATTATCTGTAAAGTGTCCGAGTAGCGTATTTAAAATTTGAATGTTATTTGTAACTTGTCCGTCTTCTGTGCTATATAAAATTAGTACTTTTGGCTCTTTTGTTATTTGAGCAGAAGTATGGATAGGAACGAGTAGTAAAATGGTGAGAAAGAGTAATAACTTCCTTTTCATGTAGTCAGTCTCCTATTCTTTATGTAGAATTCAATTTACAATTATATATAAAGGAAAAGATGGAATCCATTCGAAATAGATATTGGTAAAAAATACATGTATTTAAACTGGAGAAATGATCTTACATTTTCCCTCCAGTTTTACCATTTATTTTTCACAAAATCAGCCTTAAGCATGATGTTAAGATAAATGCTTGTTTGATATGATTAGAGGGTAATAAGTTGATAGATTGCAGGTAATTGTAAGGAAGGGCTGAAAGGGGACAAATTTCAGCAGAGAAAGAGGTAGAGGTAGTGAAAAAATTCTTTGTAGGATTTTTAGTTGTTCTTGGGATGTATTTGTATTTCCAAGGAGAGTCTGAAGGAATGGAAAGATCGAAGAATCAAGTAAGTTATGTTGATTCAGAGGAAGCTAAACAAATGAAACAAATTATTATTGAAGAAGCAAAAAAAGTAAATCTTCCAGAATGGATACCTCTTACAATTGCCGAGCATGAAAGTCGTTTGAATCCACGAAGTATTGGGGACAATGGTACTTCTTTTGGATTGTTTCAGTTACATCGAGGTGGGGGGCTTGCTCCCGATCACTTAACGGACGAGCAGTTGAAAGATCCGCGGACAAATGCTCAAATTGCTATGCCTTACTTAATGAAGGGATATAAAAGAGGTGTAGAAAAAGGGCTGACAGACTTTGCATTACTGAAATATATAGCCAATACATCCGGATGGCCAGGTAATTTAGGGCCTGAGTGGACTGATAAAAATATGAAGTATAACGTTGGGCTAGAGGACGTGTACTATCGAAATAAAGGAATAGTGAAAGAGTAGAGGCCTAGGCACCTACTCTATTTTTCTATTAGAAAGAGCTCTTTTGTATAAAATATTGTGCGAGTTGCTGCTTCACATCTTCTAACTTTGTAGAAACCTGAGGGACTTTATATCCGACATATAAAGGTGAAACAACAAAACGTGGAACGACTTTACAAATGATTTTTTCATTCAGGTGATAGAAGAATAAGTTATAGCTACTGCATCCTTTATGAAAGTCCGTGAGTATGTAACGCACAGTTTGCTGAATATAATGTGCCATTATATCGATGAATTTTATGTTTTCAATAACGATGTTAAACTCGGTAAAACCAATAATTGGTCGTGTAGAAATATTAAGTTCGATTTGTTCATTCTTTTTTACAATGACGCCTTGAAAATTTTCAGGTGCTACGTTTTCTAAGTAGTCTACATATTTCATTCCGATAATTTGCATATGCGCATGATGCAAACTTCCACCTGAAAAGGGACCGTGATTTTTATATAAAATAACGGAAGTAAATTCATCGCTACTTTCTAAAGCAATCCAATGTTTAATTGAGAAGCGAATTAACTTTCGCATATGTTCTTCTGTATAGGTTGCGATATGGTCATCGCAATTATCTGTTTCAATAAGAACGGTTTGAAATGTATCTTTCAGTGTAGGAAATTTATTTTTCAGCCAAATAATAGAACCGTCTGTTTCTAAAATATCAGTGAGGTTTTCCGTATCACAAAAAGGACAAGCTGTATTTTTATTACGGATGCTCTCGGGTTTTTGTTTGCTAATATCATTTAAAAAATAAAGTTGTTGTGTATCCATTCGTATATGCCCCTTTGAAAATATATGTAAAATTCCCGTTTACTATATTCGTGAAAGGGGAAGGGAAATCCTGTATCGTGAGAAGAGGAGAAGGAACAACAAAAAACAAAAGACAAGATATCCTAATTGTATGAGGGTATCTTGTCTTTTATTTTTTCTGTAATAATGTATATGGATAATATAAAGTGTTTTCGTTTTGTTTCTTTTTTCTATTTTTTAGTGTGTACAAAGCAACGATTGTGCTTGCGATTGTAATCATAGCTTTCTTCATATTCCTTTACCCCTTTTACTTTTCATTTAATTTTTGGCTAACTGCTTTTGCATCAATTAAAGCATGGAGAATCATTTTTACCATGTTCATCATTTTCCTTCCTCCTTTTATAGTTGGTTAAGTTCTTTTACAACTGCTTGTCCATTGACTAGTACCTCAAAGATTGCTTTTACGATTTCTTTCATCATGATTTTTTTCTCCTTTTAGTTGTCACTTGTTTACATCTTTATTGTATAAGGAGGCACGGTTTCGTACTATCGCTTTCCATTACGTGAACATAACAGTTTTGTAAGATTGGATGTAATTTGTTGAAATGTTTAGTCTATCTTCATTATTTTCAGAAAAATGACTATTCAAACATGAAATGGGGCAGTATAATAAAAGGGTAAGTATTAATTTCTGTACGAAAGGAGTGAATGAGATGAAACGTTCTTTAGCTGCGCGCGCAAAATTTTTAGATTTTATTTATTTTTGTCGTGCGATTTTTCATGATGTGGTTGCGAACGGGATACGTATGCCCTTTTTTAGCAATTGCATAGTAGCTATTGAACGATAGAAATCTCTTCACCCATTTTATAAACGTGTGAAAAGGGAGGCTATTTGGCTTCCTTTTTCTATGCAAAAAGCCATGGGGAAAGTTTCTTTCCCCATGGCTTTTTTACGTTGAAAGGAGTACGGAAAATGACAATTTGTAGTGTAAACAATGTAAAGAAATCTTTTGGTGGAAACATCATATTTGAAAATATATCGCTCGAAATTAAGACTGGTGAACGCATTGGATTAGTTGGGCGAAATGGTAGCGGAAAGACGACGATTTTTCAATTGTTAACAGGGACTGAGAATGTAGATGCGGGTGCTATTCATATGAAGAAAGGAACCCGTATTGGTCACGTAGCACAAATTCCGAAGTTTGCTGATGAAATGACTGTATATGATGTGTTAAGCGCTGCTTTTGTAAAAGAGAAAGAATTGGAAACAGAAATGCGTAGTTTAGAGAAACGTATGGCGGAGGAACAAGATTCAATTGGCTTAGAGAGGTTGATGGGAAAATACGGTGCGGTGCAAGAGGAATTTGCATTTTTAGGTGGTTATGAAATAGAAGCAAATATCATGAAGGTAGCAAATGGTTTACAAGTGAAGGAGCTATTTCCACGAATTTTTACACAGTTAAGTGGTGGAGAACAAACAAAGGTGAGTCTGGCCTATATGTTATTACAGAAACCAGATTTATTGCTGTTAGATGAACCAACGAATCATTTAGATTTATTTGCAGTGGAGTGGCTTGAACAATTTTTAAAAGAGTATATAGGAACAGTTGTTGTCATTTCGCATGATCGTTATTTTCTTGATGAAGTTGTTACGAAAATTTTTGATTTAGAAGACGGAGAACTTCATGTCTATCATACGAATTACTCGCAGTTTGTGAAAGAGAAGGAAGAAAGACTGCTGCAAGAGTTTCAATCTTATCAAGAACAGCAAAAGAAAATAAAGAAAATGAAGGAAGCAATTAAGCGTTTAAGAGAATGGGCGAATCAAGCGAATCCTCCGAATGAAGGATTGCATAAGAGAGCAAGAAATATGGAACGTGCATTAGAAAGAATGGAAAAGTTAAAAAAGCCGATTTTAGAAAGAAAACAGATGGGGCTCCAATTTGAAGGACAAGAGAGAAGTGGGAAAGATGTTGTTGTAATGAAGGAAGTTAGCAAAGGTTTTGCTAATCGTACTTTATTCCAAAAAGCTAATTTACACGTTCGTTTTCAAGAGCGTGCCGCTATTGTTGGGCGGAACGGTACAGGAAAAACAACATTATTAAAATTGTTATTAGAGGAAATAAAACCGGATGCTGGTGAAATTCGAATTGGTAGTGCTGTGAAAGTTGGATATTTATCGCAGCATACTTATGGAAACGTAAAGGCTAATGTATTGGAAACTTTTCGTGAGTGTGTACCTGTAACAGAGGGAGAGGCAAGACATATATTAGCACGCTTCTTATTTTACGGACCTGCTGTTTTTAAGAAGGTGAATCAACTTAGCGGAGGAGAACGGATGAGGCTAAGATTATCACAGCTAATGTACCAAGATGTAAACTTTCTCGTGCTAGATGAGCCAACGAATCACCTAGATATTGAATCAAGAGAGGTGCTTGAGGAAGCGCTTGAACAATATAACGGAACGATTCTCGCTGTTTCACATGACCGCTACTTTTTAAATAAATTATTCGAGAAAACGTATTGGATTGATGAACATACATTATTTGAATTTGCGGGGAACTATGTTTGGGCACGTCAAAAGTGGGAGGAAAGAATAGAGAAAGAAGAAGTGAAACAACAAAGGACTCCAAAAATTAAAGGAATGAATGTAAGAGTAAAAGAGAAAGAATTTAGTGGTATAGACGAACTTGAAGATAAGCTTATGCATATAGAAGAAGAGATATATGGACTGGAGTGTACAATGGAAGAAACAGGTGAGGTTGAAGTATTGGAGCGGTTATATAAAGAAAAAGCAGAGAAAGAACGATTACGGGCAGAATTATATAATCGATTAGATAGTATGATGGAATAGATGGAAGAAAGGCAAGCCGTTCCTCTCATGTATGTGAGTAGGGTGGCTTGTTTTTCTCATGTCCATTCAATCGAGGTGGAAATGGTATAATTTTCTTGTTGTTATATTGTGAGAACAGTTTATAAAAAAGTTGATGTGATTGAAAATAATATTTCAAAATGTGAGGAGAATTGTATGTTAGGGTATGCGCGTATCATTACGATTGTTATTATTTGCATTGTATATATGATTTATGTTTCACGTGAAACAGTAGATTTGAAAATCTTTGTTGGTTTTTCATTATTTGTTTACATTGTAAATCACATTTTACTTATGCAACCACATCAAGGAAAGCGGCGTGATATATATATATTACTTTCAAATGGAGTAATTACAGCTCTGTTAGGGTTTTTATTTCCAGAAACATCTTTATATTTAATTATATTTGGAATTGATGCAGTAGGATTATTTATAAATGTACAGCGGAAAATAGTTGTATATTTTTTTGTGAGTTTTTTCTTTGTATGTTGGTTTGCTATTTTACTATATACATATTGGGATGTTGGAGAGATAAGGGGTTGGGAAAATGCTATTAATTTTATGTTCATTGTCTTCAGTGCTTTAGCGGGAAACTTAATTAAAAAACTTACAGTAGCTCGCCAAACTGTTGATGATCAATATGAAAAATTGGCATTATCACATACAGCTCTAAAAGAAGCGCATGAACAGTTGCAGCTTTATGCAAAAGAAGTAGAGGAATTAACTACAGTTCGAGAGAGGAACGATATTGCCCGAGAAATTCATGATACAGTCGGTCACAATATGACGGCATTGCTTGTTCAGTTACAGCTAGCGGAGGCTTTATGGAAGCAAAGGTCAGATATTACGGAAGAAGTGTTACATACATGTCATGAATTAGCTAGGAAGTCCCTTCAAGAGGTAAGAGCTTCAGTCCGTGCATTGAAGGAAGAAAAAAATGTAGGAAATATAATAGAAAGTATGAAAGAAATGATCCAAGACTTTTCAAAAGTAACAAAAGTACAAGTAACTTTTCATTTACAAGGTGACCCAATTATCATTCCGTTGTCATTGCAACCTACATTGTTGCGTACTATGCAAGAGTCATTAACGAATGCGAAACGCCATGGGAAAGCTAGTTTATGTGAAGTAAAGTTATCTTGTCTAGATGAAAAAGTGATATTATCGATCTCTGATAATGGCATCGGTGTAAATGAAGTAAGTCCTGGTTTTGGATTAATGAATATGAAAGAGCGCGTAGAGGAACATGGTGGAATGATTCGATTTGAGAGTGAAAATGAAAAGGGCTTTCGATTAAAGGTTGAATTCCCACTTAAGGAAAAAATGTGGGTAATAGGGGGAACGATATGATTCGTATTATGATCGTTGATGATCAGTCACTGATTCGAGATGGTTTAGCAATGTTATTAAATCTACGCCCAGAACTTGAAGTGGTGGGAACAGCGAATGATGGAGCCGAAGTAGTACAAAGGGCAGAACAATTACAACCTGAAATTATTTTAATGGATATTCGTATGCCTGGCATCAATGGAGTTGAAGGAACTCGTCTCATAAGGGAAAGGTTTCCTAATATGAAAGTTCTTATGCTGACGACATTTAATGATAGCGAACTTATTTTTGAAGCTTTGGAACAAGGAGCAAGTGGTTATTTATTAAAAGATATGGAGACAGATGTAATTGTTCAGGCAATATTAACAGTCCATGGAGGCGGAGCTGTTCTTCCGCAAGATATAACTGCTCAAATTGTGAAGGAATTAAAAAGAACAAAAGTAATGGATATATCAGAGCAGAATCAGCCAAAGAAAATGGAACAATTAACAGAGCGTGAGGTAGATGTATTAAGGGAGCTTGGATTTGGATTAAACAATAAAGAAATTGCAGAAAAGTTGTTTATTACAGAGGGAACTGTAAAAAATCATGTGTCTAATGTAATTAGTAAGCTTGAGCTGAGAGATCGGACACAAGCAGCTATATACGCGGTGAGATATGGTATTACAACATACACATGACTTTTAGCATAGAGAAGAACGAAAAAGTAGCAAATGATGCTGCTTTTTTTATTTTATATTTCTATCTTAAGGGTGATGGAAGAAAGAGGATATTTTTTTACAATGAGATTGAAGATGAATGCAAAGGGGCTGAATCGACATGTTAGTCGTAGATCATATTACAAAATCGTTTGGGAAGAAAGAAGTTGTAAAGAATGTATCCTTTGAAGTGAAGAAGGGAGAAACATTTGGCTTGCTTGGTCCAAATGGCGCAGGAAAGTCGACGACGATATCAATGATTTGTGGGCTGATTCCATATGATGGTGGTGATATTAAAGTTGGAGGGAAATCTGTAAAAGAATATCCGTTAGATGCAAAAAGGAAAATCGGAATCGTTCCTCAAGATATTGCTTTATATCCTACACTTTCAGTGAAAGAAAATTTAATCTTTTGGGGGAAAATGTATGGGTTAAGCGGGGCTGTTGCAAAGAAACGAGCCGATGAAGTATTAGCATATGTAGGGCTACAAGATCGTGCAAAAGATAAAATTGAAACATTTTCAGGGGGCATGAAACGCCGAATTAATATTGGTGCAGCATTAATACATGAACCAGAGCTATTAATTATGGATGAGCCGACAGTTGGGATTGACCCGCAATCGCGAAATCATATTTTAGAAACGGTAAAGGGATTAAATGAAAAAGGTATGACCGTCATTTATACAAGTCATTACATGGAAGAAGTGGAGTATTTATGTGAACGGATTGCGATTGTAGACCACGGAAAAGTAATTGCATTAGGAACGAAAAGGGAATTATGCAACCGTCTAGCAGATGGCTTTATGGTGAAGGTGCAATTGAATTGCTTTACCCAGGAGCTATTGAAGAATGTAAAGACAATCCCCACTGTAGAACGGGTTGTCGTCGATGAGAAAACAAATACTCTTGATATTGGACTGGAGAACGGGGAAGCTGTTGGTACTGTTGTTTCGGTAGTTGTAGAAAATCAGGCACAAATTTTAAAGCTTGAAGTACAAGAACCAAATTTAGAAGCTCTTTTTTTACAGTTAACAGGACGTTCACTTCGTGATTGAGGAGGTTAGAAGCTTATGAAAAGTTTTATTATTGCATGGAAAGATTTAAAAATTCGTTTCATAGATCGGCGTGGATTTATGATGATGTTACTTATGCCACTTCTATTAACAGCTATTTTAGGATCAGCACTAAGTAACATATTTGATAACGGAGGGTTACCGAAAACGGTAATTGGTTACTATCAAGAAGGTGCAGATGATTTTGCTGATGTATTTCAAAAGGATGTATTACATTCAAAAGAAATAGAAGACGATGTGAAAGTAGAAATTGTAACCTCGCAAAAAGAGTTAGAGAATCTGCTAAAGAAACAGAAGGTTGATGTAGGGATCATAATTCCAAGCGGTTGGAGCGAACATATAAAGGATGGAAGATTAAAAGAACCAAAATTGATTACTGATCCATCAAAAGATATACAAACAAAAATTGCTGAATCACTCATTCGTTCTTTTACAGATCGTGCACAAACAATTGCTGTTTCTACTAAGACTGTCGTAACAGATGTAGCAAAATTACAGCCCGGGAGTATGGAACAGGTTGCAAAAGAGATAAGTACGAATTTGCAAACAGTGGCGACGTCCAATACCGATGGAGTTGAAGAAGGAACAATCGGTAAAAAAACATTGACTGCGATACAATATTATGCTGCTGCGATGTTAGTCATGTTTTTATTATTTAACATAACAGTAGGAGCAAAATCGATTATAACAGAGCAACGAACAGAAACATTAGCGAGACTATTAAGCACACCGACAAGCTCTTTTGCTATTTTATTAGGTAAATTTTTTGGCACATTACTATTTGCTTGTATACAATTTGGGGTATTTGTAGTTGCTACCCATTACGCATTTCATGTGAATTGGGGTGAAGATGTTTCACAAATTGCGGTAGTAGGAATTGCGTATGCGATTTGTGTTTCTGGTTTATCTATGCTTATCGCGGCATTGATTCATGAAGAAAAAACAGCGGATTTAATGGGTGGCATTGGAATTCAGTTGTTAGCTATATTAGGAGGATCAATGTTACCAATCTATGTATTTCCGGATACTCTTCAAACGATTGCTGGCATTGCTCCGAATAAATGGGCACTTACAAGCTTCTTAAACATTATGTCAGGTACATCTTGGTATGCGTTACTTCCAGTTATCTTAAGTTTATCTATTGCAGGTGTTGTTTCTGTTATTATCGGAACATTTCGTTTGCAAGCGAGATAGGAGGAGAATCAATGAAGAAAGTTTGGGCGCTTTGCTGGCTCGAATTAAAACAAATTTTAATTAAGCCACAGAGCTATATATTAATGTTTGGAATGCCGATTATTTTTACACTTATTTTTGGTGGGCTTTTAGGTGGAAGTGGAAACGAGAAAGTAAATATTAGTTTAGTTGACCAAGATGGGTCTATATTATCTAACTCCTACTATAAAGAAATAGAGAAAAGTGATTTAGTTTCTATAGAAAAGGTAACATATGAAGAAGCAAAACAGAAAATCGAAAATAAAAAGTCCTCGGGTATTGTGATAATCCCAAAAGAATTTCAAAAGAGTATGGCAGACGGGAAGGTAGAGAAGGTTAAATTCCAATCAAGCGCTGATTTTACAGGAGGAGCATCTGTAGAACAAGTGTTACAAAGCGCAATGAAAAAGATGAAAATAGAAGTAGCAGCAGCAAGGGATGCGGAGAAAAGAGGAGGAACGTCTTGGGAGAAGCTGTATGAAACGATCGATACAAAGGCAGAACCAGTTTCGCTTCAAAAGGAATCAATTGTCTCTGGGGAGGTAAAGTTGAATAACGTATCAGGGCGATCTGCAGGATTTTCTATTCTGTTTGTAATGATTGTGATGCTAAGTGCAACGGGCACGATTTTAAAATCAAGACAGCTTGGCGTTTGGTATCGGTTATTAGGGGCTCCCGTTTCAAAGGCTCAAATACTTGGAGGATATATACTTTCCTTCTTTTTAATTGGGTGGATTCAGTTTGGGATTTTAATGTTGTTAACGAATGTTTTGTTCGGTGTTCAGTGGGGAAGTTTATTAGGAATTATCATACTTGTTTCAGCGTTGTTGTTAGCGGTAATTGGTTTAGCATTATTATTAGCAAGTATTGTGAAAATAACTGAGCAACAATCAGCTTTAGGTAATATCGTTGTGATTTCAACGTGCATGATTAGTGGGCTGTATTGGCCGATTGAAATAGAACCGGAATGGATGCAACAGGTAGCAAATTTTGTTCCACAAACTTGGGCAATGCGTGGATTTACAGAATTAATTGCAAGGGGAGGCACATTGGTAGATATAGCAGGGTATGTTGGTGTACTCATTTTATTTGCTGGTGTATTTTTTGTAATTGGTTTAAAAAGAATCCGTTATGATTGAAAAAAAGAAAGCAGAGTCTACAGCTTCGCCCGCTGAACCCTGCTTTCTTTTTGTGTATCGTCTTCCCCTATAGAAATGGTGATCGCAATTCCGAGCATAAAGAAAAATGCTAAAAAGAGGACGAACTTCGGGAAGAACGGGAATAGTAGCAATGCCCCAACTATCATGAGTGTCAATGCAACATAGTGCAAGACATATTGGAATAGTTTGTCCATATTTTCGCCCCCTTTTTGGTAGTTTGTTAGTAGTCTATGCTCGTCTGTTGCATAATAGAATAATTTTTACATCGTTTCTTTCGGATCAGGTAGAACTATTGACATGGAAAAGAGAAAGGAATATAAGAAACCGTACTTTAAAGATAAGCGTGTCCGCCAAGTATTCATTTACGGATTAGAGCGTCAAAAAGTGATTGATACATACTTCCAAGGATATGCTTCACTCGTTAATGTACCGATTACTCTTGTTTCTTGGGCGTATACAGAAGGAGGTATTAATAAGTATGAGTATAACTTTAATAAGGCGAAAAAATTACTTGATGAGGCTGGGTGGAAAGAAGGCGCGGATGGAATCCGTGAAAAAGATGGTCAAAAATTGAAAGTAAGTTACTTTGCTTCATCAGCAAGTAAAATCAATGATGTCATGATCCCGATTATGAAAGAAGGTTATAAAAAGCTTGGTGTAGACTTTAACCCTGAATATATGGACTTTAATACGATGATTTCAAAAGTAATTAAGGGAGATTACGACTTAGCGATGGTATCTACGCCAATGATTGATGATCCGAGTGGAACAATTGAAGAATTCGTTTCAACAAGTAAGCGAAATTATGATGGGTATCATAATCCGAAAGTAGATGAATTGGCAACAGAGGCGTTGCAAACATTAGACATTGAAAAAAGAAAAGAGATTTATAAGAAACTATATCAAGAACTTAGTGAAGATCCACCAGTTATATTCTTAAATAATAGTAAAGTTGTATCTGCACATAATGCGAGAATACAAGGATTACAGGAAGATAATTATAACGGAATATTATTAAGTTTACCTAAATTAAAGATCCAGCAATAGTTTTATAAAAATTCTTGAAATATTTATATAGAAAGAATTGACAAAATATAGTGAATGATATAAGCTAATAACAACAAAGCCTATCGGAAAAGTCGGAATAAGATTATTACCTCTCATAAAACATCTGTTTTTTTTGATTTTAAAACCGACTTTTCCGATGGAATATAAAACGTGTTGCTCGGAAGGCATACATTAGGCAAGCAGTTCATAAAGTGTAATTATTAAAAAAGTTAGGGTGGGGACAATGAAGAAAAAGTCAAAAAAATGGGCTGGTGTATTTTCGGTCTTACTGAGTAGTTCGCTTGTATTATCCGCTTGTGGGGGACAGGAGGATAAGGCTTCAACAGAGCCGGCTAAACAGCTAAACAGCAGGATGTAAAAGATTTAAAAATAGAGAAGGTTACAGCGACAGATAAGTCAAAAAACCCTGAAAAAGCGAAACAACGAAAAGATACCCTTATTGTCGGGATTTCAAAACCTGGTGGCGTGTTCTTACCATATTTCCAAGAAAATGGATGGGATGGTAACGTAACGTCCGTTATATTTGCGTCTCTTGTATCAACAGATAAGCAAGGGAAGCCAGTTCCAGAGCTTGCTGAGAAATGGGATGTATCTTCTGACCAATTGAAGTACACGTTCCACTTACGAAAAGATTTGAAATTTAGTGATGGCTCACCACTAACAGCAGATGATGTAGCATTTACATTAACATTGCTACACGATAAGACTTATGAGGGTGGCTCAGATATTTCACAATATGCAATTAAGGGTGGAAAAGATTATAAAGAGGGAAAAGCAACATCTATTGAAGGAATTAAGGTTGTTGACCCACAAACAATTGAAATTACAACAGAGAAGGTAAATTCTCAGGCTCTAACTGCTTTAGGCGGACCAGTATTATCTAAAGCTTATTATGGTAAAGATTATAAGCAAAATACAAGTTTAGATTATTTAAAAGACCTATATGGCAAGCCGATTGCGGCAGGTCCTTATAAATTTGAGAAGTATGTTCCGGGCCAAGAAGTACGATTTGTAGCAAATGAGCACTACTATGCTGGTAAGCCGAAAGTGAAAAACTTTATTTATAAAATTACATCACCAGACACAAGCTTCCAGTTATTCCAAACAGGAGAAACAGACTATGATGGATTTGCTGCTAATAATGATAATATTGAACAATTAAAAAGCTTAGGCTTTGCTAATTTCAATATTGAAACAGTAAGTTCATATTCATTTGTTTACATGAATAATAAAAAGCCATATTTAAAAGATAAAAAAGTACGCCAAGCACTTATTTATGGATTAGATCGTAAAAAATATGTAGATACAAACTTCCAAGGAAACGCTTCTGTTGCCAACATACCGATTTCACCGACTTCATGGGCGTATGATGATAAGGGTATCAATCAATACGAATACAATTTAGAGAAAGCGAAAAAATTGTTAGACGAAGCTGGTTGGAAAGTAGGATCTGACGGTATTCGTGAAAAAGATGGTCAGAAATTAAAGTTAAGCTATTATGCAGCAAGTGGTAGAAAGCAAGAAGAGGTATTTATTCCAATTGCAAAAGAAAACTATAAAGCATTAGGTGTAGAGTTCAATGCGGAAATTATGGACTTTAATACTCTTGTATCAAAGCTTGGGAAATTTGATTATGATTTAGCTGCTGTTGCAACGCCAATTCTTTCTGATCCAAATGACGCAATAGCTGAATTTACATCTACACATCCAGATAACTCTGCTGGTTATAATAATCCGAAAGTGGATGAATTAATTCAAAAAGGTATTGAGACAGTTGATATTGAAAAAAGAAAACCGATTTATAAAGAACTGTATAAAGAGTTAAGCGATGATCCACCTGTAATTTTATTAAATTATCGTAAAGGTATTTCAGCACACAATGCACGTGTAAAAGGAATTGACCCAGAAAAATACGATAGCATTAGTTCAAACCTACCTGTTTTATCTATTGAACAATAAGGATAAGTAAGGAAAAATAGAAGACATTTTTTCATACAGCTATAAGAGTGTGCTGTCTTGAAAAAATGTTCTTCTATTTTTAAGTCACTATGATTGGGGAGACAAAAAGGTGAAAACATATATCATTCGTAGGTTTCTACAAATGATTCCTACATTGTTTGGTACATCTATTATTATCTTTTTCTTATTCGCACTTTTGCCGGGAGATTATGTTGATTCAAATCCAAAATTAACGCCAGAAAGAGCGCAAGAGTTAAGAGAACTGTATGGATTAAATAAGCCTATTATTGAAAGATACTTTCATTGGTTAGGTAATGCGTTACATGGAGATTTTGGCTTCTCACTGCAATATCAGGAGCCTGTAACAGCACTGCTTAATAAATTTATTTGGAATACTTTTATTGTTGCAGTGGCGGCTTTATTTTTCACTTGGATTATTGCACTTATTGTTGGCGTTATTTCAGCAACAAAGCAACACTCATGGTTTGATACGTTAGTAACAATTGGTGTCTTTGCTGCGATGTCATTTCCATCATTCTTTATCGGGCTATTTTTCATTAAAGTATTTGCTGTCGATCTGAACATATTACCTATCGGTGGCATGATTGATATAGGAAGTAATTCGACAGGTCTTACGTACATACTAGAAGTGCTAAGGCACATGATTTTACCGGTATTTATTTTAACACTTCTTGGTGTTGGATCATTAACTCGTTATTTTAGAACAAGCATGCTTGAGGTTGTAAGACAAGATTATATTCGAACAGCTCGTGCTAAAGGGTTGAAGGAAAGAGTCGTCATTTATAAACATGCTTTAAAAAATGCAATTTTACCAGCGATTACATTACTGGCATTTGAACTTCCAGGATTGTTCTCTGGTGCCATTATTATTGAACAAATTTTTAACTGGCCTGGAATTGGAAGTATCCAATTAGAAGCGTTAAGTTTTCGAGATTATACGGTGTTAATGGCATTCACAATGTTTCTCTCTTGCCTAACAGTTATCGCAAACTTTTTAGCAGACATCGTGTATGCGATGGTCGATCCGCGTATTCGATTAAAGTAAGGGAGGGAGAAAGATGGAGACTGTTGTAACAGTAGAGAAGAAAAAGAAGAAAAAAGGAAATGTAACTTCGCCATGGCGGCAAGCATTTGCGAGAATCAAGAAAAATAAATTAGCATTGTTTGGTCTTTATACATTAATTTTTATGTTTTTCTTTTGCTTTATTGGACCATTTTTTTCACCATATGCTTCTGGAACAATTCAAGTAACACAAATTAATAAACCACCGAGTTTTTCTCATTGGCTTGGTACAGATCAACTTGGAAGAGATATTTTAACACGATTAATGCAAGCGGGACGAATTTCATTAACAATTGGCTTAGCTTCGATGATATTATCTGTCATACTCGGTGCATTATTAGGAGCTATCTCTGGCTTTTATCGCGGTATTGTAGACCATATTATTATGCGTATTGCAGACGTGTTAATGTCTATTCCAGGATTACCATTACTTATTATTATGGGTGCTATTTTATCAGAATGGAAACTTCCATCTGAATATCGACTGTATGTTGTTATGATCATGTTAAGTTTGATTGGATGGCCGGGACTTGCACGTCTGGTACGAGGACAGATCTTGTCGCTTCGAGAACAATCATTTATGCAAGCTGCTGATGTACTAGGATTAAGGGATTATCGAAAAATTTTGTACCACTTAATTCCGAATGTATTTCCTTTGCTAATTGTTGTAGCGACGTTAGGTGTGGCAGGAGCTATTTTAAGCGAATCCGCATTAAGTTATTTAGGACTTGGAGTTGTTCCACCTACACCATCATGGGGGAATATGATTAGCGCAGCGAACTCATTAATCGATTTCCAAAAGCGTCCATGGTTATGGATTCCGCCTGGTTTTGCGATTTTTATAACAGTTGTATCAATTAACTTACTTGGTGATGCACTTCGTGATGCATTGGATCCAAAGATGAAGCGGTAGGTGAGGAAGCATGAGTAAAGCAGTAGTAGAGCTAAAGGATTTACAAACACATTTTCAAACTGAAGAAGGTACTGTAAAGGCCGTTAATCATGTTAGTTTTTCAGTTCGAGAAGGTGAAACAGTTTGTGTAGTAGGAGAATCAGGTTGTGGGAAAAGTGTAACAGCTTTATCTATTATGGGACTTATTGCTGAATCTGGCGGCATTGTTGGCGGTGATATCCTTTATGAAGGGCAAAGTCTTTTGGACATGAAAGAGAAAGAACTTCGTAGTTTAAGAGGAAATGACATTGCGATGATTTTCCAAGAGCCGATGACATCTCTTAACCCGGTTTTTACTGTGGGAGAGCAAATTGTTGAGACGTTAAGGGAGCATGAGTTACTTAGTAAAAATGAAGCATATAAAAGGGCAATCGAATTAATTCGCAAAGTCGGTATAGCGCGTGCAGATGAGATTGTTCATTCTTATCCACATGAACTGAGTGGTGGAATGTTACAGCGAATTATGATTGCAGTTGCGCTTAGTTGTAATCCAAAGTTGTTAATTGCTGATGAACCAACAACAGCTCTTGATGTTACGATTCAAGCGCAAATATTAGATTTATTGAGACAGATAAAGGAAGAATTTAAAACATCTATTTTATTAATTACACATGATTTAGGTGTTGTAGCGGAAATGGCAGATTATGTTGTTGTGATGTATGGCGGAAAAGTCATTGAAGAAGCACCTGTACTAGAGCTATTCCAAAATCCGAAACACCCATATACAAAAGGGCTATTAAAGTCAAAACCGGTAATGGGAAAACGAACAGATAAACTATATTCAATTCCAGGGCAAGTTCCAAACTTAGTTGGCTTAGGTGAATTTTGCTACTTTAGTGGCCGCTGTGAACATTGCATGGCCATATGCAAAAATGAAGCGCCAGACCTTAAAGGGCATGAAGGTAATCATAACGTAGCTTGCTGGTTATATGAGGAGCGTGCTGAGCAATGAGTGAACCGTTATTAGAAGTAAAGAATTTAAAAACGTATTTTCCGATTAAAGGCGGCGTATTTAGTAGAACAATTGGGCATGTAAAGGCGGTAGATGGAGTTAGTTTTACAATTAATAAAGGGGAAGTATTTGGCTTAGTTGGTGAATCTGGAAGTGGAAAAACGACAATTGGTAAAACAATTCTTCGTCTCGTTCAAAAAACAGAAGGTGAAGTGAAATTTAAAGGGCAAGATGTTCACACGCTATCGAAAGAAGAACTGCAAAAATATCGTCCTAATATGCAACTTGTATTCCAAGATCCGTTTAGTTCATTAAATCCACGGATGTGCATTGGAGAAGCGCTCGGTGAACCGATGTTGGCGCATGGACTAGCGACAAAAGAAAATGTTCGTGAAAAGGTCTTAGAAGTACTAGAATTGTGTGGATTAGCACCATATCACATTGATCGTTATCCACATGAATTTTCTGGGGGACAACGTCAACGAATCGTTATTGCAAGGGCAATGGTATTAAACCCAGAATTTATTGTTGCTGATGAACCTGTTGCGGCGTTAGATGTATCGATTCAAGCACAAATCATTAATTTATTCAGTGAGTTACGAGAGAAAAAAGGTTTATCTTACTTATTTATTTCGCATGATTTAAGTGTTGTAGAACACTTATGTACGAAAATAGGAATTATGTATTTAGGGACAATCGTGGAAACTGCTCCCCGTGATGAGTTGTTTGCAAATCCGCTTCATCCGTATACAAAGGCGTTGTTATCTGCGGTACCAATCCCTGATCCAACCGTTAAGCGAGAACGAATTATTTTGCAGGGGGATATTCCAAGCCCAGCGAATCCACCCTCAGGCTGCCGCTTTCATACACGTTGCCCGTTTGCAACAGATATTTGTAAGCAGACTATACCGGAATTTCGTGATGTTGGGGAAGGACATCTTGTTGCTTGTCATCATGTGTAAAAGAAAATGGCTCACTATAAGGAAACTTTATGAAATATTGTAGATGAGGCATGGCGCGCAAAATGGTAAATGAAATTTTATCGGCGATTTTTCGAATATATCGACCGTTTCTCACCATATATCGGCGCAAATTGAAATATATCAGCGATTCGACAAAGGATATCGACCATTCGGCAAATAGCGACACAAAAATAAGAGAAAAGGACTCTTTCCGATTATGAAAGAGTCCTTATTTTATTTACTTGATGATGGTTGCAATACATACTGCTCAATTGCATGTGCAACACCATGCTCGTCATTTGTTAATGTAATAACATCACATAATTTCTTTACATCTTCCTCAGCATTTCCCATTGCAACAGATAAACCAGCGACTTCAAGCATTGGTACATCGTTAAAGTTGTCCCCGATTGCGATTGTATCTTGAATTGGAATGTTGAAATAAGATGCCATTTCTTGCAATCCATTTCCTTTATGGCCATGCTTGTCCATGATTTCTAAATTTGTTGGAGCGGATGCTGTGACCATAATTTCCGTATCTTCTTGTAAAACATGCAGTAGTTGTGAACGATGCTCTGCATTAAACGTTAAAATGAAGAATTTCGAGATTTCTAATTCAGGATTATTTACAGCATCCTCAATTTTTTGGAAATCGGTAATTAAGTTTGATTTCTTTTGTTTTTCTGTGATTCGTTCAAGTTCTTCTAGTGAAACATCTAGTGTATGCTTGTTTTCCTCAAATGCATGCATAACTTTTTCTTGCCATGTAGAAGGAGCATAAACTCCTTTATTTGTGTACAACTTATATGGAAACCCTTCAGATTCTAGCAATTTTGCAAGTTTGTATACTTTATCATTTTGTAAACAACGTGCGTTAATTACTTTTCCGTCAACATAAACAATTGCCCCATTGCTTGCTCCAACTGGAAGTGATAATTGATACTCTTCCAATAGCTTTAAAGCATCTTCTTTTGCACGACCAGAACAAATCATTACAATATGACCAGCTGCTTGAGCAGTGCGGATAGCTTGTAAGTTCTCTTTGGAGATTTCGAGATTAGATGATAGTAATGTACCATCCATATCTAGTGCGATTAATTTCAAAATGACCACCTCTTTGGTTTTATTATACATAGTTATCTTTAGGAAACATATAAACTTATCTTGGACTTTATGGAAATGTTAGTGTATAGAAGAATTATATTTTTGAAATAAAAAGTAGTAGAAGAGCTATTTATGACTCTTTTTACTACTTTTTTATTGTGTAACTGTAATATTACATTAATGTTACAAACGTGTACGTGTTTAAAAATGCTATATAAAGGGGTTTATGAATACCTTTGAATAATTTCGTAAAAAAAATGTAATAAATTTTACGTATTTATATTGCAGTGTAGAAAAACTTATGTTACATTAATGTTACAAACGTTACACGAAATAATTTAATGTAACGTTAAGATAAAAACTATGAATTAATCATTTCTTCGGAATTATATATAAATATCTATTAATAAGGAGAGAGTAAATATGAAAATCGAACAAGTATTACAAGTAACAAAAATGGATTTCTTAGGATCAGCGGGTGGAGCGGCAGTATTAACAGCATTAATCGTACTTCTTTCTAACGTTTTAGTATAATAGAAACTTTGTACAAGCAGTAGAACGAATCGTATTACATAAAAAGAAAGTTATGAATTGAAGGGAGAATGGGAAATATGGAAAACAAAGAAGTATTACAACTAACAAAAATGGATTTATTAGGATCAGCAGGAGTAGCAACAGTACTAACAGCATTAATCGTATTTCTTTCAAGTGCATTAGTATAATAGAAGTTTTGTACAAGTAATGAAGTTGTGTAAGGAGTTTTAAAATAAAGTTGAAAGGAGAATGAGGAGTATGGAACAAGTATTACAAGTAACAAAAATGGATTTATTAGGGGCAGCAGGTGGAACAGCAGTATTAACAGCATTAATCGTATTTCTTTCTAACGTTTTAGTATAATAGAAGTTTTGTACAAGTAATGAAGTTGTATAAGGAGTTTTAAAATAAAGTTGAAAGGAGAA
Organism: Bacillus sp. TL12; assembly: GCF_022625245.1. Classification (NCBI taxonomy): domain Bacteria; kingdom Bacillati; phylum Bacillota; class Bacilli; order Caryophanales; family Bacillaceae; genus Bacillus; species Bacillus sp. TL12. Next base: position 20,357 of record NZ_JAJJBY010000017.1, on the reverse strand, counting down.
TGAGGAGTATGGAACAAGTATTACAAGTAACAAAAATGGATTTATTAGGGGCAGCAGGTGGAGCGGCAGTATTAACAGCATTTATTGTATTCCTTGCAAATGTATTAGTATGATGAGTATAGATAAGAGGAATTTCTCATATGTTATTCGTACCATTATTCAAAAAAAATAAAGACTCTAACATATTATAGATAGTTAATATGTTAGAGTCTTTTTTGTATTCTACTAGCTTTTTCATTTGTTCTATACCCACATCATTCAATCATATCCTTATATGTAGGAATTCCCTATTACTGTAAAGAGAAAAAAGTCGAATTTTATATGAGAGAAAAAAAGAGGAATTTGACAGAAAAGATAGAAAATTTTAAGAGTCAGAAATTTGTTAGCTTGCTAACTAATTTTTTAGTGATATCTGGAAGCGTTTTCGATTTCTTTAAAGTATGTAATATTTAATTTATTTACAGGGGGATGAGGAATTTATGAAACAAAAATCTATGGATACGTTAGCTGCACAAATGGAGGATTTCTTTCCGGTACGTGATGTCGATCATTTAGAATTTTATGTAGGAAATGCAAAGCAATCAAGTTATTACCTTGCGAGAGCGTTTGGGTTTAAAATTGTTGCCTATTCTGGATTGGAAACAGGAAATCGCGAAAAGGTATCGTATGTTCTTGTGCAAAAAAACATGCGTTTTGTTGTGTCTGGAACTTTAAATAGTGAGAGCCGTATTGCGGAATTTGTAAAAACTCATGGTGATGGAGTAAAAGACGTAGCTTTACTTGTTGACGATGTTGAAAAGGCCTATTCGGAGGCTGTAAAACGAGGTGCTGTTGCGATTGCTCCGCCGGAAGAATTAACGGATGAGCATGGAACATTAAAAAAGGCTGTTATCGGTACGTATGGCGATACAATCCATACTCTTGTGGAGCGTAAAAATTATAAAGGTAAATTTATGCCTGGTTATGAAGAAGTTGAATTCAATATTCCAAGTGAAGAATCAGGATTAATCGCTGTGGATCACGTTGTTGGTAACGTTGAAAAAATGGAAGAATGGGTTAGCTATTATGAAAACGTTATGGGCTTTAAACAAATGATTCATTTTGATGATGATGATATTAGTACGGAATATTCCGCTTTAATGTCAAAAGTTATGACAAATGGAAGTCGTATTAAGTTCCCAATTAATGAACCGGCAGATGGAAAGCGTAAATCACAAATCCAAGAATACTTAGAGTTTTATAATGGTGCAGGTGTACAGCATTTAGCATTATTGACAAATGATATTGTGAAAACAGTTAAAGCGCTTCGTGCCAATGGAGTTGAATTTTTAGATACACCAGACACATATTATGATGAGTTAACAGCGCGCGTTGGTGAAATCGATGAAGAAGTTGATAAGTTAAAAGAACTGAAGATTCTTGTGGATCGTGATGAAGAAGGTTACTTGCTACAAATCTTCACGAAGCCAATCGTGGATCGTCCAACATTATTTATTGAAATTATTCAGCGTAAAGGTTCTCGTGGATTCGGAGAAGGAAACTTTAAGGCTTTATTCGAATCCATTGAAAGAGAACAAGAGCGCCGCGGAAATCTATAAAATTGTTATCGGTCAGTGGGGAGATCTCCCCACTGATTAAAGTTGCACTTTATATAAACGATGAGGAGGAATAGTGATGAAATTTATTACATTTCGTCTTCCTTCAGGAGAAATGCGTGCAGGTTGGCTGGAAGGTGACAAAGTCATCGATATGAATCTAGCGAGTAATGGAACTCTTCCTTCATCTATGCTCGCTTTTTTAGAGAAAGCGGATGAATATATAGAAATCGTACGTGGTATTCGAAAACCAACAAGTGGCGTGTACGCTTTGGAAGATGTGCAGCTTTGTGCAGCCATTCCCAATCCAGGTAGTATTCGTGATTTTTATGCATTTGAGCAACATGTCAAAACGGCTCGTGGGCGACGTGGTTTAGATGTTGTTCCTGAGTGGTATGATATTCCGGTTTTTTATTTTACAAATCACCGTGCTGTTATTGGACCAGACGTTACGGTTTCTTGCCCGAAACAATCTCAAAAGCTTGACTATGAATTAGAAATTGCTTGTGTCATTGGGAAAGAGGGAAGAAATATTTCGCGTGAACGAGCCGAAGAATATATTTTCGGTTACTGTATTATGAATGATTGGAGTGCAAGGGATTTGCAAGCTGAGGAAATGAAAGTGGGGCTTGGTCCTGCAAAAGGAAAAGACTTTGCGACTTCATTAGGAGCATATCTTGTTACGAAAGAGGAGTTAGAAGCTTATCGCATAGGTGAACAGTATAACTTAGAAATGACCACTCACGTCAACGGAGAACTTTTGTCTAAAGGGAATTTTCAGGATATTTACTATACGTTTGCAGAAATGATAGAACGTGCCTCAGCGGATGTTACGTTATATCCAGGAGATGTAATTGGTTCAGGAACGGTTGGTACTGGCTGTATTTTAGAACTTGGTACAGAAAAGTGGTTACAAGATGGTGACGTTGTAGAACTTACAATCACTGGGCTTGGCACATTGCGTAATACAGTGAAAAAAGAAATGAAAGCGGGTGATGGGCATGTATTATCGTCACATGGGGGAGCTTCCTCATAAACGACATGTGCAATTTCGTAAAGAAGATGGATCACTTTATCGTGAACAGGTGATGGGAACGAAAGGTTTCTCTGGTACACAATCTATTTTGTATCATCATTATATGCCAACTGAAGTAGGACACGCCGCGCTAGCGCATTCCTGTCAGTTGCAGTATGAAGAAGATGTAGCGCTTGCTCATCGTCATTTTCGCACGAAAGAGAATAGAAAAACTGGTGATGCAGTAAGTGGAAGGAACTTTATATTAGGGAATGAGGATTTATTAATAGGTGTTGTGAATCCGACAGAAAAAATGGATTATTTCTATCGCAATGGTGATGGAGATGAAATGTTATTTGTTCATTATGGAACTGGGAAAATTGAGACAATGTTTGGAACGATTCATTATCGTAAAGGTGATTATGTAACGATTCCAATCGGAACAATTTATCGTGTTATTCCAGATGAGGGAGAGTCTAAGTTTCTTGTTGTAGAAGCGAATAGCCAAATTACAACACCGCGTCGTTATCGTAATGAGTATGGTCAATTGTTAGAACATAGTCCTTTCTGTGAAAGGGATATCAGGGGACCAGAGAAGTTAGAGACATATGATGAAAAAGGCGAATTTGTGGTCATGACAAAGTCGAGAGGATATATGCATAAACATATTATGCAGCATCACCCATTAGATGTTGTCGGATGGGATGGCTACTTATATCCTTGGGTCTTTAATGTGGAGGATTTTGAACCAATTACAGGTCGTATTCATCAGCCACCGCCAGTCCATCAAACTTTTGAAGGGCATAACTTTGTTATTTGTTCTTTTGTGCCGCGTTTATATGATTATCATCCAGACGCAATTCCAGCGCCATATTATCATAGTAACGTAAATAGTGATGAGGTTCTTTATTATGTGGAAGGGAACTTCATGAGTAGAAAAGGTGTAGAAGAAGGCTCAATTACGCTTCACCCGAGTGGTATCCCGCATGGGCCGCATCCTGGAAAAACAGAAGCAAGCTTAGGAAAAAAAGAAACAATTGAATTAGCAGTGATGATCGATACATTCCGTCCGCTTCGCATTGTGAAACAAGCGCATGAAGCGGAAGATGAGAAATATATGTATAGTTGGATTGAAGAAGGTTCATATACTACGAAATAAAAGAAAGAGGCATGCTCATTTTATGAGTATGCCTCTTTTTAGTTGGAATCGACAATGTATAGAATATCAAAAATAATTATAAAAAGATATAGTAATGTAACTATATACATTATTTGTATATTACTTACCTTTTTATGTCGAATGATAAATTTATTTAATGTGGTGAACAAATGTGATAATGAGGGGGGCTATGCATTGATTATATTACATTCTTTTTGTTGTTTAGGTATTTTTCTGTTTATTTCGACAAAAGTATTGACTAAAAAACATGTTATGAGTAAAATAAAAACACGAATTAAAAATTTTCTGAAAATTAAAAAACTAGAGGTGCATGCTATGAAACAAATTTTCCAAAAAAAGCCGATTGCGAAACTAATGCAAGAAAGTAAACAGAAAACATTAGCAAGAACATTGGGAGCACTGGATTTAACAATGCTTGGGATTGGAGCTATTGTTGGAACAGGGATTTTTGTTCTTACTGGTGTTGTGGCAGCGAAACATTCTGGACCAGCTATCATTTTATCATTTGCTATAGCTGCATTAGCATGTGCCTTTGCTGCATTTTGCTACGCAGAATTTGCATCTTCTGTCCCGGTTTCGGGAAGCGTTTACACGTATACGTACGCGACGATGGGAGAGGTGTTTGCATTTTTAATTGGATGGGATTTAATGTTGGAATATCTATTAGCGACATCTGCGGTAGCCAATGGATGGTCTGCTTATTTCCAATCCTTATTAAAAGGCTTTGGAATTCATATTCCGACCATTTTATCTTCTGCACCTGGAACAGGAAAGGGTGGCCTTATTGATTTACCAGCTGTCATTATCATTTTAATTATGACTGCTCTTTTATCTAGAGGTGTACGTGAAAGTGCCCGCGTAAACAATATTATGGTTTTTATTAAGATAGCAGTTGTATTACTCTTTATCTTTGCTGGCTTTAATTATGTAAAGCCGGAAAACTGGACACCGTTCATGCCGTTTGGTCTTGATGGTGTAATGGCTGGGGCTGCAACAGTATTCTTTGCATTCATTGGATTTGATGCTGTATCAACGGCAGCTGAGGAGGTAAAACGTCCGCAACGTGATTTACCAATTGGCATTATAGCATCATTACTTATTTGTACAATTCTTTATATCATTGTTTCACTTATTTTGACAGGGATTGTACCTTATGGTCAGCTGAATATTTCTGATCCGGTAGCTTTCGCACTTCAGTTTATTGGACAAGATGGTTTAGCGGGTGTTATCTCGGTAGGAGCAATTACAGGGATTACAACTGTAATGTTAGTTATGATGTATGGGCAGGTTCGTGTTTCATATGCAATGAGTCGTGATGGGTTATTACCGAAGCGTCTTGCAAAAGTTCATCCGAAATTTAAAACACCATTTTTAAATACATGGACAACAGGGATTATTGCAGCACTTATTTCGGGGCTTATCGATTTAAATGTATTAGCACACCTTGTAAACATGGGAACATTATCTGCTTTTGCACTTGTGGCGGTTGCAGTTATCGTAATGAGAAAAACACATCCAGATCTACCACGTGCTTTTAAAGCGCCACTTGTACCAGTTTTACCTGCGTTAACAGTTATCTTTTGTTTATATTTAATGCTTCAATTATCAGCAACTGCATGGATGAGCTTTGGTATCTGGATGGTGATTGGTGTAGCCGTTTACTTCCTATATAGTCGAAAGCATAGTGTTTTAAATAATAAAAAAGATGAAGAAGATGTAGCGAATTTATAGAGAAAAGATCCGTTCTAAATAGAATAGAACGGATCTTTTGTTTTGAAAATTTACATTTTTCTAAAATTAATATAAGATAAGGAGTGGCCAATTAAAGGAGTGTTGTAAATGAAACAGACATGGCGTGAGTTACAAGCGATGGATCGCAACGTATGGATCCGTTTTATCGGGGAAACATTGAATGGAATTGCAATGATGATGTTAATGCCATTTTTTGCATTGTATTTAAAAGATAAGGTAGATTCTTTATTACAAGTGGGGATTATTATGGCGCTTTCTCCAATTGCGGCAAGTTTTGGTTCTTTGATAGGAGGCAGAATTGCTGATATATATGGTAGAAAGCCGATTATGATCGTTTCAATGGCGAGTAATGCAGTGTTGATGCTCGGCTTTTTATTTATAGAAGGATTTATTCCTTATGCTATTTTGTCTATTCTTTTAGGATTAAGTAATTCGTTATTTCATCCAGCGGCATCAGCGATGGTAGCGGATGTGACAGCGCCTGAGAAAAGGACGGAGGCGTACGGTTTATTACGAATGGGGCATAATATTGGAGCAGCCATCGGGCCAATTATGGGTGCTTCGGTAGTTGTGCTTTCAAAAAATCTGGTGTTTATTATTGCTTCATCCACAATGCTACTTTATGCGCTTCTTGTGTTAATACTTATTCAAGAAACGATGCCGAAAACTGTATTGAAAGAACGGAAGGATAAAGAAAAGGAATCAGAAGCTGTCTGGAAAATTGTCCTGCGAGATAAGGTGTTAATGATTTATTTGTTGGCAGGTATTATTATTTCTATGGGTTTTTCCCAAACAGAAGGTATGCTTCCTCTTCATTTTGATAATGAAATGAAAGAGATGTTTGGTAAAAATAATCCTTATCCATATTTAATGGCTTTAAATGGCTTACTAGTTGTCTTATTTCAATTTCAAATTTCAAAATGGGCAACAGATAAACCTGTTGGAAGAACGATGTTATATGGGGCGTGGTTATTTGGAGTTGGGTTGTTTTTCATCGGTTGGCTTCCAAAGTGGTTTGGTGAACTTGGGACAAACGCTACGGTTATTTTAATAACATTATTAGTCGTTTATGCGGTATATACGCTAGGTGAAATGATTATGTCGCCTGTACAAATGACATTTGTGGCCAATTTAGCACCAGAACATTTACGCGGGACATATATGGGTGCAGCAAGTTTACAGTGGATTACAGGAAATGCATTTGGACCGCTTCTTGGCGGATTTTTACTTGATCGATTGTTAGGGCATTTATTGTTTACGATATTAGGAGTAGGCTGTGTAGTAGCGGGTCTTGTATATATTTCTTTAGATCGTCTTGTAGAACAGAGACAAAAAGGAACGGTAGCGAAACAATCTTCTTAATCAATAAGTGACATACACCAAAAGAAGCGTTTCTTCATATATTTTAGGTACATAACTAGAATATGGGATGGGATTTATTGTAAGAAAGTGCAAGGAGATTAGAATTATTGCTTAAAAGATATAATGAAGGAAACGGGCCTATCACTCATGGAAGTTTCATTTTATTTCAAATAGGAACTACCTATTTTTATAAAAAGTGCTAAAATAGAAAAATGAAAACAATTGGTTAGGGTGATTTCATTGACGAAAATTAAATTAGGTTTATTATATGGTGGAAAATCAGCAGAGCATCAAGTTTCATTACAAACAGCTCTTGCTGCTATTAAAGCATTAAATCAAGATAAATTCGAGATTCATCCAATTTATATTACAGAGCAAGGCCAGTGGATGCGTGGTGAACGTATTGAAGGTGAAGTAACAAGTGTGCAAGCATTACAAATGAACGGAGAGGAAAATGCAATTTCTCCATTATCATTAGGCACAGAAATCATTCCTGTTTCTTCTGAGAAGGAAGATACAATTGATGTTATTTTCCCATTGTTACACGGGCCAAACGGTGAAGACGGAACGGTACAGGGATTATTAGAATTAATGAATATCCCATACGTTGGTAACGGTGTATTAGCATCAGCAGCGGGTATGGATAAAGTTGTTATGAAAAATATTTTCGCGGAAGCCGGATTAAAGCAAGCAAAGTACGCATCTTTCATTCGCAGTGTATGGGAGAAAAATGCACAAGCAGCTTATGAAAAGGTAGAAGAAAAGCTAGGCTATCCATGCTTTGTAAAACCAGCAAACCTTGGATCGAGTGTTGGTATTAATAAATGTAATGATCGTGAAGAATTAGAGAAAGCATTTGAAGAAGCATTCCAATTTGATCGCAAAATTATCGTAGAAGAAAATATTGTTGGTCGTGAAGTGGAAGTTGGCGTTTTAGGGAACGATGAGCCGAAATGTTCTGTTGTAGGTGAAATTGTACCTAAGAAAGAATTCTATGATTATAAATCAAAATACATTGATGGTGATACAGCGTTAATTATTCCAGCTGAAATGACAGAAGAAGAGTCAGCTACGATTCAAAGAGATGCAATTCGTGCATTCCAGTCTTTAGATGGTGCGGGCTTAACAAGAGCTGATTTCTTCTTAACGAAAGATGGAGAAGTATATATTAATGAAGTAAATACAATGCCAGGATTTACACCATTTAGTATGTTCCCATTATTATGGCAACATACTGACTTGCCGTATCCAGAATTAATTGAAGAATTGATTCGTTTGGCAATTGAGCGTCACGAAGAAAAGCAAAAAATTAAATATACAATCTAACAAAAAAAGGAGGAAGCACTATTCAAAAGAATAGTGCTTCCTCTATGTAAGGAGTGTTTTTATGATAAAGCGAACGTTAAAACAAGTAGAGAAAATGACGAATGGAACGGGTTTAGTAGAGGAATATGCTGAAATTACCGTACAAGGTGTATCAATCGATACACGAAAAATTGAAAAAGGTAATTTATATGTTCCGATTCAAGGGGATCGTTTTGATGGTCATTCTTTTGTAGAAAAAGCAATTGAAAATGGTGCTGTAGCTACGCTTTGGAAAAAGGATGTACAAAATCCTCCTACGAATATACCGGTGATCTTTGTAGAAGACACACTTGAAGCGTTACAAACCTTAGCGAAAAGCTATCGTGATCAGTTAGATGTGAAAGTTATAGGTGTAACAGGAAGTAACGGTAAAACGTCTACGAAGGATATTGTGACAAGTCTCCTTGCAATCAAATTCAAGGTTCAAAAAACAGAGGGTAACTTCAATAACCATATCGGTTTGCCGCTTACTATTTTAAATCTAGAAGAAAATACAGAAATGGCTGTATTAGAGATGGGAATGTCTAGCCGTGGTGAAATTGAATTTTTATCTAAGTTAGCTCGTCCGAATGCTGCAATCATTACAAATATCGGAGAAGCGCATTTAATGGATTTAGGATCTCGCGATGCGATTGCTGAAGCGAAACTCGAAATTGTTACAGGATTACAGGATGGTGGAGTATTTGTATACAATGGTGATGAGCCGCTTTTAACAAATCGTGTTCCGAACATGGATCTAGCTGCTGAGACGATTACATTTGGTGATGCAATGGCGAATGATTATTATCCAACTTCTGTAACATTGCAGGCAACAGGAACGTACTTTAAGATGAATCAGGATGAGAATGCTGTATTTTATCTACCGGTTCTTGGGAAACATAATGTGTATAATACCCTTGCATCAATGGCGATTGCGAAATACTTCGGTATAACATGGGAAGAAATGAAACAAGGTTTAGTAACACTTCAAATGACGGGTATGCGTATGGAAATTGTAAAAACAGATAGTGGATTAACGATTATTAATGACGCATATAATGCAAGTCCAACAGCAATGGAAGCAGCGTTCCATTTAATGAATGGTTTAGATGGATTTTCGAAAAAAGTTGTTGTTCTTGGTGATATGTTAGAACTTGGTGATCAAGAAGTACAATTTCATTATGAAGTGGGAAAATTAATTGATCCAGCTCGAATTTCCTATGTATTTACGTACGGTAAATTAGGAGCGCAAATTGCTGAAGGGGCAAAAATTAACTTTTCTAATGAGCGTGTAAAAGCATATGACAATAAAGAAGAGCTTGTGAAAGATTTACAAGCAGTTGTTGATGTGAAAGATGTTGTATTAGTAAAAGCATCTCGCGGAATGAAGTTAGAAGAAGTTATTACGATGTTGAAATAATTGGTGGATATAAATAGGGATGACAGATGAAAAAATAGTAGAAACTTCTAATAAGCGCTTACAGTAAATAATTGAAAAATAAAAGTAAAGAAAAAGCCCTTTATTATGAAATAAGGTAACAGTTGGGTTTGCTTTTTACACATACAAAACTTATAATTGATAAAGTGTAATAACGTTTAGAAGTATTTTCGCGAAGAATATACGCCCGTTTATATACGTGAGCATTCAGGAAAAGGGCTTTTCCGCAATTTCGGAAAACGCCTTTTTTTAAATGATAAGTATAGGATAGAAAAGGAGAAGTAACATTGACAACATTTCGAGAATTAGGATTAAGTGAGTCTTTACTGCAATCTGTTGAAAGTATGGGCTTTGAAGAGGCTACACCGATTCAAGCTGAAACAATTCCACATGCATTGCAAGGTAAGGACATTATTGGACAGGCACAAACAGGTACAGGGAAAACAGCAGCATTCGGATTACCACTATTAGATAAAGTGGATACACATAAAGAATCGGTTCAAGGTATTGTTATCGCGCCAACGCGTGAATTAGCAATTCAAGTTGGAGAAGAGCTATACAAAATTGGTAAACATAAACGTGTGCGTATTTTACCAATCTATGGTGGTCAAGATATTAACCGCCAAATTCGTGCTCTAAAAAAACACCCACACATTATTGTTGGTACGCCGGGTCGTATTTTAGATCATATTAACCGTAAAACACTTCGTCTACAAAACGTAGAGACGGTTGTTCTTGACGAAGCAGATGAAATGTTAAACATGGGCTTCATTGAAGATATTGAAGCAATTTTAACAGATGTGCCAGAAACGCATCAAACATTATTATTCTCAGCAACAATGCCAGATCCAATCCGTCGTATTGCTGAGCGTTTCATGACTGAACCACAACACATTAAAGTAAAAGCAAAAGAAGTAACGATGCCAAACATTCAGCAGTTCTATTTAGAAGTGCAAGAAAAGAAAAAGTTTGACGTATTAACACGCTTATTAGATATTCAATCTCCAGAGCTTGCAATCGTATTCGGTCGCACAAAGCGTCGTGTTGATGAATTATCAGAAGCATTAAACTTACGTGGTTATGCAGCAGAAGGTATTCATGGTGATTTAACACAAGCGAAACGTATGTCTGTATTACGTAAATTTAAAGAAGGTTCTATCGAAGTTCTTGTTGCAACAGACGTTGCAGCGCGTGGTCTTGATATTTCAGGTGTAACTCACGTATACAACTTTGATATTCCACAAGATCCAGAATCATATGTTCACCGTATTGGTCGTACTGGCCGTGCTGGTAAAAAAGGTATTGCAATGCTATTTGTAACACCACGTGAATCAGGACAATTAAAAAATATCGAGCGTACAACAAAACGTAAAATGGACCGCATGAATGCACCGACACTTGACGAAGCATTAGAAGGTCAACAACGTTTAATCGCAGAAAAACTTCAAAGTACAATTGAAAATGATAACTTATCATACTATAAGCGTATTGCAGAAGAAATGTTAGAAGAGAATGACTCTGTAACAGTAGTAGCTGCTGCTTTAAAAATGATGACAAAAGAGCCAGATACAACTCCAATCGCTTTAACATCAGAACCACCAGTTGTTTCAAGAGGTGGCGGTTCTAAAAAACGCGGTGGTAACGGAAGTGGATATCGTGATGGTAACCGTAGTCGTGATGGACGTGGCGGAGATGGTCGTAATCGTGATCGTAACCGTGATGGTCGTAATCGTGACGGTAACCGTGATGGTAACCGCAACCGTGGTCGTAAAGGTGAAGGTCAAGGTCGCCCAGGATCTTCAAATGGACGCGGCGAAAGAAAACATCATAGCCGTAAGCCACAAGCTTAATAAAAGTGAGGATGTCCAAAAAAGGATATCCTCTTTTTTATTTATGTAATTGTACATACTACATAGTAGGTTGTATAGAAAAGAGGGGCTTTATGCTTGTAAGACTTGGTTATGTAGCGATGAGTGTACATTTGAAAAATGCATCTCCGTCTCAAACGATGACGTACGCACAGTTTCAGCGTATGAAGGATCGAGAAGCGGCGATTCATAAACTTGAGAGGATTGCTAATTCTAATTTAGAAAATTGTTTGAGGTTATTAAAACATAATAAGGGACATGATATATCTTTTTTTCGGCTTAGTTCAAAATTAATTCCTTTAGCAAACCATGAAGAATTGCTGGATTGGAACTATATTCGTCCCTTAAAGGAGAATTTAAAAAAATTAGGGGAATTTGCGTATCAGATGAAGACGAGGCTTGATTTTCATCCGGATCATTTTGTGGTATTAAATTCGCCGCAAGAACATATTTTTAAACAGTCAATAAAGACGCTTCAAATGCATCGGAAGTTACTGAAAGGAATGGGGATAAAGCAGAGGCATCGCTGCGTGTTACATGTTGGTGGTGGATATGATGATAAAGAACTCGCGTTAGAACGTTTTATTGAAAATTGGTCAAATGTTCCTGTGAGTATTCAAGAAATGATTATGTTAGAAAATGATGATACGACTTTTTCCTTAAAAGAAACGTTATATCTAGGTGAAAAGTTGGCGGTTCCCGTCGTGTTTGACTTGCATCATCATATGATGAATAACGATGAAGAAGATTGGTATGAACATTGGGGTCGTGTAGTGGAGACGTGGGAAACTTCTTTATTGCCAATCAAAATGCATATTTCTAGTCCGCGGGAAGGAAATGATCCTAGAGCTCATGCAGATTTTATTGATGTAGATGCATTTTTATCTTTTTTACAGAAAATCAAAGGTAGTGTTCCACAAATTGATTGTATGATTGAAGCCAAAAAGAAGGATGAAGCTTTATTTCAATTAATACAAGGTCTTGGTACAAAATCAGAGGTGGAAATAATCGATGGTGGGAGCTTTTATGTAAAATAAGCTCTACACCATCGTTTTTTTTGTTAAAAATGGAGTGCAAATCCCCCCGATTAGTAGTCCTGTTAAATGGCTAATAGGGTTAGCGGAAGGATTAAAGAAGGTGAAAAGAAGTAATAGAAATATAATTGAAGAAAAGAAAATTAACTCTTTTGGTTGAAAAGAACGATAGCGACTATATAAAAGAAAAAGTTGTGCACCAAGTAAACCAAAAATCCCACCTGATGCACCGGCATGAATATATCCGATAGGCATGATCATATAAGAAAAAATATTGCCGCTAATGCCGGCGGTGAAAAATAAGATAGGAAAGCGAATGCTACCTAGCTGTTTTTCGATAGATTGACCGAGCAGAAATAGGCAAATGCTATTGGAAAGAAAGTGTTGAAAGTCTACATGTATAAATAGAGAAGTTATAAGTCGCCACCATTCCCCGACAGAAATATATTCATTGTAAGCAGCTAAATCAGAAAAGAAAAAATCCCCTAATATCATCATGATGAGTTGCAAGCAAAGTAAAGAGAGGACGACGGGTTGTAAGGTGGTCCGCATATGTGATATTGGCATTTTATATTTTCACTCCTTTTGCATCGGAAAGATTCTCTGTTATTCTTACAATATGAATGAAGGAAGACAAATAGAAGAAGGGGACTTTTGAAATGATTATAGGGATTGGAATTGATATTATCGAACTGGATCGAATTGAAAAAATGCTAGATGGAAAGCTTAAATTTATGGATCGCATTTTAACTCCGGAGGAACGTAGTGTTGCTTCTGAATTAAAAGGGAAGCGTCTTGTAGAATTTGTAGCGGGAAGGTTCGCAGCGAAAGAAGCGTATTCGAAAGCTGTTGGAACTGGTATCGGAAAAGAAGTGAGCTTTTTAGATATTGAAATAAAAAATGATGATAGAGGCAAGCCGATTCTCACTGCAAATACGGAACATATCATTCATTTATCAATTAGTCATAGTAGAGAATTTGCAGTGGCCCAGGTTGTTTTAGAAAGCTCGTCACGCTAGTCTGCATATTTTATATCTTTGTCTCATATATTTGAGTTAGCGATAAGGAAGGAATATCTTCCATTCATTTATAGGGGCAAAGGGGCTGAAAGGATGAAAAGGCGGCTATTTTTAGTGATTGTCGGTTTATTGACCGTTTTCTTGTTAGCGGGTTGTATGGAAAAGAAACAAGAAGATGTCGTGCGAGATTTAGAAGCGAAGGTTAAGGGCATGAAGAGTTATCAAGCTGAAGCGAAATTATCTATTAAAACGGGGAATGAACCACAAGAGTATAACGTGGAAGTTTGGCATAAAGAACCTTCTTATTATCGTGTGAATTTAAAAAATACAAAGAAAGATCAGAGTCAAATCATTTTAAGAAATAATGAAGGTGTGTTTGTATTAACACCAGCTCTTAATAAAAGTTTTCGATTTCAAAGTGACTGGCCACAAAATAGCAGTCAGGCTTACTTATATGAATCACTTGTAAGAGACATTTTAAAGGATAAGAAAAATCTTTCATTTGAGAAGACAGATAAATACTACGTGTTTAAGACAAAAACGAATTACCACCATCAAAATATGCTACCGAAGCAAGAAATTAAATTCAATAAAAGTGATTTAGCGCCTGTTTCAGTAAAATTGATGGATAATGATCAAAATGTTCTTGTGAAAGTAGATTTTTCAAAAGTAAAGTTTGACACAAAATTTGATAAGGGTGCATTTGATACGAAGCAAAATATGTCTAGGGCGCAAGTAGATGTACAAACAACAGTAAAAGAAGACAAACCATTTGCTGTTCTATATCCACGTGATACTCCGCAAGGAATGGTTTTAAATGAAGAGAAGGAGTTAAAGACAGATAGTGGCAAACGTGCAATACTCACATACACTGGAAATAAGAAATCCTTTACATTAATACAAGAAAAGGCGAAGGTCGCTGAAGCTTCAGCGTCAATAAGTGTAAGTGGAGAGTTAGTCGATCTTGGTTTTACAATTGGTGCTCTAGCAAAAGACTCGTTAACATGGTCGCATAACGGAGTGGAATATATGCTCGTGTCTAAAGGTTTAAAACCGGATGAATTATTAATGATAGCACGTTCTGTTGCGGCAAAACAGGTGAAATAAACTTCTTAGACGTGGTGATGTATATGCATCACGTTTTTTCTTGTTTTGAAGAACGGATTTCCTAAAAAGACGAATATAAAAGAATAAGCTTCGCATATCGTATATAAGGAAGTGTTTTTTGTGGAAGAATCATCATTTTACCGTGATACGTGGGTAGAAGTGAATTTGGATGCTATTTATAACAATGTAACGCATATTAAAGAAATTATCTCGGAAAGTGTTGAGATTTTTGCTGTAGTAAAAGGGAATGCATATGGACATGACTATGTGCCGGTGGCTAAAACTGTATTAGAGGCTGGAGCAACACGGTTAGCAGTTGCTTTTTTGGATGAAGCATTAGTGCTTCGCCGAGCAGGTATTACCGCGCCGATTTTAGTGTTAGGACCATCGTCACCGCGTGTTGTGAATGTAGCTGCTGAAAATGATGTGGCATTAACTGTTTTTCAAAGAGAGTGGGTTGAGAAAGCGCTAGAAATTTGGGATAGTTCGGTACCGTTACGTTTTCATATTAATTTCGATAGCGGTATGGGGAGAATTGGAATTCGGGAGCGCAAAGAATTAAAAGGTTTTTTGCGTAGCTTAGAAGATGCTCCGTTTTTCGAATTGGAAGGCGTGTATACGCACTTTTCAACAGCAGACGAAGTGGAAACCTCTTATTTTGATAAGCAATATAATACTTTTTTGGAGCAGTTAAGTTGGCTTGAGGAATTTGGAGTGAATCCAGAGTTTATTCATGCAGCTAATAGTGCGGCTACTATGAGGTTCCGTGGCATTACATTCAATGCTGTTAGACTGGGAATTGTAATGTATGGATTAACACCTTCTGTGGAAATACGTCCTTTTTTACCGATTAAATTAGAACCTGCTCTTTCACTTCATACGACGGTTGCTCATATTAAAAAAGTTATTAAAGGTGATGGGATTAGTTATGGTATCACTTATCGAACGAAGACAGAAGAGTGGATAGCAACGGTACCGATTGGATATGCAGATGGTTGGCTTAGAAGATTGCAAGGGTTTAAAGTACTTGTGAATGGGAAAAGAGTTCCTATTGTAGGCCGAATTACAATGGATCAATTTATGATCCATCTTCCTTGCGAGGTTCCTATTGGAACAAAGGTAACGCTTATCGGAAGGCAGGGTGACCAATGTATTAGTGCGACCGAGGTTGCAGAGTATTCAGGAACCATTAACTATGAAATTATTACAACAATAAGCTTCCGAGTTCCTCGTATATTTATTCGAGATGGTAAAATTGTCGAAGTCATAAATTATTTGAATGATATATAAGTAAGTGACTTTACGACAGCTAGTACCTGCTAGTTATCAATAGGGATGGAAGTTCCCGCGTATGGGGATTTCACTTTATTTCTTGTTAGAAAGAGATAAAAAGTAAAAGAGAGTGAATGTTTTATTTGTGAATTGGAAAACATAAACAAGGAATAAGGAAGTCTTTGCAACAGGCCCCATACAATGGTATTATTACAATAGGTGTCATATATATATTTGGGTGTGTAGTTGACGGTGGAGGTGTATTTTTGTGTCCGAATCAAGTGTAACTACTGAAATCGTGGTTCGGTTGCCGAAGCAAGTGGTAACGGAATTGGACGGAATTGGAAAACAAGAGAATAAGAATCGCCATGAACTAATTTGCCAGGCAACACAACTGTTATTGCGTCAACATAAGACGAAGAAACGCTACCAACATGAATCTATGCGACGTGGGTATATTGAAATGGGAAAAATTAATCTTGGTATTGCATCTGAAGCTTTCTTAGCAGAGTATGAAGCAGCTCATACAGTAGAACGCTTAGTTAGCGGGGGGTAATATTTTGATTGTAAAACGCGGCGACGTGTATTTTGCAGACCTTTCCCCAGTTGTTGGTTCTGAGCAAGGAGGCGTTCGTCCGGTTCTTGTCATTCAAAATGACATCGGAAATCGTTTTAGTCCGACTGTGATTGTAGCGGCTATTACTGCACAGATTCAGAAAGCAAAATTGCCCACACATGTGGAAATTGATGCGAAAAAGTATGGGTTTGAGAGGGATTCAGTTATCTTGCTCGAGCAGATTCGAACAATCGATAAGCAACGTTTAACAGACAAAATCACTCATTTAGATGAGATGATGATGAGTCGTGTAGATGAAGCTTTGCAAATCAGTTTAGGACTAATAGATTTTTAAATCGGCAGTTTAAGTTGCTCTCTTTAGGGGCAACTTTTTTTATTAGAGGAGGTTTCGGTTGTATATGGAAATGGTAGATAATCGACAAGCGTTAATGAAAATGTTAGTGAAAGAATTAGGCTTTACAGAAAAGCAAGTTCGTCATGTTATTCAATTAACAGAAGAAGGTAACACAGTTCCATTTATTGCTCGTTACCGAAAAGAGTGGACAGGTTCTTTAGATGAAGTACAAATTCGTGCAATCTTAGAAAGATGGCAATATATGATGCAACTCGAAGATCGGAAAGAAGAAGTTCTTCGTCTGATTCATGAAAAGGGAAAATTAACAGAAGACCTGCGTCGCCATATTGTATCTGCAACAAAGCTACAAGAAGTAGAAGATTTGTATCGTCCTTATAAAGAAAAAAGAAGAACAAAAGCGACAATTGCAAAGGATAAGGGACTTGAACCTTTAGCAGAGTGGTTACTTCTGTTTACAAAAGAAGACCCGGAAGAAAAGGCGAAGGAGTTTATTAATGCTGAGAAAGAAGTGCAGTCCGCTCAAGAAGCATTGCAATTTTCGCAAGATATTATTGCAGAAATTGTATCAGATGATGCGGCGTACCGCAGCTGGATTCGAAATATCACCTTTAGAAAAGGAATGGTTGCGTCCTCTGTAAAAGATGAAGAAAAAGATGAAAAAAATATATATGAAATGTATTACGGCTATGAAGAGCCTTTACAAAAGGTTGTGCCACATCGCGTATTAGCTATGAACCGTGGTGAAAAAGAAGAGGTTTTAAAAATTTCTGTTGCACCACCAACAGAAGAGATTATTCGATTTTTACATAAAAAAGTGATTCTTGATGAATCTTCTAAAAGTGCATTATATGTACAGCTAGCAATTGAAGATGGATATAAGCGATTAATTCAACCATCAATTGAAAGGGAGATTCGTAAAGAATTAACTGAAACTGCAGAGGAGCAAGCGATTCACATTTTCTCTGAGAATTTACGTAATTTATTATTGCAGCCACCAATGAAGGGGAAAGTAGTATTAGCGGTAGATCCTGCGTATCGAACAGGGTGTAAGGTAGCGGTAGTAGATGATACAGGAAAAGTTCTGCATATTGATGTTATTTATCCACATCCACCTGTTCGGAAATATGAAGATGCAAAAACAAAAGTTATTTCTATTATAGACAAATATCAAGTTCAGATGATTGCGATTGGAAATGGTACAGCTTCTAGAGAAACAGAAGAGTTTATAGTAGATGTTTTACAATTTGTACAGCAAGACGTATTTTATATTATTGTTAATGAAGCCGGTGCTAGTGTATATTCCGCTTCTGATTTGGCTCGTGAAGAGTTTCCAGATTTTCAAGTTGAGGAAAGAAGTGCTGTTTCGATTGGACGGCGTCTGCAAGATCCGCTTGCTGAACTTGTGAAAATTGATCCGAAATCAGTTGGGGTAGGACAATATCAACATGATGTATCACAAAAGAAATTGAATGATTCTTTAACATTTGTCGTGGAAACAGCTGTTAACCAAGTAGGAGTGAATGTGAATACAGCTTCTGTGGCACTATTGCAATACGTTTCAGGATTATCAAAAACAGTTGCGAAAAATATTGTAAACAAACGTGAAGAAGACGGGAAATTTACAAAGCGCACAGAGTTAAAGAAAATACCACGTTTAGGTGCCAAAACGTATGAGCAATGTATTGGTTTCTTACGTATACTAGAAGGTAAAAATCCACTTGATAGAACAAGTATTCATCCAGAGCAGTATAAAAATGTTGAATTACTATTAAAAAGCCTAGGGTTATCGCTTGATGATGTAGGACAACCACATTTACAAAAGTGTTTAGAGGAAGTGGAACTTTCTAAATTATCTCAAGACACGAATATTGGTGAGCCAACATTAATCGATATTATAGATGCTTTAATTAGTCCAGAACGAGATATGCGTGATGAATTACCAAAACCACTTTTGAAAAAGGGAATTCTCAAATTAGAAGATTTAAAGCGTGGCATGGAGTTGGAAGGAACGGTTCGAAATGTTGTTGACTTTGGCGCATTTGTTGATATTGGTGTGAAGCAAGATGGTTTAGTGCATATTTCTAAACTGAGCAAACAGTTTGTGAAGCATCCGTTAGATGTAGTATCTGTCGGACAGATTGTAAAGGTATGGGTGGATGATGTTGATATGAAAAAAGGGCGCGTTGCCTTATCGATGTTACCTATTGAATAATAATGAGGAGAGGGCAGGTATAGCGCTGCTCTTTTTTCATGAACGGATGTTATTGGGGATTTAATCGGTGGGGGAGGATTCAGCCCCCGCCGATTAAACATTCACTTTATCAGGAATTTTGATGTATTTTGCTATAATAAAACCAGCATTCATTTAGTAACTTAATTTGATACCGGTTTTTTTCGAAATATGCGCGTTGCATTTGTTTTCGGAGCCATGTAGGCATAAGCATCCCTCCTTGTTTAATCCGGCTCTAACAAATAGCCCCCTATGGACTGAGATAAAGATTTGAAGTGAGTGAAAAGCTCCGTCTTGGGAACTGTTTATAAGAGTTTGGTTAGTGGAGTTCTATGAATAAATGAAGGAGAAGGTGTTTCATAGAAGCTACACTTTTTGAATGAGGATGGGTATATGTACTATTTAATATATGTATAAGAAAGAAGAAAAGTGTAAGTTTATTTTTAGTTTTTGGGGGGAATAAAATGAATGAAAAAGAAGTTCAAAGACTTGTAGAAGAAATATCGTTACAATATTTCGGGAGGGATTTTTCACATAAAGCAATGTTTAATAAACGATTACGCACAACTGGTGGAAGGTATTTGTTGCGAAGCCATAATATAGAATTAAACTATCATTATTATGAAGTGTATGGAAAAGAAGAATTAATTGGCGTTATTAAGCATGAGTTGTGTCATTATCATTTGCATATTATGGGGAAGGGGTATCAACATCGTGATGGAGATTTTCGTCAGTTATTGAAGGAAGTTGGAGCCCCTAGATTTTGCAAGAGAATACCGGGAGTGAAAAAAGAGTCAAAAACATATGTGTATGAATGTATAGAATGTGCTCTTCAATATGTAAGAAGACGTCAAATGAATACAAAAAGATATGTTTGCGGAAAGTGTAAAGGGAGATTAAAAGAGATAAAAAAACACCTTGACAGTTAAAAAGCAATCCAGTATATTATAAACATGTCACGTTTGTACAAGATATTGTATAAATGACTTGACTAATAATATGTATTTATATAAGATGTAAATTGTCTTTTTTATTCCGCAGTAGCTCAGTGGTAGAGCTATCGGCTGTTAACCGATCGGTCGTAGGTTCGAGTCCTACCTGCGGAGCCATACAGAGAAGTACCCAAGTGGCTCAAGGGGCTCCCCTGCTAAGGGAGTAGATCGCTAACGCGGTGCGAGGGTTCGAATCCCTTCTTCTCTGCCATTCATA
>NZ_JAJJBY010000016.1:0-104338 GCF_022625245.1 Bacillus sp. TL12 | reverse complement strand
TTGCCAGTTGCTTGAATCATTTGCATATTGACTTGATATGGTTTTAATAATTCAATACGTTCAGCAAATTTATCTTCTTCTCCCATAGATACCCATACATCCGTATAAATGACATCTGCACCTGCAACAGCTTCTTCCACACTACTTGTTACCATTACCCGGTCATTATATTTTTTTGCCATATCAATTACTTCTTGTGCTGGCCATAATGATTCTGGTGTACAAATACGTACTTCTGCTCCAACAATCGCCCCACCAACTAATAAGCTATTTGCTACGTTGTTTCGTCCGTCTCCAACATAAACGAGCTTCACGTCTTTCAAACGTCCTACATGCTCTCTTACAGTTAATAAATCTGCAAGTGTTTGTGTTGGATGCCACATATCTGTTAAACCATTCCATACTGGCACACCGGAATTTTCTGCTAAAGATTCTACTGTCGCATGATCGAAACCACGGAATTCAATTCCATCAAACATACGCCCCAAAACTTTCGCTGTATCTTCAACAGATTCTTTTTTACCGAGCTGAATATCACCTTTACCTAAATATTCAGGATTTGCACCTAAATCTGTACATGCAACTGTAAATGCACAACGCGTACGAGTTGAGGTTTTCTCAAATAAAAGCGCTACGTTTTTACCTTCTAAATAACGATGTGGAATACCGTTTTTCTTTTTCTCTTTTAACTCTGCCGCTAAGTCAAGGAGATATACTAATTCCTCTTCTGTGAAATCTTTTTCAGCAAGAAAACTTCTTCCTTTTAAGTTTGGTTTAGTCATCAACATGATTCATCCCTACTTTCTCCGTTATTTATACTAAATATCTTTTCTAACAATTGGCATACTCATGCAACGTGGGCCCCCACGACCGCGAGATAATTCCGAGCTTAATATTTCGATAACTTCGATGCCATGCTCTCGTAATAAAGCATTAGATACATAGTTGCGATCATATGTAACAACTACTCCTGGCGCAATTGCTAATGTATTTGATCCATCGTTCCATTGTTCACGAGCAGAAGCAATGACATCTCCTCCTCCGCAAGGGATCAGTACTAATTCGCTTAACCCTAATACTTCTTTCAATGCTTCCGTTAAAGATGTACGATGCGTAATTTTAAGAGTTTCTTCATCCTTTCCTTTTTCTAAAATATAAATATTCATATTTCCTTTCGGCCCTTGAATTGCTGGGTGAATTGTAAATTTGTCATAATCGACCATTGTAAATACGGTATCTAAATGCATAAATGCACGACATTTTTGAATTTCTATTGCTAGCACTTTTTTAATTTTATTTTGGCGACTAAATAAATTTTTAGCTAAACGCTCAATTGCTTTTGCTGAAGTACGAGCAGATACACCAATTGCAATTGTTTCTTCATTTAAAATTAGCTCGTCGCCGCCTTCAATTGGAAACTTATAATCACGATCTAACCAAACTGGCACATCATGATTTGCAAATCGCGGATGATATTTAATGATATATTCCATAAACAATGATTCACGTCTCCGTGCTGGTTCTCTCATTTTGTTAATTGTTAAACCGTCACCTATAGAAGCTGCTGGATCACGAGTAAAATATAAATTTGGCATTGGATCTAAATAAAATGGATAATGATCTTCCATTAATTCATACAGATGCGTTTTCTTACTCGTTTCAATTTCGTTTTTCCGCACGCCACCCATAATTTTTTGAATCAATTCTTCATTTGAAAAGGAAAGTAAATATTCTTTTAAAGTTTGGTGTGCAACATTCACATCTGCTTGTCCTTCTTTTAAAATACGATCAACAAATTCTTCACGAAGCCCTTTATCAACTAACGCTTCAGCTGCTAGTTTTTCTAAATACAGAACTTCAACACCCCGATTGCGTAATGTTTGTGCAAAATAATCATGTTCTTTTTGAATAATTGGTAAATATGGGATATCGTCAAATAATAATTCTTGTAAATAATCTGGCGTTAAGTTTTCCACTTCTTTACCAGGACGCTTTAATAACACCGTTTGTAATTCCCCAATTTCTGAAGTAACATGTATCGGATGTTTCATTTGTTGTACCTCCTTTTAGGTTCGTTTGATGTCTTACAAGTACATCATAAACGGTATGTCATTCCCTTTTTATGAAAACGCTGACACTCTTAAGTGAAAAATTTCACAAGTTGTTTTTTAAAATAATATCTATCTGTATTTTTATGAATGATTTTACCATCAATTTTACTGAATAAACCTATATTACGTATATCCCATGCATAAACACCTATCAATTTATATTATATTTCTTCATAAAAAAGAGGTTGTTTCT
Source organism: Bacillus sp. TL12 (assembly GCF_022625245.1). Lineage (NCBI taxonomy): Bacteria > Bacillati > Bacillota > Bacilli > Caryophanales > Bacillaceae > Bacillus > Bacillus sp. TL12. Next base: position 102,034 of record NZ_JAJJBY010000016.1, on the reverse strand, counting down.
AATATAAATTAGAAACAACCTCTTTTTTATATAATCAAATTTAACCTTTCTTCTAGAATTTCTCTATCTAATTTTGATTTCGAAATTACAAGGCATGTATCATTTCCACAAATGCATCCTACTTTTTCTTTCCAGTCTAAAGAATCTAATAGCACACCAATAACATGAGCATTTCCCGGCAATGTCTTAATAATCGTTAATTGATCTACATAATCAATCTTTACTACTACTTCTCTCAACTTTTTCTTTAATTTCATATCAGTTTGTAAACTGTCTTCTGAAAAAACCTTATATATTACTAAACCGTTTGAAGATGTCACCTTTATTAAATTTAACTCACGAATATCTCGTGAAATTGTCGCTTGTGTCACCGCTACACCATGTTTCTCTAACAATTCTACTAATTTCTCTTGTGTATCTATTTCATACTCTCTAACCAATTGTTTAATGAGCCGCTGTCTTTTCTCTTTTTTCATAAAAGACACCCTTTCGAATGTTATAACCTCATTATATATTGCTATAATTTTGATTCGAAAGAGACATCCTTAAATGTTGCGGAAACGTTCATAGTTTAACGTTTCCTAAAACATAAAGTGAAACTTTAATCAGTGGGGGTTTTCTTCATCCCCCACTGATTATTAGTTGAACGAATCGGGCTTTTACGGACAGTTCATCTCCCACCTAACTTCTTTGCTTTCGCTGAATTTTGAGGTGGGAGTGTTACTGTCCGTTAATGCGGGATACATCTGCATTTCCTTTAAGTGTCTTAAAATGCAAAAAAGGAGAGCTACTCGCCCTCCTCTTTTCACATTACATCACTATATTTCTCTATAACCTTAGTTTTTTGCAGGATTTTTTCTAAAGAATACAAACGCTGCTACAGCCATTAACACAAAACCTACTACAGTGAATAGAACTGTGCCCATACCACCTGTTGCAGGAAGAATCCAGCCGCTCTTGTTGTTTTCTACTGTTAATTTCACTGTTTGGTTATCTTTATCAATTGTCACATTGATTGGTTCTCTTAATTTTTGGTAAGATTTCACTTCCGTACCATCTTTATATGTTGGTGCTTTCGTTTCAACGATTTGATACTCACCATATGGAATTTGTTCCCATGTAATTACACCATCACTATTTGATACACCTGTCATTTCTTTACCATTTACTACTACAATGTTTCCATTTTTATCTTGTAGTTTAAATTCTGCGCCTTCTAGTTTTTTACCATCAGCACCATCAACTTTTGTTAATGCAATGTTACCAGTTGTTGGGACAACAATTACTGGTTTAGATTCCTTTTTACCACTTACATCATTGTTGTTTGTAAAATCAATTGTTGCTGTATTTGGAATTTCTGTTCCAGCTACTACGCCTTCTTTAATTTGTGATTTGATTTGTAAATGAAGCTCTTTTTTACCATTTAATTTTGAAAAATCTTTTACAGTAGCTGTTACTTTTTGTCCTTCTACAACTACTTCTACCACACTTGAATCCACTTCTACACCATCAATTTTCACAACTGGCTTACCTTGAATCACTAATCGATTATCTAAAGTATCTGTTACAACGTAATTCTTATAATCTTTAATATCCTCTGGGATTAACGTTTTAATATCATAGTTGTAATCTTTTAGCGGATTAATCGGTAAAAATTCCAGATCATTATTAATCTTTTTGTCAATCGTTGGTTCTTCATAGTTTTTCACTAGTACTGGCACTACAACACCAGACTTAATTGTACCATCTGCATTAATTGTACCTGATTCTTTAATTGAAAACGCATGTTTTGTTGGATCTAAAACATATCCATCTAGCGCTTTTGTTTCTTTAAAGTAGTAGTTACCATATGGTAAGTTTTCTACACGAATTGCACCATCATTACCAGTAGTTAAACCTTCTCCATCTTTAACTACTGTTTCATCTTCATGATATAAAGTAAATTCTACACCTTTTAATACTTTATCTTTTGCACCTGTTTTGATTAATTCTACTGCACCACGTTTTGTTTCATTCTTTGGATAAATATGAACATCGTAATTCAATTTTTCTCCTGTTTTACCTGTCATCGGAACATCAACGTAATACGTGTTTTTATTTAAATTAACATGAGCTGGACCAGCAATTTCTTTTACTTCATAACGACCTAAAGAAAGATCTGTAAATGTAGCTTGTCCATCTTTACCTGTTGTTTTTGTAATCGCTTTTGCATCTGTAACATCTTTTACAGCTTCTTTTACAATCTCGCCATCTTTTGTAATCTTTTCAAAAGATTTGATTTGTTTAATTTCAAACGTTACTCCTTCTAGTGCCTTAGCATCTCCTGGAATTGTTTGACCCGCTTCACCAGTTCCTTCACCTGTTGCTGCACCTTTTTCTTGTTCGTACTTATGAATTGTTAAAGAACCTTTCTCTGGAGCTGCTGCATTTGCAAACATACTCGGTAATGTTGCAAATGTTAATACAAACATTAAAAGCATACTAAAAATCTTTTTCATATTTATTATCTCCTTCTCTATTAATTTTTAACTCTATTCGTTACTACTTCTTTTACGGAAAAATAAAAATACCGTGATTACCATAAGTATCGTACCGGTAAGATAGAAAATAGTGGTCCCTATTCCACCAGTGTCCGGAATTACCCATTCACTCTTCGTATTTTCTATCGTTATTTTTTGTACTGAGGATCCGACCTCTACTTCAATTGGATCTCTTAAAAGCATATAGCCATCTGGTGCTTGCACTTCTTTAATCGTGTATTTACCAAATTCTAATTGACCAGAAGTTGCCTTACCATTTTCATCTGTCGTTAATTTCCCTACTTCTTTTCCATTTTTATCTAAAATTTGGAATACTGCATTTTTTAATTTCAAGTTGTGGTCTTTCGCATCCACTTTCTCAATTTCAATGAGTCCTTTATCTAGCAATTCATTTTCAACAGTTATCTCTACCGGCGTTTTTGTGTCTTTCGTTATTTCAAAATTGTATGATTTACCGTCTAGTTTATAACCTTCTGGAGCTGTGACTTCCACTAACTTATATTCACCGATTGGTAAATCAGTTGCTCTAGCTTTTCCATCGTTTCCTGATGCGATTGTTTGAATGACCTGATTATCTTTATCCCGAACTTCGAAAACAGCCCCTTCTAACAGAGAACCGCTATCTTTATCGATTTTCGTAATTTCTAGTTCTCCAGAATCAACTGTATCTTCAACTAGTCCGGCATCGATTGTCATATTATGTTCATCTTCACCAAGTTTGATAGTTTCTGAATATCCATCTTTATCAACGTTAGAGTCGCTTTTTTCATCATTTCCAGCATTCTTTTGCGTCCACTTATATCCATCTGCTATTTTAAATCTAACTTGATATTCACCTGGATCTAAATTTACGAATTTGTAGTAACCCGGATTTCCTTTTTTGTCATTACCAGTTCTCGTCATACTAATGACTTTTCCATTTTTATCCAGCAATTCTACAACTACACCGTTCATACCAGTGTTTCCGTCATTTTGAATTCCGTCTTTGTTTTTATCTAGCCAAACGTAATCTCCTAATGAACTCTTTTTCGAAGCCTTTAACTGTACTCCAACTCGGTTTGGCTCTGCTGGCTGAATCCACTTACCTGTTACATCATTTATTGCACTATATCCAAATGAATTCCATGCAATTCCAGCAGAAGCATCCATATCAACTGGCGCACGCATTGTCCATTCTAATATTGCTTCTTCTCCAGGATATACAAGTTTATCCTTAGCAAATTCAAACTTAACTGCAGTTACTTTTGTTAAATCTGATGGTGGCTCTAAAGACCAGTTAGGGTCATTGGCGCCCTGTGGATTCACGAAAACGTCATTATCTTGTATCAAATCATCACGTTTCGGATTTGATGCAGTCGTATAATAAATTTTAATAAAGTCGCCTTCAGTAAGCTGAATTGGTGAAGTTAAATATGGAGTCCATTTACTACCACGTTCTTGAACATGATTCTTTGTTTGTAAAACTGATTGATCACCCTCTGCTGGGAATATATCAATTAAGACACCATTTCTTACTGCTACAGTTCCGCCATTTTCAATCTTCAAGCGATATTTTACTTCTCCACCAGGTACTGTCGTCGCCACTTCTGGTGAACCCTTCCAACTATCGTCTAATTCACCTTTTACATATTTAACTGATTTTAAAGATTGCTCTTCTTCAATTTCTATAGCATCTTCACTTTCAATGATTGGATCGGTAACATCACCATCTCCATCCAGATCATTTTCATCTTTCAACGTTTTTTGCTGCCACTCATTCGCAGATTTAATCGTTGATTCATTAGACATCAGACCTGCTTTATTGTAATACTTACCTGCCATTGCAAAGTTATTTACCTTCACTTTAAATTTCACAGTTATCGCATCACCTGATGACATATCCAATTCAGGAAAATTCCATCTTAAGAGAGTTCTTCCCTTTTCTTTATAGTTTGCTATTGTTTCTACCTTTACTTTTGCAGCATCATATGACTTCTTCTCCCAACCACCTTTGGCAAGTGTATACTGCTCAGAACCAGGAACATACTCCAAACCTTTTGGTAGCCAATCTACAATGATCGGTTGTTTGAAAGGAGCAGACTGCCAATCTGCGTTACCAGTTAATTCAAATTCAACTATATCACCCTTGATATACTTTTCTCTTGGCTTTGTTAATGCTTTTTTCTTAAATGTAACTTTTGATTCTGGATTTTCTTTTACTGTCACTTGTGCGGTAGCATCTTTTTGATACTGCTTTCCATCAATATCATATGAAATATGTGCTGTATTTTTTAAAATGCCTTCTTTAAAATTGGGATCGTCTACTTTAAAGTACAACCAAACCCCATGACTTATAGCAAAATTCGCAGGTACTTTACCAAATTCATATCGAATTCCGGTTACTTTGTCTCCTTCAGAAAGTGCTAAAGAAGAAACATCTAACCATTCTCCTGTATTACCGCGAATCACTTTCCATTCTTTCCACTCTGGATTGTTTTTTGTTTTATATAAAAGCTTATATTCACTTACACCTAAGAATACACCGGTGTGCATTCTCGTAAAGCGTAGTTGTTCATCAAAGCGATCATCTTGAAGAACAAAATTATCTATTTCCTTAGAATACTGGTTTTTAATGTTATACAGTGTAAAAGCAATTTCTTCATTTTTACTGTACTCAGGCTTTTGAGCAGCTTTTACTAAATTTGAAAAAGCTTGATCTGGTGGAATAACAGGAGGTTTTGTTTCTTTATTTGAAACTGTAACATATGCATGTGTTTGTTTTGTCAGTTCCTCTTCACCTTTTGGCTTCAGCTTCGCTTCAACCCTATTTGGAATTGATTGACTTTGATTTTTACCAAAATTTTCTTCCGGAAACTTCACTTTAACTGTAACAGCCTTTTCGCCTTCTACATTCTTCAAATCCCATGTTACAGTATGTGAATCTGCATCATATTTTCCGTTATCACTTGCCGAAACAAATTGTGCTTCCTTCGGTAACAGATCTTTGATTGAAAGAGAATCTAGCGTCGTTGGACCACTAACATGTTTATCTCGAATTGTATATTCGACTTCTTCTCCCGGCTTAATCGTCCACTTATTAGGGGTTTTACCTATATTCCATTCTGGTTTCTTAGGAGGTTCAGGTGGGACTTCCTTTTCATGTGCTATAACAGTTACATTATTAGAAGTTTTTCCCCCTTGATCAGATACAAAATCAGCTACAGCTGTAGCTTTCGTTCCATTTTTCGTTCCCTTTGGAAACTTCACTGTAATTGGAACTGCTTTAGAATCTCCATTTGGAAGGAAGTCTTTAAATGTATAAATGACCGAATGCGTTTCTTTATCATATATCGCATCCGTACCACTAATCTTCCCATGTCTTACATATTCGACTTCAGGTGGTAGTTTAACAATGATTTTTGCATCTTTATGTCCACCCTCTAATCCGAATGTACTTAAATCAAGTTGATATACAAAATCTTTGTCTACATCTTTTTGCGAACCATCTCCGTCCTCTACTGAGAGCTTTAGACTGACATTTGCTTCTTTGTCATATGTTGCAGCTTCTACTATATGTATAAACGGCTGTGCAATGATTTGTATTACCATTAAACAAATGACAAATATACTAATCTGCTTACTCTTCATATTCACGCCCCTCCATTAATATGTTTCAGTTTAGATATCCATGCCGTTGTTGGATATCACCCCCTTTCAGGTAAATGCGAGTGCATACTACACGTGTATTTTTTGACAATTCCGCAAAATAAAAAGATTGTCGGGTTGCAATTAAAAATTGCAACCCGACAATCCTAGTAATAATAATGTATTACCTTAGACTCTAAGCTTTGCGACCTATTCTTTCGAATAGTGTGCCAAAAATTCCTATTTAAAAATTACATATACTAATATACTAGGTAAAAGATTTCTTTTCAACACTATTACGGAAAGAATCTACCAAATAATATAACTTTGAACAAGTTACACTGTTTCTACCTTTTTAATAGAATCCTTGTCAAATTTCAATTTGCTACTCCTTCTTTCGCAAACTATACACCTTATTCAGCTGTTAATGCTGGTAATCACTCCCAAACAAGCTTTCTCATACAATAGTAATAAAGTGAAACTTTAATCAGTGGGGCTTCATCCACCACTGATTATTAGCCCTCACAAATCAGGCTTTTACGGGCATCCCTACCTCCGCCTAATTTCTTTGCTTTTACTGAAGCTTGAGATGTGGGTCTTATTGCTCGTTAATGCTGGATAAAATGTTCTACATAAGAAAGGAGCTCTATTTTGAGTCAAACAAAACTAACTGGTCGTATCGTAACTCCAACAGACCCAGAATACGATATAGCCCGTATAAACTTAAATTTAAGTATTCCAAAGCTTCCTTGCATAATTGTCTTCTGTCAAAATAAGAAAGATGTATGCAATGCCTTAAAGTGGGCTAGAGAACGTCATATACCATTTCGTGTACGGAGTGGTCGCCATAGTTATGAAAACTTTTCACTATTAAACGATGGTCTTGTTATCGATGTAAGTGAAATGAACAGAATTACAGTCTCTCAAGATCGCTTAACCGCAACCATTGAAGCTGGTGCAAATCTTGGCACTGTTTATAAAAAACTTTGGCAATACGGCGTAACACTCCCAGCTGGAACAAGTGCCAGCGTAGGAGTGGTTGGGTTAACACTTGGTGGCGGTATTGGTATGTTATCACGCTTATTCGGATTAACCTGCGATCAACTATTAGAGGTAGAGATGGTGCAAGCATCTGGTAAAAAAGGAGCGAAACTCATTCATGCCAGCAAAATTAAGAACCCAGATTTATTTTGGGCATGCCGTGGTGGGGGTGGTGGAAACTTCGGAATTGTTACATCATTAACATTTCATGTTCATCCCATTCAAAATGTCTCTATTTTTTCGGTCACTTGGGAATGGGAAGACTTTATTAGCGCATTTCAGGCTTGGCAAAGCTGGGCGCCTTATGTAGATGAGCACCTTACTTCATCTATTGAGTTATTTTCTAAACAGCGAAATGAAATTGAAGTAAAAGGCGAATTTGTTGGTCCCCCTTCTGTTCTTCTTGACTTATTATCTCCTCTACTCCATGTAGGATCCCCTACCCTTTTTATTGATGAAGTTCCTTATATGGAAGCTGTTCAATTCTTTAATAGTGGTAATATCCCGGAAAATTTCAAACGCTCTGGTTCCTATGTATATAAACCAATACCTCTTAAAGGAATTCAAGTTCTAAAACATTTTCTTAGTCATGCTCCCAACCCTTCAGCTAGCGTTTGGCACCAATCACTTGTAGGAGCTGTAGAAAACACCTCTCCAAATGAAACAGCTTATTTTCATCGAAAAGCAATTATTGCACAAGAATATATTTCATCTTGGGAATGTGATGAAGAGGAAGAAGAAAATACACAGTGGATTAAAAATTTACGGAATGCTATGTCGCCGTATACATTAGGCGATTATGTAAATTGGCCTGATATTGATATTAAGGACTGGCAGCGCACTTACTACGGGACAAACTTTTCTAAATTACGGACAGTAAAAACAAAATACGATCCATGCACTGTTTTTAAATTTCCACAGAGCATTCCCCCTTTTAAATGTTTAAAATAAACCACTTAATTTTCTTGAAGTATCTTATTTTAGACTAGGAAGAATGGCATTCTGTTCTTCCTTACATAAAGTGAAACTTCCATAAGCGGGGGGGCTTCATCCCCCACTTATGGTTAGCCCTCACCAATCGGGCTTTTACGGACAGTTGATTCCCTACCTATCTTCCTTGTTTCTCTCTGAATCTTAAGGTGAGGATCTTACTGCCCGTTAATGCGAGATAAAACAAAAATGACTTTTAATTAGATTGTTTCACTATCAAGAATCTAATTAATATAATTCCTTTTCCAATACAAGGTCTCTCCTACCAATATTGACCACTCCCACGGCTAAAGCACGTGAGCTTTCCCGCTCACAAATTCTGTAAAAATCACGAAAATATCTCTCACGTAATCTATACCAAAACAATGTTTTTGGCAAAAAATAAAGGGTTTTGGCACTTTATGACTAATAACAAAAATAAGGGGCAACATTTGTAAAATACAAAAGTGACTGGGGGGTTGGCATGATTCAAGTTCAAAATCTAGTAAAATCATTTGGTTCATTGGACGTTTTAAAAGGTATTAATTTAGAAGTAAAAGAAAAAGAAGTTGTTGTTTTAATTGGCGCGAGCGGTTCAGGAAAAAGCACTTTACTTCGTTGCCTTAACTTTTTAGAAATGTACGATGAAGGTGAAATTCACTTACAAGGGGAACGAATTGATCCTAAAAGTACAAACTTAAACAAAATCCGCGAAAATGTTGGAATGGTATTTCAACACTTTAACCTCTTTCCACACATGACCTCATTAGAGAACATCGTAGAAGCACCTATTCATGTAAAAAAAATGGACAAAACAAAAGCGAAAGAACTTGGAAATGATTTATTAAAAAAGGTCGGATTACAAGACAAAGCAAACGTAACACCTCACCTTTTATCTGGTGGGCAAAAGCAACGTGTTGCAATCGCACGCGCACTTGCGATGAATCCAAAAATCATGCTATTTGACGAACCTACATCAGCTCTTGACCCTGAACTTGTTGGAGAAGTACTTCAAGTTATGAAAGAACTTGCTGGGGAAGGTATGACAATGGTTATCGTCACCCATGAAATGAGCTTTGCACGAGATGTAGCAGATCGCGTCATCTTTATGGATGATGGAAAAATTGTAGAAGATGCGCCACCAGGACAGTTTTTTTCAGCGCCGTCAAATGAGAGAGCCAAACAATTTTTACGAAACATTTTATAAAAATATTTTAATCTCATACGGGCAGCTTATCTCCCAATAGAAAAACTCTCATAGTACTTTGAAACGTGACATGATTGTCCGTATGTAAAAGATAAATATCTAGGAGGGGTTTTGTGAGAAAGAAAATATTTACTGTTGTTGCAGCTATTACACTATGTGCATCATTCATACTTGGAGCCTGTAGTAAGGAAAGTAGTACGACTTCGGGTGGTGGCGAGAAGGAGTTTCGCTATGCAATGAGCGGCTTATATAAGCCATTTAACTTTAAAGAAAATGACGGAAAGCTAGTTGGTTTTGATGTCGAGATTGGTGAAGCACTTGCAAAAAAAATGGGAATGAAGCCTGTTCCAGTTACGAATCCTTGGGAAACGTTAATTCAAGGTCTAAAAGCAAAAAAATATGATGTCATATTAGGAAGTATGGCAATTACAGAAGAGCGACTAAAGGCTGTTAATTTTTCAAATCCATATTACCGTTCTGGTGCTCAAATTTTCGTTACCAAGAAGAATAATAGTATTTCTTCAGCAGAAGACTTAAAAGGTAAAAAAGTTGGTGTTGTAAAAGCAAGTACCTTTAAAACACTAGTTGCAAAACAAACAGATCAAATTACAGAATACGACAGTGATATTACGGCTCTTATGGATTTAGAACCAGGCCGAGTAGATGCAGTTATTACTGATCAAATGGTTGGCCTTCGTATGATTAAAGAAGGTAAGTCGAATATAAAAGAAGCTGGCAAACCATTAAACCTCGATGAGATGGGGATTGCAATTCGCAAAGACGATAAAGAAATGGTCAAAAAAGTAAATAAGGCATTGGATGAAATAATTAAAGATGGCACCTATGAAAAGATCAGTAAAAAATGGTTTGGACGCAACATTCTTGGAGAAGAGAAGCAGACAAAATAAGAAAGAACCGTTTTTAATCAAAAAACAATGCCCCTCATCTTAGCTGTGGGGCATTTGTATCTATTTTCTAAAATCAATCGCATATAGAGGTGACGCTAATGATAGATATTTTTATATCTACTTATCCAACATTTCTAAAAGCTATTATCATGACTTTACAATTAACATTGACTTCCTTACTACTCGGTTCATTAATCGGCCTTTTATTTGCCTTCTTCCGTATTTCCAATAATAAAATTTTAAACAGTATTGCACATATATATATTGCTGTTATTCGTGGAACACCATTAATTGTTCAAATCATGATTCTTTATTTTGGTATTACGTCTATTGTCGTCCTGTCTCCTTTTTGGGCTGGTGCAATCGCTTTAGCAGTTCATAACGGTGCGTATATTACAGAGATTTTCCGTGGTTCCATTCAATCTGTTGATCGTGGACAACTAGAAGCTGCTCGCTCTTTAGGAATGACCTATCCGCTCGCTATGCGCCGTATCATTTTACCGCAAGCATTTCGATTATCAATCCCGCCGCTCGGAAACCAATTCGTTATTGGATTAAAAGATTCTTCCCTTGTCGCATATGTAGGAATGTCTGAACTGTGGGGATCCGGTTTATCTATAGCCGCCGGGAACTTTAAGCAACTTGAAACATACATTGTTGTTAGTGCCTATTACCTTGCACTCGTACTTTTATTTACCTATCTCGTAAACCTCTTAGAAAAACGACTTCAGCGTAAACAAAGCAATTCTTTACAAGTAAATAAAGAGAAAGAAAAAGCTCTCTCTCTTTAAAAAATAAAAGCAAGCTACTCTTTGGTAGCTTGCTTTTGTAGTTGGAGGTTTCTAAATGATTCATCAAAAATCATGGATTCACTTTTTTGATCGTTTCTTGCTCCTCTATATGATCCTCACGATATGAAATATTCTCAGGATCTAGTCCATTCCCTAAAGAACCATAGAAATGTTCCTTATGAGGATCAACTAATTCACTACCTTGGTAGTACACTCGAGGCGTGTTCCAAAGCGCTGCTAATGCTTTTGTCATCGGCATTTCATGATAACGCTCCGGCCACATTTCTTTAATCTTCTCTTTTACTAACGGATAATATTTTGAACTCATAGCCGGAAACAGATGATGTTCCGTATGATATGAGAAATTAAAATGTAAAACGTCAACCCAGCGCGGCACTGTTACAGATAAACAGTTGGCTAGTGGATCATTTACAGGAACAATTGGGTTTAAACGGTGATTTGTTGCAATATATGCCATTACAATAAAGTTTGCAATTAGTAACGGAATCACATACGCAAATAGCCATTTTGCAGGACCCATAATAAATAGTAAGCTAATCCACACCGTCCATGGCAAAAGAAGTTGAAGCCATACAGATCGTTGATTCGATGACTTAAATTCTTTTATAAAATGAAAGAACATCCGAGTCGAATGTATTGTAAATTGAATTGTTAGTGACAGAAAACTAAAGAAAGAACGTACATGAAGGGGCATACGATACACCCATCTTAAAAATTTACTCTTCTTCATCTTTTCAAGCGTTGGCCACGCATCAGGATCATGTTCTTCATGCTGCGTATGAACATGGTGCGTTGCATTATGCCACTTTCTCCATAATTTCGGTCCTGTAGACAACGGCATAAATGCAATCGCCCCTAAGAAATCACGAAGCCAAGCTTTTCTTACAACCGTCCCGTGCAAAATTTCATGTCCTAAAAATCCAAGTGAAGCAAAACATAATCCCAGAACAATTGCAATCCCAAGATTTGCCCACACATTCAAATCAAATAAACCAATCGTTATTAATCCAGCTACCGCCACAAGTAAATAAGCCAGTCCACCAAACAAGCGAGTTGGAACTGGTTTAAATGCTTTTTTTGGCAAATGCGGCGATACACGTGCTGCATACCATCCAAACGTATGAAGCTCCTTCATCCTTTTGCCCCTTTCTTATGCCGCGCTTACGCAACTTGCATAAATCAATTCTTGTTTCCAGATTGATAAAACTAGGTAATTATAAAAAGCATTTATATACGTAAATCATACTCACTCTATTGTCACTCATTTTCGCTTTTATTATCAATGAAAAACATTTCTCTTTTTACTCTTTATCAACCTTTCCACATGATGAATCATATCAATAGACTTTCTGTATTGTCAACAACTTTTATGACCTAGTAATAAAATGTGGTTATATTTTCATAATAATATTTTATTTTACCAAAGAAAAAACATAGATTTTATAAGACTTTATCCATTATATATATAAATGCTTTCACATATAAGAAAATCAGTTTCATTCAAGAATAGCTTATATACGAGCAGAAATAATTCTTTATAGAATTAACTGACATTTAAAATACCCTTATGACGAAATACGCGATTTTTATTATATTAAAATAACTTTATCACTTTGTAAATATTTATAATTTCCTTCTGTTCGCTTTATAGTATTTTCTTCTCTTAAAAAGAAAATACTTTACATGAATTTCATATAAATTGGAAAAATTAAGTAGTAAATTGTTTTAACACAGGAGGAATATATGATGACAAACGATTCATTTCCCCAATTTCCAGAACCATACTGGCGTAATTCTACTTCACTCCCTACTTTTCCTAAACTAGCAGAAAATATAAGAACTGAAGCTGCGATTATCGGTGCTGGAATTACAGGCATCACAACCGCTTATTTACTTGCAAAAAAGGGTATGAAAGTTGTTTTAATCGATTCCGGAAACATTTTAAATGGAACAACAGGCCATACGACCGCAAAGATTACTGCACAACACGACCTTATTTACGACGAGCTGATTCATCATTTTGGAGCTGATCAAGCTCGTCTATACTACGAGGCAAATGAAAAAGCGTTACAATTTATTAAAGAAACAATCCAAACAAATAACATCGACTGTGACTTTACTGAAGAAGATGCCTACTTATATACAACTTGCAACGACGGATTACACAAATTAACTAAAGAATACGAAGCTTATAAAAAGCTAAATATTCCTTGTGACTACGTAGAGTCCATTCCACTTCCTATATCAGTTCAAGCAGCACTTGTTATGAAAAACCAAGCACAGTTCCATCCTCTTCATTATTTAAAAAATCTTGTTGAACAGTTTGTTGAAGCAGGCGGAGCTGTCTATGAGCAAACTACTGCGATTGATATCGAGAAAGGCCCATATCCACAAATCATTACAAAAGATGGCCATCGCATTACATGTGGATATGTCGTCTCCTGTTCCCATTTCCCATTCTATGATGCAAACAGCTTTTTCTTCGCAAGAATGTATGCTGAGCGCTCTTACGTTCTAGCTATAAAAGCGAAAAAAGATTATCCGGGAGGCATGTATTTAAGTATCGACAATCCTACGCGTTCTTTGCGTTATACAACCATGAATGGAGAAAAACTCATTCTTGTTGGTGGCGAAAGCCATAAAACAGGACAAGGAATTAATACAATGCTCCATTATGAAGCATTGTACTCTTTCGCAGAAGAAACATTTGGAATAGATGAAATTCCTTACAGATGGTCAGCGCAAGACTTAATTACACTAGATAAGCTTCCTTACATTGGGCACATCAATGAAGGAAATCCAAACATATTTGTTGCAACTGGATATCGAAAATGGGGGATGACAACAGGGACTGCTGCAGCTCAGCTACTACAAGACTCTATTACAAAAATAGATAGCCCTTATAAAGAACTCTTTGCACCATCCCGCTTCCATGCAGATCCAGATATAAAAACATTCTTTTCTCAAAACCTTGATGTAGCAAAACATTTAATTGAAGGCAAGTTAGAATTTGCCCTCCGTAAACCCGAAGACCTTGAAAACGGTGAAGGTTCCGTTGTAAGAGTTCGAGGAAAACGTGCAGGTGCTTATAAAGATGATGAAGGAAAACTACATATTGTCGATACAACCTGTACGCACCTCGGTTGTGAAGTAGAATGGAATAGCGGTGATTGTACGTGGGATTGTCCTTGTCATGGCTCCCGATTTTCAATCAAAGGAGATGTAATTGAGGGGCCGGCAGAGAAACCACTGAAACGGGTTGATGGAGAATAAAGTTAACTAAAACAAACCGAGCACCACTCTACTGGCGCTCGGTTCTTATTTCAAATAACATATTTCGAAACAAATCATTCAACTTCTCAACTTCAATGCCCCTTCCTTTTTCAATCCCCTTCACATATTCCTGATAATATTTTATCTCCTCCTCCAAAAATTCATTTAATACTATATTTTTTGGACCAGCATCCAGCTCAACACCCGCTTTTTTCTTTATTAGTAAATCTTCAATTTCATTTAAAAGCTTTTGTTCCAGCGACAATTCATTAATGAATCGTTCAAATTCTACAGGTGGTAATGTCCCTTTCTCTTCTAACCATTTACAAGCTAAAATAGGGCGCAATACGTAGAAGTACTTTTTCAACTTCACGCGCTCTCCTTGTAAAAATTCACGATAGTTTTTTGAAGCCATATGTAAGTAGTGATAAATCGTTGCTTTTGGATCAAAATCGCTTTCGCTCATTTTCTGTAGACGTTCTGGGAGATCCGAGTTCTTAGAATAAAAGATCGGAGAACGAATCCATTCTAATAATGCTGGATTTGATTTCGCAAATAGTTGCAGTGCTTTTCTAATATCCCAACCACTTATATCTAAAACATCACTAATTGGATACTCAATAACATCACGTTTTTCATTTATGGATAAATACCAATCTACCGGATGAATGTATACAAATCTAACATCGTAATCACTATCTTTCGACGGAAATCCCCATGCACGACTTCCAGATTCTACTGCAAATAAAATTTTCACATTATTCTCTTTCTCAATTCTTTCTAATTCCAATTGAATTTTATCCTTCATATGTATCATCCTCATTTTCTGATCATTTCCCTGGAAATTCGACAAATATAATATTCTTATTATTGAAGTGTTATTCTACTTTTAACATCAATATATCGGCAACCCTTTCGTATGTAAGATAATAAAGTGAAATTTTAATCCGTGGGGGTTTTCTTCATCCCCCACCTATCTTCCCCGTTTCTCTCTAAATCTTGAGGTGGGGGTCTACTGCCCGTTAATGCGGGACAAATTTCTCAGAAAGCTGTCAGGTCCTTCCTGACAGCTCTACAATTATTTCATTTTTGCTGTTTGCCAATAAGTTTTGCAATTCGCTCAAATTCACTCTGTATTTCATCTTTATAAGCATCTACTTTTGTAAAATCCATCGCAGTAATATACATTCTCTCCAGTTTATCTCGAACTGCTTTTGCTTTCGCTAAAAAAGACATCGCTTCACTCATTTTTGTTTTATAGTGAATGGAAACATCGCGAATTTCTGTAGCGTATTTTTCATCTGTTCCTGGAGTAACAATGAGATCATACATATCAATAATCTCATCACCTTCTCGCTCTGGAAAATATTCATGCGGCGCAGTGCTGTCAAAGATTGCAAAACCTAATTCTCTTACAATAATCATATCAAGGCTATTCGGATCAAAACCACAATGATACACTTCAACTTCAAAACCTTTTTCTTCTGCTGCAGCTGCTAATTTTTTTAACATTGTTGATTTTCCTGATCCCGGCCGTCCTTTTATAAAATAACGATGCGGGATACCTTCTGTTAAATTTGGAACGAAATCAACCGCACCTTTTGGTGTTGCTGCTCCTAAGAAACGGTGCTTTACAACAGCTTGTTTTCCTTTATTTTCTGCAAATAACTTTTGTATAAGCTGATTTGTTAATTCATTCGCTTTTTGAAAATCAATATTATCAATATAAATTCTTTCCCAATCATCGTGTATAGCTAATGCTTCTTTGAAACAAGCATATGCTGATTGAAATGCACCACTTGCTTCTGAAATATAACGTTTAATTTCATCTTTATGTTTTCGTAATTTCTCGGAATCCCATGCAACACCTAAGTTTACATATTCCTCTACAACTCCAGGTGTTTTTGGCTCAATGACATGTGGTGCTGTTCCATCTACAATTCCTACTTTTAATTTTGGAATAATAACACCATCGATGGATTTATTATCAGAAGAACAATGTAAAAGCTCAATGTCGTATCCTCTTCCAGCCCACTCACGCCCAATTGCTTTCATCAATGAGGATTTCCCTGTTCCTGGACCGCCTTTCAAAATGAAAAGTCTTTCCAATCCAATTAAATTTTCCTCATATAAACTATAAAAACCTCTCGCTGTATTTCCTCCAGCATAATAATTTAAAATTTTCCCTGTCACTGCCCTCACTCCTTTATAGCAGTCTACTTACATAAGTCACAATATGCTTGAAGCCTAAGTTGGGTGAATATCTATTTTCGTTCTTGCAATAAAAAAGCAGAGATCATCATTGATCTCTGCTTCGATATTTTCGGTTTAAATGAAAGAAAAATTGTTCAATACGAGGACGAGCCCATGCAAAATAATCTTTATCTTTCTTTTTCGTACAAATGATTTCTTCACCGTCAACCATTCCAACAAGCTCTAGTTCTAACAATTGCCTCGTAAATTCTAGAATGTTTACTTCTTCTTTTGGATATTCTTCCTTTAATTTTTCTTCGATTTCTCCTAATGAAAAGCCGTCACGCATCATTGCAAGTGCATCAATACAAAGTGGCGGCATTTCATACTTTTCGCCTGTAATTGTATCTTTTACAATATAATTCTTTTGTTCTTTTCGAAATTGAATCGTGTGTAAACATACAGTCGAATTTAATGTTAATTCCATCATACCACCTCTTTCATAATATCTGCATAGAAAAAAGGATGCGTGTGCACCCCTCTTTTTAGTTCACGTAAAACAAAAAACTACAAACCGTTATATGAGCAACAAGCTACATACCGATATTTTTCTCTATTATAAACTAAGTGTTTTATAAAAAAAAGCATTCTCGAATCTTTTTATAAAATGTTTATATTTACACAACAAGAGCACTTTTCAGAAAAGTGCTCTTGTTTCTAATTTCGATATAGTTGGCAATGTTATTTTTACTTTTGTCCCTTCACAAACATCACTTTCAAATTTGATATTACCTTGATGTTCTGCAATGATTTTGTGTGTAATAATTAAGCCAAGGCCAGTTCCATTCTCCTTTGTTGTATAAACAGCTTTTCCTAGCTTTTCTATTTTTTCACTATTCATACCGCATCCTTCATCCTGAATGCAAATATAAATTTTTTCTTCAGTTGTTTTAGATGCGTAAACCTTCAAGCTTCCACCATCCATCATAGATTCAATTCCGTTTTTAACAACATTTAATAAGACTTGCTTTAATTGTTTTTCGTCACCTTTTATATTAGGTAGGTCTCCATCTACCTGTATATCAATTTTTACAGCGTACTGCATTGCATAACTTTCCATCAATTGAACAACATATAACAAAATCTTTTGCATATCACACAATTGATAAGTTGTTGGTCTTGGCTTTCCAAGTAGCATTAATTCACTAACAAACCCATTGATTCTCTCAATTTCTTGTAGCATAATATCGTAACTAACAGCATCAGTTGGATTGCGTTCCTTTTGAATTTGAGTAAACCCTTTTAAAGCGGTTAGCGGGTTTCGAATTTCATGCCCAATTGCTGTAGACATTTTTCCAATCAACACAAGATTCTCAGTTTTTTCCTTATCTTTCAACACTGTCACCACTGTGCGAACGTACGATTGAAATCTTTTTAATAAAGAATTAGAAATGATGAAGAAAAAGATACACAACACTAAAGGGATGACCACTTTTATATCTTGTAGTACTACAGTAAAAAACGTATATTTACCAATTACACTGAAAGCAACTAAATAAAAATATCTTTTATTTACAAAAACCGGTGCAAAAAGTATTAGAAATATTTCTACCATATTTCCATTTTCAAATACGCGATCTGTTTTTAAATAAATCATTAAATTATTGATAACATCAATTAGCATATAGCCCATTGAAAATAAATATTTAACAGCATATGTATGCCCTATCTTTTGAAGATACATTGAAGTTGGAAATAACAAACTTACAAAAATATATATCCAAAACCCTAGTCCACCCTCTGGCCATCCGACTTGCGCTTCATTTATGTTCATTACAGGATATATGTAATAATATATAATGTCATATATAAAAAAAATAATATAGAATAGCAATAAAAATACTTTTAATGCTTCCTTTTCTTCCCGCATTAAGCTTTGAAATTTACTCATCCAAATAACCCCTCTTAAGCAATATAACAGTGATGTTGCATTGGTTAATTCTTTAAATTGTACTTATGAAATTGTTGTCACAGCAACCTGTAATTCTTTAACCCTATTTAATTTAAATAGGGATTCCTCTCTATCTAATTATTATGTCATACAAATTTTATAATACTATCATCCCATAGGAAATAGCTATTATATACCTAAATAAAAAACGATATAAGGTGAAAATTCAATCAGCCCTCACCAATCAGGCTTTTACAGGTAGTTGGTCCACCTCCTAACTTCTTTAGAAAAGCGGAAGCGGCTCGCTCAGAATCGCAGGACATTGGAGCCCCCTCGGACGAGGGGGCGAAACGACCGGAAATTCTAACCACTAGGGCTGGACAATACTTTCGCTGAATTTTGAGGTAGGATTCTTACTGCCCCCGAATAACTGGATAAAAATAGGCTCGACCTTTTCTTCTACATATATAAAAGAAAAAGCAAGCCTTCTTAACTCGCTTACGGAAAATGAACCGATTTTACATGTTGAATATTTAAATATATTTTTTCATCGCGCGCCTTGACTAATTCAATATGACTATCTTCAATTTTCGTCATCTTCCCAATTTTATTTGCATGTTCTCCTAAATCAAACACCATCATTTTTCCTGACATTTTGATTAGCTGTTCTTCAAATGTTCTAGCTAGGGTAATATTTAATGGATTAACTGGAAGTTCATTTCTACTGAGGGAGTACGGAATTTGATTTTCTTGATAGGGGATTAACCATTTTAGATGTTTTAAAGAAATATATACTATTTTATAAACGGGGCTATAGAATACTAAATAATCATTCATAACACCTGTAACATAACCATGGATAGAGTGATCACCCGCCACATAAACCTCTGTAAAAATCCCTTTAGCTGTGCTCAAGACTTTTCGTAGGGAAATGGACGGCGACTCGATTTTCATGATAGAATCCATTTCTGTTCTTTGTATTTCGGCCACAAAATTCGCCATAAATTTATAATATTGAATATGATATAAGGAAATGTAGATGTAATCTTTTCCATCAAAAATAACAACAATATCATTGCCCACATCAATTAATATTCCTTTAAACCTTTTATCACCAACTAATGTAACATAGATATATTCTCCAATATTTTTGCTTAGTTCACTCATCTTTATCCTCCTTTGTTCAAAGAGTGGCTTCCTCTCTTTCTCTCATTCACATGTAGCTAAAAAAGAATAATAAGGGGAAAGCATGTATGCAGAACGACACAATAACCTCTGCCCACCAGCATAAATAGCAGAGGGGACATTTAAACTATAGTAAAATAATAGCAATTCAACTAAAAATATTTTCCTCCTCTTACTAATCAAACATTACTCTTCTTCATCTTTATTAGTTTGAACGATTTGATTCACGTTTTTAATGTGAACATTAATAACGTAGATTACTTCATCACGGTTTATTAGTGTAACGTACTCTTCATTTACTTCACTTAATACCCCTTCTACACTTTCTAGTCCCCCACGATTGATTTTGATCCATTTATATTTAAGACTACCTAGTATCTCTTGAAAGGTGGTACCATCCACATAATATTGCTCAATAAAATAAGGACTTAATCCTATATCTTTTTTCTTTTTCATAACACCCTTTACATGCCGCCGTTGATAATAAATGACTTCTCCCGTATTTCCTTGCAAAATGAGATAATCACCGCCTACCTCTAACAAAACACCCGTACAGCTTTCCGGCCCTCCAAGATTTACTTTTACGCTTTGATAAATCCAGCTTTCTATTTGATTTTCAGGTAATATATTTTCCAATTTTATCCCTCCTTTTGCTTTATTACGATTTGCCTCGATTATCCACTTGATTGTCTTATTCCTCTTACTTTTTGAATATGAAACATATATTATATTTTGATTGGATTATTAGTTATTTGACTGATAGTCTTGATAACCATATATTTCATCTTCTAGTGCCTGTATGTCATAATTTACATTTTTAATATGAAAATGCGGAATCTGTACAATTTCCTCTTTTACAATTAATGTCACATATTCAGAAGAAACATCTTGTAGAATTCCTTCAATCTTTTCTAGACCGCCGCAATTAATTTTTACCCAACGGTGCTTTAAAATTTGTAGTAAACCTTGAAAATCTTCACCTTCTGCAAATGTTGGTAAAATTCCAATATCTGCAGCAACGTCTTTTGCATTCTTTGTAATATTTTTTAGATGTTGAAGTTGATAATAGTAAAATGTTTTGTTTTCACTTAATAAAATGAAATAATCCAAATACACTGCGACCACTGTACCTTTTTGGGACTCTGGTCCACCTCGATTCACTCTAACACTTTCTCCAATCAATCCATACAGCAAGTCACTACTAATGGTGCTCATGAGAAAACTCCTTTCAGTGTCTTATAAGTCGTTTGCACTGATAGTATATGTATCTATACAGGTTACGTTCTCTATGATTGTCTCATTATACAAAAATATGTTTTTAACACGGGAGTACATATATCCCTTATGTATAAAAGACTAACATGGCTTCTATCAATGCCCATCCTGAAATTAGCCCTCCATCTTATACAAAAAACTTTATTATTTCATCATAAAAAATACCGTTTCAAGATGCTTATCCTATAGCTCTTGAAACGGTATTTATAAAACTGGTTCTGTATAATTTTTCATAGAATACGACGCTATAACTCCAAGAAAATTAATCTTCGTCTTTTACATCCATATCCTCTGGAATTGGCTCATTTAATATTTCTTCTACTAACTGCTTATATTTTTCCATTTGCTCTAAATGTGTGTTGAACTGTTCTTTATTCAGCAAATATTGCTCACCGTCATACAAAGCTCGAATTCGTTTTTGTTGAACTAATTCTTCAACGTAAGATTCAGGAAGATTTAAATATTCTGCTGCTTCTTTTATCGTTATATACAATGGTTTCATTCCCTTATTATTTTTTCCTATACAGCATTCATCTTACTTTATTATAGGACACTTTTGTAAACAAAATAAAAAGATTTTGTAAATCCAAATCAAAAAGCAGGTAGATGCATTCCATATAATGTATAATAATATAGTGAGTATTCAAAAAATACAGATGGCATTTATCCATTTACAAAAGGAGAGTTAACACATGGCAACTCGTCACATCATTACAATGTTAGAGCAATCATTACAGGCGGAAACAACAAACACTGCTGCTCAACTTTCTAAAGCTTTACCAAAAAGAATTATTGAGCAAACGAAGACTGCAAATGAAGACGCAAACTATAATACTATTGGGGAATGGTATCAAAATCATTTCTTATTCAAGCAAGATGATTTTCTCTGGGCTAAATATGCTTACTATGACGCATACTGCGAAGCATTCCAAAGCAAAGGGCAACTTACAAAACGTGTACGTCAAATACTAGAATCTGTTGCTAGAAAACATGGAAAACAATACATCTCTTCTGTGCAAAATAAACAATTTCCTGATCAGTACACACAAGGAACAGCATAATTTTCCTTATCTTTAAAAAAGAAATGAAAAATTTTACAAATAAAATGTTCCCGTCTCTGTATTCTCTTCTTTCAAAATACATGTAAAAGACGTGAACTGAAGAAATCGGTGCAATACAAATGATAAAAAAAAGAGTAAACAGATAAATACCCAGCCTCCTTCCTTACTTAATAAAGATAGGAAAGTAACTGGGTGTTTATTTGTTATCAAAGGTAATTGAAACATCTTTCATATATCTGCTACGAAAAAGAAAATGAGATTTACACTCATTTTCCCTCTGTTTTTTCTTCTATTTCATCATTTGCTTAATAAGCTCCCTATTACGCTGTTTGAATACATCATTATGCGATGATACCATTCCATATTCACTCGCATCTGGCTGAATAAATTGTTTTGCTTTATTTACAGCATTTCCAGCATCTTGGAAAGCACCCGCAATTAAATGTAATTTCCCTTCATGCTTTAAAATATCTCCAGCAGCATATAGTCCTTCTATTGAAGATTCACTATTCGTACTCCCAGCAATAAAATAATCATCAGCAATTTCAACATTCAAATCGCTATTTTCCAATAATGTCATATCACGTTCATAACCGTGATTAATGATTACCTCATCAATTGGTAAATAGGAAATTTCTCCTGTTTCATGATTAGTCAGTTCCACACGTTCAATTGCTTCATGATTTTCGCCTGCAATTAATTTCGTAATCGATGTATGAAAGATACAGGAAACTGAACTGTTCATAAGTTGAGTAACTTGCGCTTCATGACCAACTAAAGCATCTTTTCTATATGTTAAATAAACTTTTTTCGCAATTGGCTCTAATTCATTTGCCCAATCTATCGCAGAGTTCCCTCCACCTGAAACGATGACAGTCTTATCTTTAAAGTGCTTTAAAGATTTAACAGTATAATTTAAATTCGATACTTCAAATCTCTCTGCCCCTTCAATTGCTAGCTTTTGTGGCTTTAATATGCCGCTTCCAGTAGCTACAATAACTGTTTTTGAAAAATGCTTTTGGCCATAGGAAGTTCTTAACACAAAAATACCCTCTTGATTCTTAGTAATCGATTCTACTTTTTCATTTAATACTACTTCTGGATGAAAGGTTAATCCTTGCTCAACAAGCTGATCAATTAACTTTGCTCCAGTAACTGGTGGCAATCCCCCGATATCCCAAATCATTTTCTCAGGATAAACATGTACTTTCCCACCTAACTGTGGTTGAAATTCAATTATTTTTGTTTTCATTTCTCTAAGCCCACTATAAAACGCTGAGTACAGCCCTGCTGGACCTCCTCCAATCACGGTCACATCAAATAATTCTTCTAGATTCATTTGTGCTCACTCCTCGACCATTTTTTAAATGATTATCATTCTCAGTAAAATATACCTTTTTTCCGTTAGATTTACAATCAAAATTACTATTGACAAGACAAAAAGATAAAATTATATTATTTAAAGAGTTAGTATTGATAATCATTATCAATATGTAAACTATTAACAAAATTGGAGGGAAAATAACTATTTATTTATAACTCACTCAATATTTCATGGTAATAAATCTCAATTTCAAGATTTATAAGAACAATTAAAACACCTATCTTGTTAGAAAACTATACATTCCATACACTTTATAAAAGGAGAAGAAAAATGAAAAAATTATTCATTTCACTTACAGTTCTATTCGTACTCGTTATGAGTGCTTGTAGCAACGGCTCGACAGATAAGAAAAACGATTCAACTGCAAAGGGAAGTAAATCAGAAACAATTACGTACCAATCTGAAAATGGTAAAGTTGAAGTTCCTGCAAATCCAAAACGTGTTGTTGTACTATCATCATTCGCAGGTAACGTGATGTCTTTAGGTGTTAATCTTGTTGGTGTAGATTCATGGTCTAAAATGAACCCACGTTTTGAAAAACAATTAAAAGATGTTACAGAAGTATCTGATGAAAATGTTGAAAAGATTATCGAATTAAATCCAGATTTAATCATTGGTTTATCAAACATTAAAAATATCGATAAGTTAAAGAAAATCGCTCCTACTGTAACATTCACATATGGAAAAGTAGACTACTTAACACAACATTTAGAAATCGGTAAATTATTAAATAAAGAAAAAGAAGCAAAAGCTTGGGTTGATGATTTCAAAAAACGTGCGCAAGCTGCTGGAGAAGATATTAGAGCAAAAATCGGTGAAGATACAACTGTTTCTGTTATCGAAAACTTTGACAAACAAATTTATGTATTCGGCGATAACTGGGGTCGTGGAACAGAAATTCTTTATCAAGAAATGAAATTAAAAATGCCTGAAAAAGTAAAAGAAAAAGCCTTAAAAGATGGCTATTATGCATTATCTGCTGAAGTTCTACCTGAGTACGCTGGAGATTACTTAATTATTAGTAAAAACAACGATACGAATAATTCATTCCAAGAAACAGAATCGTATAAAAACATTCCAGCTGTTAAAAACAATAAAGCATTTGAAGTAAACGCGAAAGAATTCTATTTTAATGATCCAATTACATTAGACTTCCAACTAGATTTCTTCAAGAAAAGCTTTCTTGGTAAATAATATAACAACAATGAGGAATTCTTATTTAAAGAATTCCTCTTCCTTTATTCTATGAAAAGAAAAGATGTGAAACTAATGACAAAAGACAATCTACGTTCCACTTCCTTTGTGTACAAGCTCATTTTAGGAATCATTGTGTTCTTTATTATATTTATGATTGCTATGGTATTTGGCGCAGCAGATACCACTATAAAGGATGTATGGATAGCGCTTACTTCTAATGCTAATGGAGAAAAATTCTCCCTCATCCGTGAACTTCGCTTACCACGTGAAATTGCAGCCATTTTTGTTGGAGCTGGACTCGCTGTTTCTGGTGCGATTATGCAAGGCATCACGCGAAACCCACTCGCTGATCCAGGATTACTTGGGCTAACTGGCGGTGCAAATGCTGCACTCGCGATTACAATTGCATTTATCCCTTCTGTAAATTATTTTTATATGATGATTGCTTGCTTTATCGGGGCTGCTGTCGGGGCCATTATGGTTTTCGGGATTGGTATGATGAAAAAAGGTGGGCTTTCGCCTCTTCGAATTGTACTAGCCGGGGCTGCTGTTTCTGCATTCTTAATCGCTGTTTCAGAGGGAATCGGAATTTACTTTAAAATCTCACAAGACGTATCTATGTGGACTGCTGGGGGTGTAATTGGGACATCATGGAGCCAATTACAAGTTATTGTTCCAGTTATTTCAGTTAGCATATTCATTGCAATTTTATTTTCAAAGAAATTGACCATTCTTAGCTTAAGTGAAGAAGTAGCCGTTGGATTAGGCCAAAAAATTATCGTCATTAAAACCATTCTTTTTATCGTTATCATTTTACTTGCTGGTGCTTCTGTTGCACTTGTTGGGAATATGGCATTTATCGGTTTAATGGTACCTCATATGGTCCGCCCTATTGTCGGACCTGACTATCGGTTTGTTATACCAATGTCTGCTATTGCGGGTGCTTCCTTTATGCTATTAGCAGACACACTTGGACGCACAATTAACGCTCCCTATGAAACGCCAATAGCTGCCATTATCGCAATCGTAGGCTTACCATTCTTCCTATTTATCGTACGTAAAGGAGGAAGATCGTTCTCATGATTCAACAAGCTAAAAGACAAAGAGTAATCGTACTTGCCTTACTTATACTTATTGCAGCGACCATTACAATTGGAATGGGCCTAGGAGCAGCTTCATTATCCTATGATAGACTACTGCCTACACTATTGGGCCAAGGTACATTTAAAGAAGAATTTATTTTATTTTCTCTTCGATTACCGCGAATTGTGATTACACTATTAGCTGGTATGGCACTTGCCTTATCAGGAGCTATATTACAAGGAATAACGCGTAATGATTTAGCCGAGCCTGGTATTATCGGTATTAACTCAGGAGCAGGCGTTGCGGTTGCTGTTTTCTTTTTATATTTTCCAGTAGACGCAGGTTCATTTGTTTATTTCCTACCAATTGTAGGATTTATCGGTGCCTTTCTTACAGCTTGTCTCATCTATGTATTTTCATATAGTAAAACTGCTGGTCTTCAGCCAATAAGACTGACACTAACAGGAATTGGATTTTCATTTGCTCTTTCTGGAATGATGATTGTTCTCATTTCATCGGCTGAGCGTGCAAAAGTAGACTTTATCGCAAAATGGATTGCCGGAAACATTTGGGGAGATGACTGGGTTTTTGTTCTCGCCCTTCTTCCATGGTTAGCTGTACTCATTCCATTTACTCTCTATAAAGCAAATCGCTTAAATCTCCTTGCTTTAAACGAGCATGTAGCAATTGGCGTTGGTATCGCGCTCGAAAAAGAACGTCGTTCACTCCTCATAGCTGCCGTCGCATTAGCAGCTTCTGCCGTTTCAGTGACAGGAGGAATCGCCTTTATCGGGCTTATGGCTCCTCACATCGCAAAGTCTTTAGTTGGGCCAAGGCATCAACTGTTCATCCCTGTCGCTATATTAATTGGCGGATGGCTATTATTACTTGCAGATACAATTGGTCGTCATATTGTAGAACCAAGTGAAATTCCTGCGGGGGTCATGGTTGCTTTAATTGGAGCTCCTTATTTTATGTATCTATTATTGAAGAAATAGAAAAAATCCCTTGAGAATAAAGTTGTTCTCAAGGGATTTTTCTATTCATTAATCTTACTGTTGACCATACCCATCAAACTTTTTCGCCAATGTTGCCATCTCTTCTTCTGGCAACAATTTCGGCTCTCCAATACACTTCGTTTGATAGTAAATTTGTGCGCAAAACTCAATTTCTTCCGCAACAGTAAACGCCATTTTTATATTGTTCCCACCAGCCATTAAACCATGATTAGCAAGTAAGACTGCACGACGGTCAATCATGCCTTCAAAAGCTGCCTCAGCTAATTCTTTTGTTCCGAATGTTTCATAAGGTGCACAGCGTACATTCGGCCCTGCGAAAGCGATTAAATAAGATACTGCTGGAAGTTCCCATCCTAATGATGCAATTGTTTTTGCATAAGGCGAGTGAGTGTGCACAAGCGCATTGATATCCTCACGCTTTCTATAATAAATAAGATGCATATCCAGTTCACTTGAAGGCCTTCTTTCACCTTCTACAATCTCACCATCTAAATTCAATATAACTACATCTTCAGGCGTTGTTTCAAAATAATCTAAGCCACTTGGGCTTATTGCAACAAGACCTTGCTCACGATTAAAGATACTAATATTACCGCCTGTTCCCTTTGTTAATCCGCTAGTGATCATTTTCTTACCATACGCTACAATCTCTTCTCTTTCTTTTTGTAGTAACATATTTATACCCCCCTTGATGTGAACCTTGTGATGACTAGTTTGCTAAAATAATTGGTGTACCATATTCTTTATAGTTGTTAATATACAAATCTATTTTGATTTTTCAACATATAATCCCCTGCTATGAAGAACAAAAGGTGACCTGCACTCTTTTTCTCTCTTTGTTTTAACTTGGCATGTGGCAGGAAAAAGACCTGACCGCTTCTATGCATGGCTAGATGCTCTCTCCCACCTAAAAAGAATAATCTTATGTCGGTTTTTCAATTTGTATTTATATACATTCTTGCTAAAATGGTGTTAGTGGCACCATTGTATCTGTAATAATTTTTGTAATGCACTGTTTATTACACACTTCATAAAAATAGATTTATATATTTCATAATGACTAAAATAGCTTTCTTAAGTTCTCAGTAAATGGAGCCCTAACAATCCCCTTTTCCGTAATAATTGCTGTTACATTCTCATGCGGTGTTACATCAAATGCTGGATTATATACTTTACTTTCTTTTGGAGCTGAATATTGTCCAAATCGATTAATTACTTCAGAAGCATCTCGCTCTTCAATTGGAATTTCCTTACCTGTTGGTGTTTTTAAGTCAATTGTCGGCGTTGGTGCTGCGACATAGAATGGGATGTTATAGTATTTTGCTAAAATGGATACACCAAGTGTTCCAATTTTATTTGCCACATCACCATTTGCTGCTACGCGGTCACAACCAACTATAACTGCGTCAATTTTCCCTTGTGACATAACCATCGCCGCCATGTTATCGGTAATGACAGTTACATCAATACCAGCTCTCTGTAATTCTAGTGCTGTTAGTGTTGATCCTTGTAATCTAGGACGGGTCTCATCAGAATAAATTTTTAAGTCCCATCCCTTTTCTTTGGCTAAGTACATCGGCGCTGTTGCAGTACCATATTTCGTTGTTGCTAAAGCACCAGCGTTACAGTGCGTAAGTACACCCATACCATCTTGGAACAATGTTAATGCATGCTCTCCAATTTGACGGTTAATTTCTTCGTCTTCTTTATGAATTGCTTTTGCTTCCTCTAACAACCTATTTTTTAATTCATCGATAGATAAATGGGAATGTTCTTTTGCCACATTTTCCATTCTCTCAAGCGCCCAAAATAAGTTTACTGCTGTTGGTCTTGACGTCGCTAAGTATGTGCAGACCTTTTTTACTTCTCCTATAAATGACTCCAACGAATCTTCAGATGCTTCCTTTACACCTAAATACACACCGTAAGCTGCTGAAACACCAATTGCTGGTGCCCCGCGCACTTTCATGACTTGAATGGCATCCCATACACCCTCAGCTGTTGTAAAAGATTCATAGACTACCTCATTCGGTAATAACGTTTGATCTAATAAAACTAAAGCATCATCTTTCCACTGAATTGGTATTAATTGCTCTGACATTGTCTTCTCTCCTTACTTTGCACTATGCATAGACTGTTCTTTTAGCGTTTGTAAAAAGCTCGTTCCTGTTCTATATTCATCTGCTCGTAAAATAAATTCCTTCGCTGCTTGTAAACAAATACGTTCTGCTCTCGCACGAGATTCATCATTAGGAATCGATGTAATATCTTTCACCTTCGCTAATCCGACAATGCGACGTATTAACTCAAGTCCCGTCACAGCAGCCGTATCCTCTAATATAGACTGTAAATACCAACAATCAAATCCAGTTTCCTTTGCCATAATCTCTGTTACATGAATATCCCATGCTTCTAAAAATTTCTTCTCAAATAAGTCGATTACATCTATAATCGTAGATTCCAACCAACTCATATATGTATCTTTCTCTACTCCATCGGCCATCACCACATCAGCATTTACCCAAGCAAACATTAAATTTGCCATCACATTCCCAACGTCATATCCCATCGGGCCATAGAAAGCAAACTCTGGATCAATCACCTTTGTAGAGTCTTTTCTTACAAACACAGAACCAGTATGTAAATCACCATGAAGTAATGCCTGCGCATTCGTCATAAATGAAAATTTACGTTTTGCTACTTCTAGACGAAGCTGATCATCTCCATATATATGCTCCCGAATCCATCCTTCATTTAGTGAAAACAGTTCGTTGCGTTTGTTATGATCTGTAAAAGGCTCAGAGTATACAAGATCTTCCGTAATTTCACATAGCTCAGGATTCATATAATTTTTTACAAGTTCCTTCTTCTCTTTATGATTCATTACTACATCAGATGTTAGGAAAAGCGTATTGACCATAAAAGTCGTTAAATCATCCGCAAGCTTTGGAAATATTTGATGGTTAATAAGTGCGGTCCGCAAAATCGTATGGTCTGATAAATCTTCCATCACACAGCAATTCATCACGCTATCAAATACATACACATCAGGTACAAGTCCAGATGCCAGCTTCCCCTCTAGCTGCAACACATTTGACTCAATACGAATTCGATTTGTAGATAGTTTAAACTCATCTGAAATACGCGCTGTATCCCCAGCTTGCTTCACAATGACAGAGGTTCCATTTTTCTCATCCCAAACACGAAACACATAATTTAAATTGCCATCCCCAATTTCTTTACACTGTAAGCCCTTTATATTTTCAAACTTAGGTAACTTCTCTTTCACATACTCAATCACATCATTAGCTTCCATTAAAAAATACTCTGTGAACTTAGCCATGGTTTCTCCCTCCACACTAAATGTAAGCGTTTTCTAAAAGCCGTAAAAAATAATAGATTGAAAGCTTTGTGCTCAATCTATGTTATAGATTGTTCTTTTTGTATCATATGTTGTTCGAAACGAACATCTAATTTTTATTATAGCTTGCTGAAAATGGGAGTCAACGTTTCTTTTCATACATAAAGTAAAACTTTAATCAGTGGTTTTCTTCTATCCTCCACATAACTTCTTTGCCTTTGCTGAATTTTAAGGTCAGGTTCTTACCATTCGTTAATATAGAATACAACTTAAGAATAACTAAAATTCCTCATCTATCCTAATCTATTCACTTTTTTATTCATCATTCCGATGCACATAATCATATTATTATTCTCTAACGAAATAAGGATTGCTATGAAACAAATCATAGAAAAAGATTCGCTTGAAATTTCAAATAATATTCAAATTATAATTAGAGTTATTGATGGTATCTTCTACTATAATAGAATGAAAAGGAATAAATTTTACCAGTATCGCATCCATTTTAAGAGAAAGAACCTTATATTTCTAAATCAATTGATAATTCTTTTCAATAAAGTTGTACATTCCCCTTGACAAAATAAACAATTTTATATGATAATAAATATCGAATTAGAATTATTATAGTTAATTAAAAACTTTATTTTATGAGCAAGCTAATTTATGTTGCTTAAAACCCACATTTAGGAGGAATTTTAATATGTTATTAATCGGCACAGAAGTAAAACCTTTTAAAGCAAATGCTTACCATAATGGAGAGTTTATCCAAGTTACTGATGAAAGTTTCAAAGGCAAATGGAGCGTAGTTTGCTTCTACCCAGCAGACTTCACATTTGTATGCCCAACTGAACTTGAAGATTTACAAAACCAATACGCAACTTTAAAAGAACTAGGCGTTGAAGTATACTCTGTATCTACAGACACTCACTTCACACATAAAGCATGGCATGATAGCTCAGAAACTATCGGCAAAATCGAATACATTATGATTGGTGACCCAACTCGCACAATCACTAGCAACTTCGACGTATTAGTTGAAGAAGAAGGTCTTGCTGCTCGTGCTACATTCATCATCGACCCAGACGGAATTATCCAATCTGTAGAAATCAATGCTGACGGTATCGGCCGCGATGCAAGCATTCTTGCTAACAAAATTAAAGCAGCACAATACGTTCGCAACAATCCAGGCGAAGTTTGCCCAGCTAAATGGAAAGAAGGCGCTGCAACACTTAAACCAAGCCTTGACCTTGTAGGTAAAATCTAAGGAGCGCGATCAAAATGATACTAGATGCAGACATAAAAACACAATTAGCCCAATACCTTCAATTAATGGAGAACGATATCTTACTTAAAGTTAGCGCAGGATCCGATGACGTATCTAAAGATATGTTAGCTCTAGTGGATGAATTAGCTACTATGTCATCTAAGATTACAGTAGAAAAAGTAGAACTTGAGAGAACACCAAGCTTTAGCGTAAATCGCATCGGTGAAGACACTGGAGTAACTTTCGCTGGTATTCCTTTAGGACACGAATTTACTTCATTAGTGCTAGCTTTACTGCAAGTGAGTGGACGTGCTCCAAAAGTTGAGCAAAAAGTAATCGATCAAGTTAAAAACATTCAAGGTGAGTATCACTTTGAATCTTATATCAGCCTAAGCTGTCATAATTGCCCTGATGTTGTACAAGCAATTAACGTAATGAGCGTTCTTAATCCTGGTATTACACATACTATGATTGACGGCGCTGCATTCAAAGAAGAAGTAGAAAGCAAAGACATCATGGCAGTACCAACTGTTTACCTAAATGGCGAATCTTTCGGTAGTGGTCGTATGACACTTGAAGAAATTCTTGCTAAGATGGGTAACGGTCCTGATGCATCAGAGTTCGCTGATAAAGATCCATACGATGTTCTTATTGTTGGTGGCGGCCCAGCTGGTGCAAGTGCAGCAATTTATGCAGCACGTAAAGGTATCCGCACAGGTATCGTTGCTGAGCGCTTCGGTGGTCAAGTAATGGATACGATGGGCATTGAGAACTTCATCAGCGTAAAACGCACTGAAGGTCCTAAACTAGTAGCAAGCCTTGAAGAGCACGTAAAAGAGTACGACATTGATGTAATGAATCTACAACGTGCAAAACGTTTAGAAAAGAAAGAACTTATTGAAGTGGAACTTGAAAACGGTGCTGTTCTGAAAAGTAAGAGCGTAATCGTTTCAACAGGTGCTCGTTGGCGCAATGTTGGCGTACCAGGTGAAGCTGAGTTCAAAAACAAAGGTGTAGCATACTGCCCTCACTGTGACGGCCCATTATTCACTGGAAAACACGTAGCAGTTATCGGCGGCGGTAACTCTGGTATTGAAGCAGCAATCGACTTAGCAGGTATCGTAAAACACGTAACTGTTCTTGAATTCATGCCAGAATTAAAAGCTGATGCTGTCTTGCAAGATCGTCTTTACAGCTTACCTAACGTAACTGTTCTAATGAACGTTCAAACGAAAGAAATTACTGGTACTGACACAGTAAACGGTATTTCTTACATCGACCGTGAAACAGAAGAAGTTCATCACATCGAACTTCAAGGTGTATTCGTTCAAATCGGTCTTGTGCCAAACACAGATTGGTTAGGCGACACAGTTGAACGCGTTCGTGGTGAGATCGTAACAGACAAGCACGGTGCTACAAACGTACCAGGAGTGTTTGCTGCAGGTGACTGTACAAATAATCCATACAAACAAATTATTATTTCTATGGGATCAGGTGCGAATGCAGCTTTAGGTGCATTTGATTACTTAATCCGTAACTAATAAAACGGACGTGAGTCATACGTTTTATTAATAAATATGATTTACAAAAATGGCTGTACTATCAATTAGATAGCACAGCCATTTTTTATCTTCCCATTACTCCTAATCTATAAATTAAAAACCTTTCATTCCCATTCTTCTCATAAGCGCCCGGCAATCTAACTTCCTTCTTCAACTCAAATGCCGTCTGATTCTCTAGGAAAAAGATATAATCCTCCGATGGATAATACAAAATAATATCAATGTCTCTTTCTATTTCCTCCACTGAAAGCAATATGTTATTTACGACATTCATAAATACTTGCACAGAAAATGGATTAAAGAAATAAAATCGGTTATCACGTGAATCAATTTCATATTCCTGTGCTAAACAACATTGAAACTCAATTTTATTCTTACTACTCTTCGCCTTTCTCGCGTAACGTTCACGATTTTCCATCGCTTCTTTAAAGAATTCTTCATTCATTTCAATTCCAACTGCTGAAGCACCGCACTTATGATGAATATAAAAGTTTAACCGCCCTTTTCCGCACCCAAAATCTACAATCTGGTCATGACTACTTATTTCATATTGATTCAACAGTTCTTCTAGCCCGCTATATGGCGTTGGTTCGTAACGATGATAATGGAGAGACTTATTGAATCCTTTTTGCTCTCCTACTGTTTTTATATTTAATACCGCATCATAATATTGTTCGTTCATTGTTTTTCTCCCGTTAAGAAATAATACTTTTTATTATACACCACAGAAAAAAGCCTGATAAAATCAGGCCTTTCAGATTGTAATGGAAAACAAGAATTGGTAAATGAAATTTTATCAGCGTTTTTTCAAATATATCGACCATTTCTCACAATATATCGGCGCAAATTCAAATATATCGGCGATTCGACAAAGGATATCGACCAAGCAACAAATACCGACAAAAAATCTGCCGGTACTTGTTTCCTGATACTCTAAAAAGTTCGATAAAATTAGGATTTTATTTTAAAGCTTTCAGCACAGTTTGTTTCAATATTTCTACTCCATCCATTATACAAGCGTGATCAAACACCATATGAGGGTGGTGTAATCCTGGCTTTAAATCCGCCCCTAATCCTAACATAACAGCTTTTAAATGAGGCCTTTTAACCGTATAGTAATGAAAATCATCACTCCCTGTTGTATAAAGCGGCCATGCGCAACCTTCCTCTCCATATATTTCAAGAATTCCTTTACGCATGATTTGTTCTGCCTCTTCCGATACCTCTGCCCCAGGTGCAATGTCAACCCATTCGTAAGAAATCTTCGTTCCCATTGATTCAGCTGACTGAATGAAATGCTCTATCTTTTTCATTAACTCTTCTAGCAATATATTACTCTCAGCTCTTACATCCAAACCGAATTGCCCATTCCCTGGAATGATATTTAAATTGTCTCCACCAGCTTGGCATTTCGTCATTTTGACAGAGTATGATTTCTGCGGTGAGAGCCAAATGTTTTTTAATCCGATATTAATCATAGAGATGACATCAATCGCATTCACACCTTGATGGGGCCTTGCTCCGTGCGCATCATCCCCATGTATATTCGCTTCTAAAAACCCTGCTGCCCCGTGTCGGATAGATGGTGCAGCTTTTTTTAAAGGGAGTTCCTCAATTGGGCGTAAATGAACACCAAATAAGAAATCAACGTCATCTACAGCGCCCTTCTCCACCATCTTCAGTGCACCATTCCCTTTTTCTTCTGCTGGTTGGAAAATAAATCGAACTGTTCCTTTTCCCCAATTTTCTCGTTTCAACTGTAAAACAAGCCCCATCACAATTGTCATATGAGCATCGTGACCGCAGGAATGATTCGCTTTCAATTCCCCATCAACTTCTTGCCACAATGCATCCATATCGGCACGGATCGCGATAACTGGGTTTCCCATTCCAATTTCAGCTATAACGCCAGGACAATCA
The DNA here is from genome assembly GCF_022625245.1 of Bacillus sp. TL12. NCBI lineage: Bacteria > Bacillati > Bacillota > Bacilli > Caryophanales > Bacillaceae > Bacillus > Bacillus sp. TL12. The sequence continues at coordinate 67,205 of NZ_JAJJBY010000016.1, read as the reverse complement.
TCAAATACTTTATATGAAATTCCTTCTTCTTCTAGAAATTTAGTAATATAAGCTGTTGTCTCATATTCCTTCCAACTTACTTCAGGGTTTTCGTGTAAATGCTGAAAAATTTCAGTTAAACGTTCTTGTAGCTCTAATGTTTTCAACTTTCTAGTCTCCTTCCTAAATTCGAAGCAGTTTTTCATTTATAAAAAATCCTATTTCGAAAAACATATTGAATATTCACTCAAATGTCAATAGATTGTCCCTTCATTTCTTTTGAAATATAATAAGATAATTAAGATTAAAATTCTGAAAATTCTTTTTAAAATTACTCATCATTTGTCTAAACTCCTTATGAATATGTGTAACTTTAAATCTATGATACAAAGGACGTGAATTATCTAATGAAAATTACAGCCATTCATCTTTACGCAATTCGTTTACCACTTCGAAATCCATTTATTATTAGCTACGGCACTTATTATGATATGCCTTCTATCATTGTCAAAATCGAAACAGATGAAGGTATTGTCGGTTACGGCGAAAGTGTAGCTGATGATCACGTTACAGGTGAATCATGGGAAAGTACTTTCCATACTTTAAAACATACACTAGCTCCTGCTCTAATCGGGAAGAATCCAATGAACATCGAGAAAATACATGATATTATGGACAGCACCATTTACGGTGTTCCTACAGCAAAAGCAGCTATCGATATTGCTTGCTTTGATGTAATGGGTAAAAAATTGAATCAACCTGTATATCAATTAATCGGTGGTCGTTATCATGAAGATTTTCCAATTACTCATGTTTTAAGCATCGCTTCTCCAGCAGATATGGCAGAAGAAGCTGCTTCCATGATAAAGAAAGGCTATCAATCTTTTAAAATGAAGGTCGGGACAGATGTCAAAGGAGATGTGAAAAGAATTGAAGCTGTACGAGAACGTGTAGGAAATGATATCGCCATTCGCGTTGATGTAAACCAAGGATGGAAAAATAGCGCGAACACATTAACCGCACTTCGTTCATTAGGACATTTAAACATCGATTGGATTGAACAACCTGTTGTAGCGGATGATATTGACGCAATGGCTCATATTCGTTCTAAAACAGACCTCCCACTTATGATTGATGAAGGACTAAAAGGCTCTCGTGAAATGCGTCAAATTATTAAATTAGACGCAGCTGATAAAGTGAATATAAAACTAATGAAATGCGGCGGCATCTATCCGGCCGTCAAACTCGCTCATCAAGCTGAAATGGCCGGTATTGAATGTCAAGTTGGTTCCATGGTCGAATCATCTGTTGCATCTTCTGCAGGATTCCATGTTGCTTTTTCGAAAAAAATCATCACGAGCGTTGAACTAACAGGACCGTTAAAATTCACAAAAGATGTCGGTAACCTCTCCTATGACGTACCTTTTATTCGCCTAACAGAAAAACCTGGATTAGGCGTTGATATTAATGAAGATATACTGAATGAATTAACCGTTTTTCAAGACGCTATTCGCTAAAGGAGGCCACAACATGAACACTCTTTATGAAGGAACATTGAAACAAAATGAACAAAGATTCAAGGTCGCACCATTATCTTTAGATCACATCGAGCAAATCCTATCATTACAAGATATTGTAATTGAAGCATTAGAAAATAAAAATAGTTTGCAACCTCTTACGTTAGAAGAATATCAATATATATTAAATGGGAATGGCCTAATGATTGGTGCATTTGTAGATCAAGAACTGATCGCATTTCGTGCACTCCTAGCTCCCCCTATCGATGACGAACATTTAGGACTTGATATCGGTTTAGCGCATGAAGAATTAGACCGTGTTATCTATCAAGAAATCTCAAATGTTCATCCAAAGTACCGCGGTAATGGAATGCAAAAAATATTAGCGAAAGTGATTATGGAAGAACTGCAGCAAGCCAATAGCAAATACGATTACGTTTGTTGTACGGTTGCGCCTTTTAACATTCCTAGTTTAAAAGATAAATTTGCGCAAGGGATGGAGATTGCTGCGCTGAAGGAGAAGTATGGCGGGAGTATGCGGTATGTTTTTGTAAAAGAGTTGCATCAAGATAAAGAAAGAGATTGGACGGATGTTAGAAGCGTTCCGATGAGTAATACTAGTGAACAGCAGACATTGCTTACAGAAGGGTATCGTGGATATAAAATGGAGAAAATAGATGTGAGTTTTATTGTGAAGTTTGGGCGATGATTCCTATGCAAAAATAAGAGGATGTCACCTAGTCAAAAGTTTGACTAGGTGACATCCCTTTTTATTCTCTTCTTGGTGAACAGTGCCATAGTAAATGAAATTATATCAGCGATTTTTTGAATATATCGATTTACCGACAAAGATTGACAATAGGCGCAACCTATATAATACGCACTACTAAACCGTCATCTTCCAACTCGATAACGCTAACCAATTTTCCATTTCCTTATAATCAGGCATTATCTTCCCAACAAGGCGCCAAAAAGAGCGATCATGATTTAAATGAACCATATGACACATTTCATGAACAACTACATAGTCAATTACCCTCTGTGGTGCCATTGCTAGCTTCCAATTAAACGTTAATTGTAAATTTGAATCACAAGTTCCCCATGTACGGTTACTATCTGAAATACGGATCGAACGTGGTTTTGTTTTAAAATTACTTTGATACGATTTCACACTCTTCTCTACTAACGATTTACACTGCTTATAGTAAAATCGCTTTAAAGCTTGTTGTATTTTCTCATTCTTAAGCTCTTTCACATAAATATGTAGCTTATTCCCTTCAAAAACTGCATTGTCTTGATCAATAGTTGTATCTTGAGAAATCTGTATCGGATACGTATTTCCTAAATAGAGAAAGCCCTCGCCTTGATCATAAGCCTTTTCCTGTGGACCACGCACTCTCTCCTGCATTTCCTTACGTGTTTTCTGAATCCAATCCCATTTCTCCTCTAACAATTGGATTATATATTCAACAGGTGTACTTTTCGGAGCTTGCACTTCCACATTCCCGTAAGAATCTACATAAAGACGTACTGATTTTTTCTTCTTATAATTTATATGAAAATGAATTGTCTCATCTAAATATGTATGTACCATTTCATCACCTAACGTATTCGTTCATAATTATTTTTACAAATAAAAAAAGAGTAGGATACAAACGTCCTACTCTACCTATTATATCATTTACTGTTTCAACATAATTTTTACAACACTTATTCCTTATCCTCTATACTTTACAGCTAATCCCTTTACAAAATTCCTTGCGTATCTATCACCGCATTCTTTGTAATTCTTATGGCCTTTCTTTCTTAATAGAGCGCCTAACTCTCCCTTTGTCACCTTAACTCCTACGCTATCTAATATAGTAAGTACATCCTCACTCGTTAATGATAGTGCTATTTTCATTTTCTTTAGAAGAAGGTTATTGGCACTCTCATTACTCTGTAAAGGCATCGTTTGTCCAGCTGGTTGCCCTGGTTTCGGATCTTGTTTTCCTCTTTTTAAAGTAATAAATCCATTTAAAAATGACTCTAACATCATCATATCGCATGTTAGTACGTAATCATTTTCAACTACGTCATCATTGTCAGCTTCATGTTGGGGACTTTTCTTTACTTTTGTAAGCATATCAACTACTTCTTCCTTCGTTACTTCAATGCCACCAAGTTTAAATATTTCCACCATATCTATATCTTTTATATCCATAGCGTATCTTACTCTTTTTAATATATCGTTGTTGCTCATTGCCATTGTTTTTCCTCCTGAAATGTTAATTATTTATACAGCAGTTAAAGTGTATTCTCTAACACGCTTTAAACTATTATGTTAAAATAGCATCACTAAGAACCGTCCTTAAGATTGTATCTCCGAGCACTTTTAAGCTAATGTCGTTAAATTAATACTTTAACATTTTATCCCGATTAAAGTTTCACTTTATAATAACATTCTCAAATATTTTTCGAAGTTAACTCCCTCTACTTCAGGAATTTTCTCCAAGGAAGTATCATGAATGGATGCTGTTAGAAATGCCTCTGCAAGCTGTACGGATTTTTCTAGGTCCTCTCCTCGCATCATGCTTCCCATTATGACAGAAGCAAATAAATCCCCCGTACCAGAATAACTTTTACCATTATACGGAATTGTGCTATAAAAGGTTTTATTCCCGTCCAGATACATATTCCCGATAAACTGCTTATCTGGATCTGCTGACGGTGGATTCACGCCAGTTATGATCACCTTAGCATCAGTTTCTTGCTGCAATGTCTTTCCAGCTTCTTCTAACGCTTCGATAAAATCACTTTCATTTAAATAGCTATATAGTTTTTCATAAGATAATCCGGTTAATAGACAGCATTCCGTTACATTTGGTGTAATCACATCTGCACATTTCACAAGTTCTCTCATTCGCACTAGCAATTCTTCTGTAAAAAGTTTATAGGCCTCACCTATATCCCCCATCACAGGATCAACAAGCAAGATGGTTTCTTTTGTATGAAATTTATCTAAAAAACGAAAAATATTATCAATTTGCTCTCGGCCAGTTACGAAACCAGTATAGATTCCATCAAAAGTTACATGAAGCTTGCTCCATTCCTCTTCGAAATATTGCATTTTAGATGTAAAGTCTTCACAAAAAAAACTTGGATAACCTGTTTGTGCAGACAATATAGCAGTTGGTAAAGGACATGCCTGCACCCCCATTACCGAAAGAACCGGAATCGCAGCTGTTAATGAACATTTTCCAAAAGATGATAAATCCTGTATTACAGCGACTTTTTTCATAATAACCTCCATAAGATCTATCCCACTTAAGCTTTATTCATATTATCACAAATGAAAAATGGAAAAATCCCCGATAATCCCGAGGAAAACTTCACCATTTACCTTTCAACTAAGTTAAATGGCTTTCTTACACTAAAGAACTTACGCCTTCAATTCTACATTCACTAGTAGAAAGCATCTCTTATGATACCGTTGGGAAATATTCGGATTCAATATAGTTTCGTTAATCCTTTTAAAAAAACTTAAAAAAGCAGCGCCCCCCTTATCAGAGAGCTGGCTGCTTTATTTTAAAATAAGTACCGCCACACACTCCACATATGCAGAGTGTATGTGGCAACACAGGGGTGCTGGTGATTTTATTACATTCTTAAGACCTTTTTCTTTCAGAAAACAGACTTTATCAAAACAAAAGTTTCTGTCTACAAAGGAACTCGAAACTAAATAAAATAAGTATCCATAAATTGATGCAATTCATTTCCCTCTAACTTTTTGAGAGTTACATCATTTCACTGTCCGCGTTTTTTTCAAAGTTATCAAGCAATGCACGCACTTCATCTGTTGATTTCGTGCTCATCAATTGATTTCTTAATTCAGCAGCTCCATGGAATCCTTTGACATAAATTTTGAAAAAGCGATGAAGCCCTGTGATTGAACGTGGCAGTACTTCCGCATATTGATCTTGAAGATCAAGCTGCAGTCTTAAAAGATCAAGGTATTCTTTACTACTATGCTCTTTTGGCTCTTTTTCAAAAGCAAAAGGATTTTTAAAAATACCGCGCCCAATCATAACGCCATCAATACCATATTGTTCAGCAAGCTGCAGCCCAGTTTGACGGTCAGGGATGTCTCCATTGATTGTTAGTAACGTATTTGGTGCGATACGGTCACGTAATTTTTTGATCTCCGGAATTAGCTCCCAATGCGCATCTACTTGGCTCATTTCTTCTCTTGTACGTAAATGAATAGAAAGGTTCGCAATATCCTGTTTGAAAATATGCGTTAACCACTCCTCCCACTCATTTACCTCCTTAAAGCCAAGTCGTGTTTTCACGCTGACAGGCAGTCCGCCCGCTTTTGCTGCTTGAATAAGTTCTGCCGCAACGTCTGGACGCAGAATGAGGCCACTACCTTTCCCTCTTGATGCCACATTCGGTACAGGGCAGCCCATATTAATATCGATGCCTTTAAATCCTAGCTCTGCCATGCCAATACTCATTTGACGGAAATATTCGGGATTATCCCCCCAAATATGTGCCACCATTGGCTGTTCATCTTCTGTAAAAATTAAACGGCCACGTACACTTTTCATACCCTCTGGATGGCAATAGCTATCCGAGTTTGTAAACTCTGTGAAGAATACATCCGGTCGACCGGCTTCACTTACTACGTGACGAAAAACAACATCTGTCACATCTTCCATTGGTGCAAGTACAAAAAATGGTCGTGGTAAATCACGCCAAAAATTATCTATCATTTCAAACTCAAATCCTCTCAATATGAATACAACTTCAAACTCTCGGTCAAAAAATATAAAGCCAAATGTTCCACTTCTTTTACACTTATATCATGCTTCATAACTTATTATCAAACACAAGTACATTTATAATTTGTGAAAATCGACAATATTTATTTTAACTAAAATCGGTCCTAAATGGTATTTTTATAAAGTGAAACTTTAATCAGTGGGGGTTTTCTTCATCCCCCACTGATTATTAGCCCTCACCAATCGGGATTTTACGGGCAGTTGATCCCTCACCTAACTTCTTTAGAAAAGCGGAAGCGGCTCGCTCAGAATCGCAGGACGCCCGCGCCCCTGACAGAGAGGCGCTTTTTACCTCGTCCGAGGGGATTAAACGACCGAAGATTCTAGCCGCTAAAGCTGGACATTGCTTTCGCTGAATTTTGAGGTAGGGATCTTACTGCCCGTTAATGCGGGATAAACAAAAAAGCAGATGGTATAGATTTTTTCTATATCAACTGCTTTTCTATTATACCAACGTAAGCCAAGCCACACACTCCACATGAGTAGTATGAGGGAACATATCAACAGGTTGTACTTCCTGTGTTTTATATCCGCCTGCTTCTAATACTTTTAAGTCACGTGCTAATGTTGCTGGGTTGCATGATACGTATACGACGCGTTTTGGTTTCATGTCGATGATTGTGTTTAGTAACGCTTCATCACAGCCTTTACGCGGCGGATCAACGACCATTGTGTCGGCAATTACGCCTTCTTTGTACCATTTTGGAATGACTACTTCTGCTTCTCCTACTGCAAATTCAGCATTTGTCATGTTGTTGAGTTCCGCATTTCGGTTTGCGTCTTCGATTGCTTCTGGAACGATTTCAACACCGTATACTTTCTTCGCTTTTTGCGCTAGGAATAATGAGATTGAACCGATTCCGCAATATGCATCAATTACTGTTTCGTTTCCATTTAATTTTGCGTATTCTAACGTTTTATCGTATAGCACTTTCGTTTGTTCAGGGTTTACTTGATAGAATGAACGTGCTGAAATCGCAAATTTAATGTCACCGATAAAGTCATAAATATATTCCGATCCATACAGCACTGTCGTTGTATCTCCGAAGATTACATTTGTACGCTTCGTATTTACGTTTTGAACGATTGATTTTACTTCTGGGAATCTCGCTGTAATTTCTTCAATGATTGCTTTTTTGTTTGGCAGTTCTGCTGTACGTGTAATGAAGACAAGCATAATTTCCCCTGTTACTTGTCCGTAACGAGCCATTACGTGACGAAGCGTTCCTTTATGACGTTCTTCATTGTACGCCGCGATGCCGTGCCTTTCACAAATACGTTTTACTTCTTGAATTAACGTATCATTTTCTTCTGCTTGGATTAAGCATGTTTCCATATTAATGATGTCATGCGTTCCTTGACGATAGAAACCAGCTACAAGTCCGCCTTCACGTTCTCCAATTGGTACTTGTGCTTTATTCCGGTATACCCACGGGTTCTTCATGCCAAGTACAGGATGAACAGGAACATCACTTAGTCCTCCGATGCGCTGCATTACGTCACGTACTTGTTTTTCTTTCGCTTTTAGCTGCCCTTCATATGTTAAGTGCTGAAGCTGACAACCACCGCATTGGTTGTAAACTGGGCATTCTGCATCCTTACGATATGGACTTTCTGTATGAAGCTTCATTAAGCGACCAAATGCAAAGTTCTTCTTTACTTTAATAATTTTAATTTGTGCTTCTTCACCTGGTAGTCCGTTTTTGACGAAAATAGGATATCCTTTCACTTTCGCAACACCGGCACCATCATGTGTTAAATCTTCAAATACTACATCTATAAACTCGTTTTTTTCAACTGGTGGCGTCATTTTATTACTCATTTTCCGACCTCTCTTTTTCATAACACTGCGTTACATTTTATCATACTTATATGGTCTATTTCTATTGGAAGAAAAAAAGCTATTGACGATAGTTCTCTAGTAATGTTACGCTACTACTAATTTAATACGGACGATGTTACCTCATATATACTCGATAATATGGATCGAGAGTTTCTACCCGGCAACCGAAAATTGCTGGACTATGGGGAAAACTAATGAATATTAGCTTTTTTGTGTATACAAAGACTCATATTGATTAGCTTTCTCTCATAGACGAAAGTGAATCCATATGGGTCTTTTTTTATTTTTTATTTCTCTAAAAGGTCAGACATCTTACGTATGACATAAAACCTCTCTAACTTTATTTATTTTCATTTTGATTTCCAAGCATATAAGTTACGGCTATGAAGAATAAAAAGTGACCTACTCTCGTTTTCTCTTTTTGGTTTCACTTGGCATGGAGCTAAAAAAGGACCTGACCGCTTCTATGCTCGGCTGGATCCTCTCCCATCTAAAAGGAAAGGGGTTTTTATGTCGTTTTTATATCGGTCTTTATGCCGGATTTTCAATTTGTATTTATTAGTTATATAACGAGTGTTTTATGTAAAAACTTTATACGAACTTCTGAAAGGGGCAACTACATGCAATATGTAATGAGCGTTATCGGTATTCTTGCCGTGTTAGGTTTATGTTTTGCTTTGTCAAACAACAAAAGTAAAATCAACTTCCGTGCAATTGCTATTATGATTGGTTTCCAAATTTTAATTGGTTGGTTTATGTTTGGCACAAAAATTGGTCAACAGATCATTATTTTTATTAGTAAAGTGTTCAACAAACTGATTAAACTTGGTACAACAGGTGTCGATTTTCTCTTTAACGGTATTCAAAGAGACTTTGTCTTTTTCTTAAATGTATTACTCATTATCGTCTTTTTCTCAGCACTACTATCTATCTTTAGTTATTTAGGTGTTTTACCATTCATCGTTCGCGTTGTCGGCGGTGCAATTTCAAAAATTACTGGTTTACCACGCGTTGAATCATTCCATGCGGTAAACTCTGTATTCTTCGGTTCCAGTGAAGCGTTAATCGTTATTAAAAATGATTTACAACATTTCAATAAAAACCGTATGTTTATCATTTGTTGTTCAGCAATGAGCTCAGTTTCTGCTTCTGTTACAGCATCATACGTTATGATGTTAGATGCAAAATATGTACTAGCAGCTCTTCCACTAAACTTATTCTCAAGCTTAATCGTTTGTTCGTTATTAACACCAGTTGATACGAAAAAAGAAGAAGAAGTGGTTCAAAAATTTGATAGAAGCCTATTCGGAGACAGCTTTATCGGAGCTATGATTAACGGTGCACTTGATGGTTTAAAAGTAGCTGGTATCGTTGCTGCTTTAATGATTGCTTTTATCGGTGTTATGGAAGTCGTTAACTATGTAATTAGCGCAGCTTCAGGCGCAATGGGATATGCCGTTACATTACAACAAATATTCGGTTATATTCTTGCTCCATTTGCATTCCTAATGGGTATTCCAGCTCACGATATTATCCCAGCTGGTGGAATTATGGGAACAAAAATTGTTTTAAATGAATTCGTAGCTATTCTTGATTTAAAAGAAGTTGCAAAAACGTTATCTCCACGTACAGTTGGAATCGTTACTGTGTTCTTAATTAGCTTCGCAAGTATTAGCCAAATCGGTGCGATCGTTGGTACAATCCGTGCCCTGTCTGAAAAACAAGGAGGCGTAGTATCTAAGTTCGGTTGGAAAATGCTATTTGCATCAACACTTGCTTCTATTTTATCCGCTACGATCGCTGGATTATTTATTTAATCATAAATCACCCTATCTTCTTCTATTTCGAGAGGATGAGGGTGATTTTTTCATCTCAAAAGGTAAGCATCCTAAACATCTAATAATATGCAAAATTGCATACATTCTTTCATAAAATTTCTCTTTTATATATCAAGAGATAAATATATACTAGTATTGGCCAGAAAATCTTTTTTGTCTATTTACAGTGAAGAAATATCCAACAACAAAAACCAAAAGTGAAAAAAGTGTTCTTTAAAACTACCTTCGGAAACTACTATTTTCGAAGGTAGTTTTTTTTGTTCACAAAAATTTTACATAAGAAAAATTCTTTGCAAATACACATCATTTTTGTCGAATTCTCCCAAAAGAGGTATTTCCCTCTATATTCTATAGTGATATGATGGACAAGGGTATAATTCAAATAAGAATATTTGAATAAACAGTCTCTTATAACAAAAAATAAAGAACCTATTACATATGAGAGGCAAAAAATAAATACACAATAGAAGGATGATAGATATTATGAAGAAATATGCATGTATTGCTTTGCTTTCTTCTGCTATTCTCGTAGGTTGTAACACTAGTACTGCTAGTGAAAAACAGACAAAAGAAGCAACTTACAAGGGCCAAAAGGAAACGAAGGAAGTACAGACCAAAGCAGTAGAAGTACCTTTGACACAAGGAATCATTTCATGGGATCCATTTGAATACAACGCAAAAAATACGACGCTTTATACAAAAAGTTTAAGAGATTCATTTAAAGAAGTGCGTTATAATATTTGGCGTACAGCTGACGGTCCTGAAAGTAAACAAACCTTTGTATCACAAGACAAAGCTCGTGATTTTGCTCTCCCGTTTCATTTACAATCATTTCATTTAAAACGTGGAGAATTTCAAATTGAAACAGTGGGATTAAAAGATGACGACACAGAAGTTCCCCTAGTGAAATCTACGATTACATTCCAGCAACATGTACCTTTCCTTATGTACCATGCGATTGAAAAATACCCTGGACCAAGTGATGGTGATTTAGGTTTATATGTACCACCAGAACAGTTTGAAAAGCATATGCAGTATTTAAAAGATAACGGTTATACAATGTTAACGTTTGAACGTTGGGGTGATGTAAACCGCGTCAATAAGCCTGTCTTTGTAACAATGGATGATGGTCGAAAAAACAATATGAATGCTCTTCATATTTTACAAAAATTAAAAGATGATACATTCCAACCAGCAGCAACAGAATTCCTCGTTTCAAGTACTATTGATACACCAAATCGTCTTACGACAGATGATATAAAACAAATGCTTGATTCAGGTATTTTTTCCATTCAATCTCATACTGCTAACCATACAATGATGGCTTATACAACTAATTATGATGAAGAATTACGTGCATCAAAAGAAAAAATCGAAAATCTTACAGGCAAAAAAGTCATTGCCCTTGCCTATCCGGTAGGTTCTTATAATGATCCAGCTGTGGAAGAAACGAAGAAACATTATGAATTTGCAGTAACTACCGATCATGGAACTCATATTACAAAAGGCACGCCGAATGAACAATACTTAATTAAGCGACACTTTGTTGGCCCTAATACAACAATGGCCCAGTTCATGTCGCTTGTAAAAGAAAACTATTAATCGTTTTTTAGGCTACTTTTATGAAAAAGTAGTCTTTTCTTTACTTTCCCAACTTTAAAATTAGCTTAAATTTTAGTCTTGAACATGTGGCACCACTTTCGTAAATGTTATAATTTGTAAAAAACAAATTGGAGGTCCCGATGAAATTACATGCTCTTTTTGATTTCCTACATCTATTATTTTTAAGTATAAAAAGTCATTATGTTTTTGGCATTCCTAGTTATGTATTTTTAATTCCTTTCATCTTTGTTGTCTGCTACATTGTTATCATTTGTAACAAACCTGCAAAGAGAAAAAGACTTCGAAGTAGAGAAACTTCTTAACTATTTATTTCTTTGAACTGCTACTACTTTATTATAACGATATAAAGTGAAACTTTAATCAGCCCGCCCCTACCTATCTTTCTCGTTTCTTGAGGTGAGATGCTGGATAAAAGTGAATACACAATAGAAGGTGACCGTTATGAAAAAATATACAGCTATTGCGTTATGTACATCTGCCATTCTAGCAGGTTGTAACTGTAACTCTACCAATGCGAGTAATGGACCGAAAAAAGAGAAAACGGTTCAAGAACAACCAAAAAAGCAAGAAGAAAAAGTACAACCACAAGGTAAAATATCTTGGAATCCCGTTACACATGAATCCACAAACACATCTATCTATATGACGGATATAAAAGATTCTTTAACCGAAGTACAATATAAAATTTGGCGAACGGCTGATGGAAAGGAAAGTGCAAAGTTATTTTCATCAAAAGAGAAAGACAAACAATTTACAATTCCTTTTGATGTAAAAGAATTTGAAGGAAAACGCGGTGAGTATCAAATTGAATCAACTGGTGTAAAAGAAAATGGAAAAAACATTCCATTAACAACATCCTCTATTGTGTTTGAGCAGTACGTTCCTATTTTAATGTATCACGCCATTGAGGATTACTATGGTCAAGGTATTAAAGACTTATTTGTCTCACCCGCTAACTTTGAAGCACAAATGCAATATTTAAAAGAGAACGGCTATACTTTGTTAACGTTCGAACGCTGGAATGACATGAATAAAGTAAATAAACCGATTTTTGTTACGTTTGATGATGGTATGAAAAATAATATGAATGCATTTCATATTCTACAAAAGTTAAAAGATGATACATTTAAGCCAGTAGCAACTGAATATATGATTGTTGATAACATCGATGCAGAAGGCTCCTTATCCACTGCGGATATAAAAGAAATGGTTAATTCAGGTATTTTCTCTGTACAATCTCATACAGCAACACACGCTGATTTACCGAAAATCACAAACTATGAAGAAGAGTTAAAAGGTTCAAAGGAAAAACTTGAAAAAATTACTGGTAAACCAGTTATTGCAGTTGCCTATCCATTTGGACATGTAAATGATCAAGTTGTAGAAGAAACAAAGAAATATTATCAATTTGCGACAACGACAAAAACGGGACAGTTTATTACAAAAGGTGAAACAGATGAACTGTTAAAAATAAAGCGCGTTCGCATGCATCATTCCACAACAGTTGAACAGTTTGGACTTGCTATTAAATAAGTAAAAAATAGAACTCAATCTCATCTGAGTTCTATTTATATTTTTGAAATTTTCTTGTATTATGTATATAAGAAATATTTCGAATAAAGGAGATTGTACATATGTCATTTGAACAAACGTTAGAAAAGTATGCTGCTCTTGCAGTCAATGTCGGTGTTAATATTCAGCCTGGACAAACATTATCTATTAATGCCCCACTTGAAGCTGCTCCATTTGTCCGTCTTGTTACAGAAAAGGCATATAAATCAGGTGCAAAACATGTATATGTAGATTGGAACGATGAAGTATTAACACGTTTAAAATTTGATTTAGCCCCTGAAGAAGCATTCTCAGAATTTCCTGCTTGGAAGGCACATGCACGTGAAGAATTAGCAAAAGAAGGCGCTGCATTTATGTCTATCTATGCAGAAAATCCAGATTTATTAAAAGGTGTAGATGCTAAAAAAATTGCAAGTGCTCATAAAGTTGCTGGAGAAGCAATGAAAGTATACCGTGATTATGTACAAGCAGATAAAGTAAGCTGGTGTGTGATCTCTGTTCCTACGAAAGAATGGGCAGCTAAAGTATTCCCTGATGTCGCACCGGAAGAGCAGGAAGCAAAACTGTGGGATGCAATTTTCCAAGCAACTCGTGCAAACCTAGAAAACCCTGTGGAAACATGGAAAGAACATGATGAAACATTACATAAAAAAGTAGATTACTTAAATGAAAAGCATTATAAAGCTCTTCATTATACAGGTCCTGGAACAGATTTAACAATTGAACTTCCAGAAAAACATGTATGGGCTGGAGCTGGTAGCCTAAATGAAAAGAATGTACCATTTATGGCTAATATTCCAACAGAAGAAGTATTTACAATGCCATTAAAAACAGGTGTAAATGGACAAGTATCAAGCACAAAACCATTAGTTTTTGGAGGCAACATCATTGATAACTTTACACTAACATTTGAAAATGGACGTATTGTAGGCTATAAAGCTGACGTTGGCGAAGAAGCTTTAAAACATTTAGTTGAGACAGATGAAGGCTCTCACTTCTTAGGAGAGGTTGCATTAGTACCTCATGATTCACCAATTTCTAACACAAATATTTTATTCTATAATACGCTATTTGATGAAAATGCATCTTGCCATTTAGCAATTGGAAATGCTTATGCATTTAACTTAGAAGGCGGTAAAACAATGTCAAAAGAAGAGCTTGCAGAAAATGGTGCAAACGCTAGTATTACACATGAAGACTTTATGATTGGTTCAGCTGAACTTGATATCGATGGTATTACAGCTGATGGAACACATGAACCAATCTTCCGTAAAGGGAATTGGGCGTTCTAATAGAAGATCCAAAGTAAAAAACACTCTTTTTTGAGTGTTTTTTTATTTAGGTTGTGGAAAGTCTATAATGCAAAATGGTAAATGAAATTTTACCAGCGATTTCCCAAATATATCGACCATTTCTCACAATATATCGGCGGTTCTACAAAGGATATCGACTAACCGACAAATAAGAGACTGCTAACTCTTATTTCCCAACAAACAAAACAAAATAAAATAGCTACCTTCCGCAGAAGATAGCTACTAATAACGAGAAATAGCATTCACTAACACCGGGAGCTATTACAATCCTAACGAAATATATTTAATTTCTAAATACTCTTCAATTCCAAAATGACCGCCTTCACGACCAATCCCACTTTCTTTAAATCCGCCAAATGGAGCTTGTGCAACAGATGGAAGCCCATCGTTTAAGCCAATAATTCCATATTCTAGCGCTTCACTAATTTGAAAGGCTTGGCTAATATCTTTTGTAAATACATACGCCGCTAAGCCATATGGCGTGTTATTCGCACGCTCAATAACTTCTTCTACCGTTTCAAATTTCGCTACTGGTGCCACTGGACCAAATGTTTCTTCAGTCATACACAACATTGTGTCGTTGGCGTCTCCAATGACAGTTGGCTCAATGAAGTGACCATTTAATTCTGTAAGTGTTTGACCTCCATACAGAATTTCACCGCCTTTTTTGATTGCATCTTCAATATGCTCCTGTACTTTTTCTACAGCATTCGCATCAATTAGCGGTCCTACAGTCGTACCTTCTCCAAATCCATCGCCTACTTTAAGCTGTCCTACTGCTTTTTGGAACTTCGCCGCAAATTCTCCATACACCGCTTCTTGTACAAATACGCGATTTGTACATATACATGTTTGTCCAGCATTACGGAATTTCGAACCAATTACTGCTTCTACTGCTTTATCTAAATCCGCATCGTTCATTACGATGAATGGAGCATGGCCACCTAGCTCAAGCGAAACTTTCTTCATCGTTTTCGCAGCTCCACACATTAGTTCTTTGCCGATTTCAGTTGATCCTGTAAATGAAACCTTTCTTACGCGTCCATCTTCCATCCAAGTATCGGCAATTGCCTTTGCACTACCTGTTACAATGTTTAACACACCCTTTGGGATATCAGCTTCATGTGCAAGTTCAGCTAATTTTAATGCTGTTAACGGTGTTTGACTTGCAGGTTTTACAACTGCTGTACAGCCTGCTGCAAGTGCTGGTGCTACTTTTCTTGTAATCATTGCAGCTGGAAAATTCCACGGTGTAATCGCCGCAATAACGCCCACAGGTTGCTTCGTTACTAAAATGCGTTTATTGGGGTGGGAAGCTGGGATCATTTCACCGTATACTCGTTTCCCTTCTTCTGCATACCACTCTACAAAACTATTTGCATAGTTCACTTCCCCAAGTGCTTCTGCAAACGGCTTTCCTTGTTCTTTTGTCATAATCGCCGCAATTTCTTCTTTGTTTTCATCAATTAATGTAAACCACTTTTTTAATTTTTGTGCACGGTCAGCTGCCGTTAATTTTGACCAAGATTTAAAAGCTTCGTGTGCGGCATCTACAGCTTGCTTTGCCTCAGTTACTCCGCCCTTTGGAACAGTTGCAAATACTTCCTGTGTCGCTGGATTATTAATCTCAATTTGTTCCTGCAGCTTAATCCACTCTCCATTTATATACATCGCTTTTTGATCTAAGTTTACATACGTCGCTTTCTTATCCAATGTTCTCTTCCTCCTTTATATTCTCTTCATTTTCAAAGTTATTTCCTTCATACTTACCGGAAATCATTCTGACAAAGAAATAGCCTCCAAAAACTACCCAGCCTAATACCATTGCCCATGAAGCAATAAAGGCTGGCTTCTTCCCAAATGCCTCATATACATATAATAAACCGCCGCCAGTTTCTGGCATAGCCGAGGCAAGCTCAGCATATGTTAATCCAACGAAAATAACAAGTAATCCTCCTATAATAAAAGCAATAACTGCCCCCATAGAACCAGCGGATGTAACCCAATCCCCCGAAAGCACAACCCAACCCCATCCAAGCATTGCACCTATCGCAAGGAAAAGAACATCAAAACGTGATAGTACTTTTTTAAGTTCCTTCTTCTCCCCCAACTAAATATTCCTCCCCTATAAACTTCTTAATTTTCCTAGTAGCTGCAGATTGACTTATTTTCAGGAATTCTGCGACTTTATAACTTGATCCATGTGTTTTATACGCTTTAAGAATAATATTTCGTTCTACTTCTTCCAACATTTTATAGAGGCTTTGACCGGATTGCTCAACTGTAGATTCCTGCATAGATATCGGTAAGTCTTCTATCATGACAATGTCATCAGCAGTAATGACAATCCTTTCAATTACGTTTTCTATTTCTCTATTATTTCCTTCCCAAGGATACCCTACGAGTATTTGTAATGTGCTAGGTGCTAGCTTTACATCACGTCCATACTTTTCATTAAAATGTTGTAGGTAATGATAAACTAACGGTAAAATATCTTCCGTTCTCTCGCGCAGCGGCGGAATTTGAATCGGTATGACATTAAGACGATAATATAAGTCTTTCCGAAACGTCCCTTGCTTTACCATTTCAGCTAAATCCCTATTCGTAGCTGCCACAATTCGAACATCTACTTTTTTTAGTTCTCTACCTCCTACTGGGCGGAATGTTTTTTCTTGTAGTACTTGCAGCAGTTTCGCCTGAATTTCAAGCGGCATTTCACCAATTTCATCTAAAAAAAGAGTTCCTCTATGAGCTAACTCCAAAATGCCCTTTTTTCCTTCGCGATTTGCGCCTGTAAAAGAACCACCTGAGTAGCCAAACAGTTCCGATTCAATTAAGTTTGTCGGTAATGCCGCACAATTAATTTCATAAAACATTTCATTTTTACGATGACTTACTTCATGCAAATGACGTACTAATCTACTTTTTCCTACTCCAGTCTCACCTAAAATAAGAACCGTACTATCTACCATGGATACTTTTTGGATTGTTGCGACTATTTTTTGCATAGCTACACTTTTAAAAATAAGCCCTTCATATTCATACGTTTCTCTTAACTCTTTTTTATATGTCTTTAACTGATTATCCATCTCCTCTACCTTTTTTCGTAATTGATAGAGTTCCGTAAGATCACGAGAGTAACTAATTACTCTTCGTAAATTCCCTTGTTCATCAAACACAGGCCTTGTTCGAACGTGCAAATACTCTCCTGACTTTGTTGTTTGAACAAGTTCAATTGGTTTTTTCTTCTCAATTACTTCCAATGTTGCAGATGGATAAAAAATCCCTTCTTTTTGCAGCTCTTTTACATGTTTTCCTACTAACTCTTCAGCAGATAATTGATAGTGTCTTTCACATGTACTATTTACACGGACGACAGTCCCTTCCTCATCCGTAACAAAAATTTCATCAAATGCAAATTCAAACACATCTTTTAAATCCATAAATGCTCGTTCCTTTTCTGCAACCATTCCAGCCACTCCTCAAATGCAGGATCCAATCTTCCCTTTATTATCGCTTACATTTCATTATAAAGTGAAATCTCTATTTAAGGGAATTTTCTGTGTTTTTTTCTAAACGGAGTAAACTAGAATGATTGCACATTTGTTGTAAATCCATTTTAATTTTCAGGCAGATAGGTTACTGCTATGAAAACAAAAGGGAATCCGCACTCATTTTTCTCTCTTTTCTTTTATTCGGTATGGGAGAGGAAGAGGCCCTGACGGCTTCTATGCATAAACGGACGCTCTCTCCCACTCCCAAAAAAAGGTTTTATATCGCTATTATTTACACACGAGCGATATCTGCTTGCTCATAACAAGCTTGCAAGGAATCTTCAATAATTGTAAGCCCTTCTTCCAATTGCTCATCTGTAATAACTAGTGGCATTAGGACACGAACTACATTCCCATACGTTCCAGCAGATAATAAGAGCAGTCCACGTTTATTTGCTTCAGCACATAAACGTGCTGTTAATTCTTTATCTGCTTCTTTCGTTGTACGGTCTTTAACAAGTTCAAATGCACACATCGCTCCTAAACCACGTACGTCACCAATACAGTTGTACTTTTTCTTCATTTCCTCAAATCGATCCATCACAACTTTCCCTACATGCAGAGCTCGATCATTTAATTTTTCTTTCTCTATAATATCCAAAACAGCTAATGCAGCAGCGCAGCCTAATGGACTTCCAGCGTATGTTCCCCCAAGTTCTCCTGGTGCTGATTCATTCATAATTTCTTTTCGCCCAATAACTCCACTAATCGGTACTCCTGCCCCTAATGATTTCGAAACAGTAATTAAGTCTGGAACGACATCATAGTGATCAATTGCAAAGTATTTTCCTGTACGGCTAAAACCTGTTTGGATTTCATCAGCTACAAATAAAATGCCGTGTTCCGAGCAAAGACGACGTACTTCTTGTACAAACTTCTTACTTGGAATGATAAAGCCACCTTCACCTTGAACAGGCTCCATTACAACGGCAGCTATGCTTTCTGGGGCAACTTCTGAGATTAAGAAATTCTTAAATTCTTCAATAATAAAGTTATCATATTGTTCGTCTGTTAAGCCTTCTGGACGACGGTATTCATATGGGAATGGTGCTTTATATACTTCCGGTGCAAATGGTCCAAATCCAAATTTATAAGGCTTTACTTTACTTGTCATCGTCATTGTCATCAATGTACGACCGTGAAATCCTTTTGTAAATGCAATAATTCCAGTTCTTTTCGTATACTTACGAGCAATTTTCACAGCATTTTCAACCGCTTCAGCACCGCTATTTAAAAACAGTACTTGTTTCTCAAAGTTTCCAGGAGCTAATGCAGCAAGCTTCTCTGCTAATTCAATATACGGCTCATACATCATTACATTAAAGCCAGTATGAATGTATTGATCTACTTGTTTATGAAGCGCCTCTTTCACGGCAGGATGACAATGTCCTACGTTAATCGTTCCAATTGCTCCTGCAAAATCGATAAATTGATTTCCATCTACATCTGTTACAAGCGCACCATCGGCTGACTGTACGAATGTTGAAATCCCATTACTTACGCCCCTTGGTACGATATTTTGACGGCGTTCTAATAAAGAAGCTGCTTTTGGTCCTGGAATTTGTTCATTTACTTTAGCGAATTTTTTATTCATCGTTTCTCCCATCCTTTTCTAGACTATGATTTTCTTTTTCTATATTGCAAGATGTATGCCAACTTAATGAATACAATCATCTTCTAGTTTTCTCAAGATTTCGACATAAAAAATAAGTCTACATCGACTTAATACAAGTCAATATAGACTTATTTTATTTATAGATTAGACTTTTCTCGTTCCCAAATCAGTTCTCCAGAATCAGAAATGAAATTACCGACAGAATCTAATACAATATCTGCAAGTGGTGCTAACGTTTGACGATCCCCCGTCCCTGAAAGAACTCCAATTGCATAACAAGCTCCGCTATTTTTCGCTAAATACAAGTCTGTTGGTGTATCCCCAACAACTACTACCTCTCCTGGGTCTATCCCGAATTTTTCACAAAACGATTCTACAATTTGTTTATCTGGTTTTTGAGCTGGAAATGTATCTGAAGCTATAATATAGTCAAAAAACGATTCTAATTGATACTGTTTTAAAAAGAGTTCTGTTGGCGCAAAATCATCAGCAGTCACAACACCTAAAATTAACCCTTTTTCTTTCAATGCTTGTAAAAGTTTTGGTAAGTCTGCTGTCATTCTCATATGTGAACGATGTTCGTACATAATAGTAAATAGTTTTCCACTTATCCAGTGATGCATATCACTCTCTTCAACAGACGGTATATACTTACAACAAATTTTCGCTATATCGTGGCTTGTTCCTGCTGCCAATACACTACGTGGATGAACGAACGCCCCTTCAACACCAATTTCCTCCAAAATAGTTAACCGTAATGATTGAGGTAATTGATGTAGTTCTATAAGTTCAGCTACAAGTTCTTCTGCTACTTTAATCCAAATTGAGTGAAAATCCATTAACGTTCCATCTTTATCAAAGAGTATTGCCTTTATCTTCTCCATAACACCCTACCTTTCTGCCCTTCTCACATTCAGTGTAGCAAGTAAATGTGGATGTAAGATGAACGCATTGTAAAAATACCATAAAAATCAAACCAACTCCCAATTTACAAAAGAAATTAATGGTAATATTCCATGTACACATAAACCATAAAAGAGGATGCCTTTTATAGGAGGGCACCGAAAAAGTCCACTTTATAAGAAAAAGGAGTTCATTACCTACTATATACAGGTAATGGACTCCTTTCTCTTTTCAACATCCTGATAAAATGCGTGCTATTATTTCAAAGCAATGACTTTTTCAGTGCCTTCTTTTATAGGACATCCTCTTGATGTTCAGGAACAAATAGTTCAAGACAATGATATATATTTTCAAATTCCATCGGTGCATCTCCGCCATATTCACCATCTAAATTAATCATTAATTTATCCGGTGAATGAACCTTAATACGATTTGCCTGCGTATATAAAACCTTTGGGTTATTAATATGCTCACCACGCTGCGCTTGTGTTGCTGCTTTAATTAAATCAGCAATAGAACCCTTCTTCAGCACTAATAAATCAAATAGACCATCGTTAATAGATGCATATGGTGCAACCTTTTCAAAACCACCGACAGAGCGTGTATTCGTAATTAAAAACATCGTAATCTCTTCTTGTAGTAGCTTTCCATCATACTCGATTTCAACATATGTTGGATGTAGTGATGGTAGCATTTCGATACCTTTTAAATAATAGGCAAGCTGCCCTAAAACTGTTTTCAACTTACTTGGTACTTCATATGTTAATTCTGTAATACGTCCGCCGCCAGCAATGTTAATAAAATATGTATCATTTGCTCTGCCTAAGTCTAGTGGAACAGTCTTACCTTCACAAATGATATCTGCCGCCTCTTCAATAGAACGTGGTACACCAATTGCACGTGCAAAATCATTTGTCGTTCCAACTGGAATGATACCGAATTTCGGACGATGTTCATGCCCTACTAAACCATTTACAACCTCGTTTAATGTACCATCACCGCCTGCTGCAATCACAACATCAAACTTACGATCTGCAGCTTGCCTCGCCGCCATAGTCGCATCTCCAGGACCAGTTGTTGCATGACAAGATGTTTCATATCCAGCTTGTTCTAATTTTTGTAATACTTCTGGTAAGCTCTTTTTAAATAACTCACGACCAGAAGTAGGATTATAAATTATTCTTGCTCGCTTCATTATTCATTAGCACAGGAAATTTCTGATTCATAGAAAAAGAATATACCGAACCCTTATTCAGCGTTCCTATGCCTACCTCCTCTCATCTTCCTATCCTTCTTTTTATCCCGCTCAAATAGGCAGTAAGAACCCGATTCGTGTAGCCCTTCATTAGTATATGTTCACTAACGAAGGTTTTGCTTTATTTGACCAAGAAATATATCTTTCCATTCTTTATTACTTCTCATTATTTCATAAAAAATAAATATAACGAATAATAAGTATCTATTATTTCACGAGATGAAAAACTCTCTATGTCTAGATTTATCATTATTCCCACCTTTTTGCAACTATCATATCATAGTTGCTATACAAACATTTTCTCACATTTGTCAGTTAATCAAACGTTTGTTTAAATAATTTCTTAATTTAAACAAACGTTTGATTAACTCAGAAAAAACACCCAAATATGGGTGCTTTCTCTGTTTAATCTTTAATCGTTTCAGCTTATCGTTTATTGATTTCTTCTAACAAGATCTTATTAACAAGTGGCGGGTTAGCTTGTCCTTTTGTTGCCTTCATAATTTGACCAACTAAGAAACCAATTGCACGGTCTTTACCGTTTTTGAAGTCTTCAATAGATTGTTCATTATTATCAAGAATTTCAGTTACGACTTTACGAAGTGTGCCTTCGTCAGAAATTTGAACAAGACCTTTCGCTTTAACGATTTCTTCTGGGTCCCCACCTTTTTCAATTAATTCGTTAAATACTTTTTTCGCAATCTTAGACGAAATTGTACCTTTTTCAATTAATTGAACCATTTTAGATAGACCAGCTGGCGTTAATGCTACGTCTTTTAATTCTTTTTGTTGTTTGTTTAAGTATGCAAGTACTTCACCCATTAACCAGTTTGATGTTAATTTCGCGTCTGCACCATCTGCGATTGTCGCTTCAAAGAAATCAGACATCTCTTTTGTTAATGTTAATACGTGTGCATCATAAGCTGGTAAACCAAGTTCTTCAACATAGCGTACTTTACGAGCATCTGGAAGTTCTGGAATAGAAGCACGAACGCGTTCTTTCCACTCATCATCGATGTAAAGTTCAACTAAATCCGGCTCTGGGAAGTAACGGTAATCGTCCGATCCTTCTTTTACACGCATTAAGATTGTTTTCTTCGTTGCTTCATCGTAACGACGTGTTTCTTGTTGAATGATGCCACCAGATAATAGTTCTTTTTCTTGGCGTACTTGTTCATGCTCAAGTCCTTTTTGTACATAAGTAAATGAGTTTAAGTTTTTCAGTTCTGCTTTTGTACCAAACTTCTCTTGTCCTACTGGACGAAGGGAAATGTTCGCATCACAGCGAAGAGAACCTTCTTCCATTTTACAATCAGATACGCCTGTATATTGAATGATCGATTTTAATTTTTCTAAGTATGCATATGCTTCTTCTGGCGTACGCATATCTGGCTCAGATACGATTTCAATTAATGGCATACCTTGACGGTTATAATCCACTAATGAGCCTTCACTTGTATGCGTTGATTTACCCGCATCTTCTTCTAGGTGAAGACGTGTAATACCGATACGTTTCTTTTTGCCATCTACTTCAATTTCAATCCAACCATTTTCCCCAATTGGCTTATCATATTGAGAAATTTGGTATGCTTTCGGATTATCTGGGTAGAAATAGTTTTTACGATCAAACTTTGTTTCTGTTGCGATTTCACAGTTTAATGCCATTGCAGCTTTCATCGCAAAGTTAACTGCTTCTTTATTTAGAGTTGGAAGCACCCCAGGATATCCTAAGTCAATTACACTTGTTTGTGTATTTGGATCCGCTCCGAATTCTGTTGGACTCGCAGAGAAAATTTTCGAATTCGTTTTTAACTCAACGTGAACCTCTAAACCGATAATTGTTTCTAAATTCATCTATGCTCGCCTCCTACAGACTTGCTTTTTTTGTATGATAATCTGTTGCTTGCTCAAACGCATGTGCAACGCGGTAAATTGTCGCTTCATCGAAGTGTTTACCGATAATTTGTAAACCAAGTGGCATGTTGTTCGCACCAAATCCACATGGAACAGAAATTGCCGGAACACCTGCTAAGTTTACTGGGATTGTTAAAATGTCGTTTGCATACATTGTCATTGGATCGTCTACTTTTTCGCCTACTTTAAATGCAGGAGTTGGCGTTGTTGGTCCAATGATAACATCATAGTTAGCAAATACATTTTCAAAATCATTTTTAATTAATGTACGTACTTGTTGTGCTTTTTTGTAATATGCATCATAGTAACCAGAGCTAAGAGCAAATGTACCAAGCATAATACGACGTTTTACTTCATCACCGAAGCCTTCGCTACGCGTGTTTTTGTAAAGGTCCATTAAGTTATTCACATTGTCAGAACGAACGCCATAGCGTACGCCATCAAAACGTGAAAGGTTAGCAGACGCTTCAGAAGAAGAGATTAAGTAGTACGTTGCTAAAGCATATTTAGAGTGCGGAAGAGATACTTCTTCCCAAGTTGCGCCCATACCTTCTAATACTTTTAAAGCAGCTAGCACTGACTCACGGGCTTCTTCGCCAACACCTTCTCCTAAGTATTCTTTTGGTACAGCGATACGTAAGCCTTTTACATCACCTGTTAAACCAGCTAAGTAGTTACCAACTTCAATATTTGCAGAAGTTGTATCCATGCGGTCAACACCTGAAATTGCTTGTAATAAGTATGCATTATCTTCTACTGTACGTGTAATGGGTCCGATTTGGTCAAGAGAAGATGCGAATGCAACTAAACCAAAGCGAGATACACGTCCATAAGTTGGCTTTAGACCAACAACGCCGCAATATGCAGCTGGTTGGCGGATGGAGCCACCAGTATCAGATCCTAAAGAGAATAGTACTTCTCCAGCCGCTACTGCTGCTGCAGAACCACCACTAGATCCACCTGGAACGTAATCTAAATTCCATGGATTTTTCGTAGCATAGAAACCAGAGTTTTCATTTGAAGAACCCATTGCGAACTCGTCCATGTTTAATTTACCAATTGTAATTGTGTCAGCAGCTTTTAGCTTTTGCACAACTGTCGCATCATAAATTGGATCGAAGTTTGCTAAAATTTTGCTCGCACAAGTTGTACGAAGACCATTTGTTACGATGTTATCTTTCACACCGATTGGCATACCAAATAGTAAACCATTATCTTCAGCACCAATCTTCGCATCTAATTCTTTTGCTTTCGCACGTGCATTTTCTTCATCTAATGTAAGAAAAGCTTTTACGTTATCTTCAACATCCGCAATACGCTTGTAAGATTCTTCTACTAAATCCGTAACGGAAATTTCTTTGTTGTTTAATTTTTTATGTAACTCTGATACAGAATGATCAAATAATGACATCGAAATTCCCCTCCTCTATTCTAATACTGCTGGAACACGGATTTGATTATCTTTGTGATCCGGTGCATTTTTTAATACTTCTTCAACTGGTAAACCTTTTTCTGGCACATCTTCACGCATAATATTTTTCATATTTAATACGTGAGTTGTTGGTTTAATACCTGTTGTATCTAATTCATTTAACTGTTCTGCAAATGTAACAATTGCATCTAGTTGTTTTTGAAATTTTTCTGCTTCTTGATCTGTAATTGCAAGACGTGCTAAATGCGCTACATGCTTTACATTCTCAACGGAAATTCTTGACACGGCTAGGCCACCTCCATAATATATCGTTCAATCTACAATACTATTGATGATACCAAATTTTCAGTACTTCAAGCAAGTCAACACACGGTACTTACAGCATTTTTACACAAAAAAAAGAAAGGCTTTTTCCTTTCTTTACAAATTACGATTTATCAACTGGTTCTTTTTTAGGAATATGTTCATTATCTTCCTCATTATCACGAATTGTTTTTTGCAGTACAAAACATGACATTGTTAAAAACAAAGTACCTATTAAATAATATCCTTTCACACTAAGTGGTTCATCTAACGTATAAATGCCTATTAACATACCTGAAAGTGCGCATACAAACGAAGTCCATGCTAAAAATGTGAACGCTTGCGTATTTCTCCTTCTCATTGTTCTCCCCCCTTGCTAGCGATCTATCCATTATAGATAAGTATATTACTATTATGGATTTTTATGTAAATCCAAATTAAAAAACGAACATCAAATCATTCTTTTCAGATGGGAGAGAGCATCCGGCCATGCATAGAAGCGGTCAGTGCCTTTTTTCGCCCCATGCCGTGTGAAAACAAAAAGAGGAAATAAGTGGAGAATTGTTTTTACTTTCATAGCCGCAGTTCATACGTCGAAAATCAAAATGGATTTATATATCTTGGATATTTCCTGGTTAGCATTATGTATATGATAGATAAGTATATTACTATTATGAGGTTTCTTTTTCATTTAGTCTGAAAAAACAGGTAATAATCATTTGACATTTATTTGCAATAAGCATAGAATAAAAACAAATATTACGAACTTCGAAATATACGGGAGTGGAAATAATTGTTGCAATACGAACATTTTTTAGACTTACTGCTAGATAACGCCAAGAAGCTTTTCTATCCCGAAGAATGGGTAAGCCTTGATTTATCACTTTCTAAAACGGAGGTATTCTGTCTATTATGGATGGAACGAAATACAGATATTACAATGACAAAGATCTCCGAACTTCTTGATATTCCAATGAGCACGACGACAGGTGTCGTGAATCGACTTGTGAAAAAAGGATATATCGAGCGCTATCGGAATGAAAATGATCGACGCATTGTACTCATTCGTTTAACCGAAACTGGCGTACAACTCGTTCAAGAAGTGAAACAAAATGCAGCTCATTACTTTAATCTTGTGACGGAAGCATTATCAGAAGAAGAGAAAGCATTCTTACTACAAATCTTCCAAAAGATTATGAACCATATCGCTACGTCACAACAAAAACAAGTCGAAAAGCTTCCTACACCTAAGATGAAAAACATTCCGATTGAATAAAGCCCTTTATGGGTTTTTGTTCAAATTATTATTTCGACATTCGTAATATTCGACATTCGAAACAAAGGGGATATAAATATGAGAATTATTTTGTATACAGGTAAAGGCGGCGTAGGAAAAACTAGCATTTCAGCGGCAACGGCACTTCAAAGTGCAAAACAAGGGTTAAAAACATTAGTCATGAGCACGGACCCAGCTCATAGCTTAGGAGATTCATTCGGCATAAAATTATCTTCTGAACCACTAGAAATTTGTGAAAATTTATGGGCGCAGGAAATCAATACAATTTATGAAATGGAAAAAGGCTGGGGGAAATTACAGAAGTATATTACATTGCTATTCACATCAAAAGCAGCTGACGATATTACAACAGAAGAGTTAACAATGTTTCCTGGCATGGAAGACTTAATTAGTTTACTCCGTGTACTCGATTACTATAAACAAAAAACATATGATGTCATCATTATTGACTGCGCACCAACTGGAGAAACGCTAGCCATGTTAAGCTTTCCTGATATGCTCGGCTGGTGGATGGAAAAACTCTTTCCGATCAAAAGAAAAGTTTTAAAAGTTGTCCGTCCTGTTGCACAACCGCTCCTCGGCGTCCCACTCCCTACTGATGATATTATGGATGAATTAACGAATACACTTGAACAGCTAGGGGAAATGCGGGATATTTTATCGAATCGAGAAGTAACGAGTATTCGCGTTGTTGTCAATCCAGAAAAAATGGTTATTAAAGAAGCGCAGCGTAGTTTCACCTATTTAAATTTATATGATTATAACGTCGATGCCATCATGATTAACCGTGTCATCCCTGATACTGTTACCGACTCCTACTTCCAAGCGTGGAAAGATGCTCAAAAGAAATATAAAGCACTCATCCAAGATAGCTTTCAACCACTTCCTATTTATGAAGCTCCGATGTTTGAACAAGAAGTAGTTGGTTTACCTATGCTAGAGCGTGTAGGAGATGCTTTATTCAAAGATGATGCAGAACCAACCACCGTAAAATTTAACGGTCGTACACAATATGTAAAAAAAGATGGAGATGTATATATTTTTGTTCTCTCTATTCCATTCTCAGATAAAAGTGAGCTCTCTTTAAATCAAAAAGGTGATGAACTTATCATTCGCGCCGGTTCTGTTAAACGTAACATTACGTTACCTAAAACGTTAACACATTTATCCATTCAAGGAGCGAAATTTGAAGGGGATGTACTAAACATTCGTTTTGGAGGTGTGGTTCATGCGTGAAGAGTTATTAAGAAAAGTCATTCGGACAAAAATAGAGGTTGGGATGCATCTCATAAATGAACTACCTACTCCCTTTGGACAACAAGCTAAAAAAGTGATAAATATTTTACAAGAAGAACTCTCTTCTTGTATACAGGAAAAGAAACAACCGACAGAAAAATCATTAAAACGTATCACAATTGAATAATTACAGTAAAAATAAGAAACCTCTTTTCAGTTAGTTTCTTTACTTGATCAAATAAAAAGGACCAGAAAAACTCCTGGTCCTTTACTCTACCTAACAGACATTGGATTTTATATGATACAGAATTGGAAGGTACAAAATTAGGGTATCGGCCGTTAGGCATGGTATATGTTGAACGAGCTAACAGCGGAGGGGTTCCTACTGTTAGTTCGTTAAACCCGATGTTATTTTACGATTTTCTCTAACTCCTCAAATGAAAGATCTACTGAAATTGCACCATCTTTTGTGTCTTTCTTAATGGCATCTGTTACTTCTTTTGAATGGTACAATTCAATCACTTTTTTAATCGTTGGATCATTTTTATCTTTCGTGCGAGCTGCGAAAATATTAATATATGGTTTCGCATTCTCGTTTTTTGGATCTTCTAAGAAAATAGGATCTTTCGTTGGGTTTAAGCCAGCTTGACCCGCAACGCCGTTATTAATAACGGAAGCTGCTACATCTTTTAATACACGTGGTGTTTGCTGCGCAACAACTGGTGTAATTTTTAATTTCTTTGGATTTTCTGCGATACCACTTGGGTCACCAAATAGTCCAAAATCTTTTTTCAATTTTAATAAACCAGCTGCATCAAGAAGTTTTAATGCACGCGCTTGGTTCGTTGGATCATTAGGAATGGCAATTTCTGAACCAGATGGAATTTCACTTGGTTTTTTATATTTCTCAGAGAATAATCCCATTGGTGCAATTTGAGTTGTTCCAACAGCTGTAATATCTAACTTATGTTCCTTTTTAAACTGTTCTAAAAAGGCAATATGTTGAAATGAGTTCAATTCGATATCACCATCAGCTAACGCCTTGTTTGGTGTTGTATAATCCGAAAACTCTACAAGTTTAACTTTAATTCCTTCTTTTTCAGCTTTCTTCTGAAGAATCGGCCAAGCTTCACCATCTGTTCCTGTTATACCGACGCGAACCACCTTCTCTTTTGCATCAGCCCCGCAACCGCTTAATACTGACGCACTAACCAACGCTGATAATGCAAATGCTAATATCTTTCTCATTTTCTTTTCCTCTCTTCCTTCTTATGATCTACGTAAAAATACTTTTGCGAAATAATTTCCTAAGTTTTGCGCAATTTGTACAAGAATAATAAGTAATACAACTGTCACGAACATAACGGATGTATCGAAGCGTTGATAGCCGTATGTCATTGCTAAATCACCAAGGCCGCCACCGCCGACAAGACCAGCAACTGCCGAAAATTCAATTAAACCAACTGTCATAAATGTAACCCCTAAAATTAATGGTGCTAATGCTTCTGGAACAAGAATTTCAAATACAATTCTTAGTGGTGATGCTCCCATCGCTTGAGCTGCCTCAATCACTCCTTTTGGAACGGAAACAAGATTTGTTTCGACCATTCTTGCAATCCCAATTGAGGCAACAAGTGTCATTGGAAAGATTGCTGCCGCTGTTCCAATTGTTGTTCCAATAATCGAACGTGTTAAAGGACTTAACGCTACTAAAAAGATAATGAATGGAATTGGACGAATCGTATTAATAACAATATTAAGAATGGAAAAGACCAGTTTGTTTTCTAAAAAGTTCCCTTTTCTTGTTACATATAACAGTAAACCTAGAGGTATACCGAGTATTGTAGCAAATATAAGGGTTACAATTACCATTAAGAGGGTATCCCCTGTCGCATCTAAAATGCGGGGCCAAAATATACTCCAATCAACTCGCATGACCTTCAACCTCCTTCAGTACTACTTGCAGTCTTAGATGTTGCAATGCCTTTTGAATTTCTTTCTGCTCACCTTGTAGTTCTACAAGAAGATTTCCAAATAAAATACCTTGCAGTTCAATAATATTTCCATAGAGCACATTTACATCTACATTATAATTTTTAGCAATATACGATAATAATGGCTGTCCGGTCTCTTCACCTGTAAATGTTAAGCGGTAAATCTGTCCACCATTTTGGATTTTCGCTAGAATACTTTCTGGTAAGTGATCGTTAACAACTAAACGAACAAAATTTTGCGTCGTCTTTGTTTTAGGTTTAGTAAAGACATCAAATAATGTTCCTTCTTCAATTACTCTTCCTTTTTCCATAACAGCTACACGGTGACAAATTTCTTTCACAACCTGCATTTCGTGTGTAATAAGGAGTATTGTTAAATTGTATTCCTTGTTTACTTTCTTTAATAGATTCAAAATCTCTGCCGTTGTTTCAGGATCTAGTGCTGATGTTGCTTCATCACAAATGAGAATATCTGGTGATGTAGCAAGTGCTCTTGCAATCCCTACGCGTTGCTTCTGACCACCTGAAAGCTGCTCTGGATAATAGTTTGCTTTATCTTCTAGTCCAACAAACTTTAGCAATTCATTTACTCGGTCTTTTATCTCATTCTTTGGCAATTTCGCTAATTTCAATGGATAAGCAATATTCCCAAATACTGTTCTCGAATTAAATAGATTAAAACTCTGAAAAATCATTCCGATTCTTTGTCTCAGTTTTCGTAATTCTTTCGTTGTTAACGATGTAATATCTTTCTCATCTATTGAGATTGTTCCCGATGTTGGTCGTTCTAACATATTCACTAAACGTAACAATGTACTCTTTCCAGCTCCACTGAAGCCGATAATGCCAAATATCTCACCCTTTTCAACCGATAAGGTTACATCTTCAACAGCGTAAACTGGTTGACCACCTGATTCATATACTTTACTTACATTTTCAAAAGAAATCATTACTTTCCCCTCCTATATGCTGTAATAACTTGAAGCAGAGCTTTGAGGTAAAATAAAAAATGCCCTCCTTCTTATCCGTAATAAAAATAAGAAGAAGAGCATTTATATACTCATTCACATCTTCTCATCTTCCAAGCCTCTAAGAGCTTGCTGGAATTAGCACGGTATTCAAAAACCCGTTGCTGAGGTATCATAGGGCCAGTCCCTCCACCTCTCTGGATAAGAGTGTATCGATTTAATTGTCATTTAATTAAGTTTTATTATAAGACTCCGAAAAACAAGAGTCAATAAAACATTCTAAAATATATTAATTATTTTTCTATTAAAATTTTCGAATAAAAGAAAATTTCTTTTTTATCCCGCATGAATAGGGAGTAATACTCCCACCTCAAAATTCAGCGAAGCAAAGAAGTTAAGTATGGAATGAAGCTCCCACCCACTGATCAAAGTTTAACTTTATGTAAAATTCTTCTTCGTCTACTTTTTCAAAAAGGAAAATATCCGCTGCTAATTGAATAACATTACATGAATACGAAACAAAATGGAGGCCGATAACTGATATGAAAACAGCCCTTTTACTCGTTGATATTCAAAATGATTATTTTCCAAATGGCAAAATGGAACTGCGCGGTACCGTTGAAGCTAGCGAGTATGCAAGTCAACTACTTCAGCATTTTCGAGAAGTGAATCAATCTATTTTTCATATCCAACATGTATCTATTAAAGAAAATGCTACTTTTTTTCTCCCTAACACAGAAGGCGTCCACATCCATGAGAATGTTCGCCCCTTAAAAAATGAAAAAGTTATTCTCAAACACTATCCAAACAGTTTTCGGGAAACGGACCTATTAGAGCAATTGCAAAACTTAGAAATTGAACATGTGATTATATGCGGGATGATGACTCATATGTGCATTGATGCTACAGTAAGAGCTGCTTTTGATTTCGGTTTTCGTTGCACTGTTGTGCATGATGCATGCGCAACAAAAGATCTCCTCTTTAAAAATGCTACGATTCCTGCTGTCTATATCCATAATACAATTTTAGCAAGTTTAAATGACATATATGCAGATGTCATGAGCACAGAAGAGTTTTTAAGTTTTAGAAACTCCATTTAAAAAATAAAAACACTACTTTCAGTGAGCAAAACCGAAAGTAGTGTCCTCTTGTCTAACCATAGATTTCCTTTCAAATTGTATTATACAGGAAATTCGAAAAATTAATACAGAAAAATATGACGAATGGATTATTTTTTCTGTTGGTTTTGTGTCTTTTCATCTTTAAAGAAATTTTCCCATCAATATCTTTCTTATATAAAAAAGACCTTCCCCATTACAGGAAGGCCTTTTCATCTATTTCTTATAAAGTTTCAGAAGTAGTTTTTCCTTGCATATGAAGTGCGATATAGTCAGGTCCACCAGCTTTAGAGTCTGTACCAGACATGTTAAAGCCACCAAATGGTTGGTAACCTACGATTGCACCAGTACATCCACGGTTGAAGTATAAGTTACCAACGTGGAAGTCTTCACGTGCTTTTTCGATATGTTCACGGTTATTAGAAACAACAGCTCCTGTTAAACCGTATTCTGTATTGTTTGCAATTGCAAGCGCATGATCAAAGTCCTTAGCTTTACAGAATGCTACTACTGGTCCGAAGATTTCTTCTTTCATTAAGCGAGCATCTTCCGCAACGTCAGCAACGATTGTTGGTTGGATGAACCAGCCTTTAGAGTCGTCTCCTTCGCCACCTGCTACGATTTTACCTTCTTCTTTACCAATCGCAACATAGCTCATTACTTTATCGAATGCAGCTTGGTCATTAACAGGACCCATGTTTGTACCTAGTTCAGCTGGGTTCGCAACTGTTAATTCTTTTGTTAATTCAACAGCACGATTTAATACGTGATCGTACACATCTTCGTGGATTACTGCACGAGAACACGCAGAACATTTTTGTCCTGAGAATCCAAATGCAGATGCAACGATAGATTTAGCAGCTAATTCAAGATCTGCTTCTTTATCAACAACGATTGTATCTTTACCGCCCATTTCAGCGATAACGCGTTTTAACCAAATTTGGCCTGGATTTACTTTTGCTGCACGCTCATAAATACGAATACCTACATCGCGTGATCCAGTGAAGCTAATGAAACGTGTACGAGGATGATCTACTAAGTAGTCACCAACTTCAGAACCACTACCTGGAACGAAGTTTACTACGCCAGCTGGTAAACCAGCTTCTTCTAACACTTCCATAAATTTCGCTGCTACTACAGGAGTTGTACTAGCTGGTTTTAGTAATACTGTGTTACCAGAAACTACTGCAGCTGTTGTCATACCCGCCATAATTGCGAATGGGAAGTTCCAAGGAGAAATGATAACACCTACTCCTAATGGAATGTAAGAGAAACGATTATATTCAATTGGACGGCTTTCTACTGGGATACCGTCTTTTAATTTTAACATTTGACGACCATAATATTCCATAAAGTCGATTGCTTCTGCTGTATCAGCATCCGCCTCATTCCATGGTTTACCTGCTTCTTTTACAAGAATAGCGGAGAACTCATGTTTTCTACGACGAACGATTGCTGCAGCGCGGAATAAAATGTCTGCACGCATTTCTGGTTTTGACTTTCTCCAAGTTTGGAATGTTTCATCCGCCACTTGCATCGCTTTTTCAGCTAATTCACGGCTTGCTTTTGAAACACTACCCACAACTTCTTCTTTATTTGCAGGGTTTACAGAAACGATTTTCTCGTCTGTAGTGATCTTTTCTCCCCCGATAATTAATGGATAGTCTTGTCCAAGATAAGATTCTACTGTCTTTAAACCTTCTTCAAACGCTAACTTGTTAGCCTCTACTGAAAAATCTGTAAATGGCTCATGTTTGTATGCTACTACCATTCTTTTAGCCTCCCCTTAGAAAAACGTTTACATTTTACAACATTATTCTACACGATAATTTAGATTTATTCAAATATTCCTAGACTTATATTTTAAAAATTAATTAATTTTTAAAATATAATAATAATAATAAAAAGCTTCATACGTACGTATAAAGCTAAATAATATGAGCATATTCCATAATATTTTTTCCAATTAATAGAATTGTTACTAATAAAAATAAAGTACGAACATATCCAACACCTTTTTGCACAGCAAACTTCGATCCTAAATATGCTCCAAAAATCATAGATAATCCCATAATAATACCGTATTCAAAATGAATAATATCTAAAAATAAAAATGTAATTAAAGATACAATGTTACTAACGAAATTCAAAACTTTTCCAGATGCAGCTGCTCGAATAAAATCCAAACCAATTAATAAAAATGCAAAAATTAAAAATGATCCTGTCCCCGGTCCAAAAAATCCATCATAAAATCCTACAATTAAAATAACGAAGTAAAACATTAATGTTTTTCCTTTTGTCATCTTTTTATAGGTGGAGACACTTCCCCAATCTTTTTTTACAATAATATAAATTGCAATAAATACTAACATAACGAGTACAAGTGGACGTAAAATATCTGGTGGAATAAATTTTACAACTAAAGCTCCCAAAACAGCCCCAATAATAGTTAATGGTATTAACTTTCCTACTATACGAAAATCAACTTTTTTTGAACGAATAAAATAAATTGTACTTGTTAATGACCCCATCGTCGAAGCTAACTTATTTGTCGCGATTGCCGAAGCTGGTGGTAATCCTACAAACATAAGTGCTGGAAGTGAAATAAGCCCTCCTCCCCCAACAACCGAATCAATAAATGCGGCCAAAAAACCAAAAGCAACGAGTAATACAATAATCTGTAAACTTAACTCATCCATGCCTTTTCTCCTTACCCCTTTAATTCATAACATTAGAAATTATAACAAAATTGCAGCAAAAAAAAAGCTGTTCCATATAGGAACCGCTTTTTTCTTAATCAAAAATTTTCACAAATGGCTCATCCTGCTTCGCCTCGCGAATAATAATTGCTTCTGGTCGTTCAACAGATTTAATTGTCACTTGTACTTTTACATAATTCGGGAAGTATTCCATCACTTTGCCAGCAACATATTGCGTGAACCCAATTACTTCTGCTTTTCCATTAAACTGAACAGGAATTTCAATCTTCATTTCTTGCAATTGATCATCTTTATAAAATCCTGTACCAACCACAGCTGTATAATCATTTTTGAAATACTTTTTTAACTCTACTTTAAAGTTTTCTACGTTTGTATAATCTTCGCGCACATCTGTTTTGGCTGCTTCAGAAGGGAACAAGTAATATTTTTCGTTAATTGCTTTCCAATCCTCTATCTTTTCACTACCTTTATCTACTTGCGCATACGATACAAATTTCCCTGGTACAAGTGCCGATTTTGGTCCTTGGCGATAAATCGCGAACGTAATCGGAACATTTTTCGTATCTGCATTTTTGTGTAACACTTTTAAAATCTCTTCTGCCATTGGCTTTGCTTTTTCTAACATTTCTTGTTCACTAATTTCTGTTTCACGTGGATATCCATTTTCTTCATTAAAATAATGAACCGAGTTCATCGCAAGACCAATCACAATACCTCCAAGTTCAACTTCGTTATTATTTTTTTTCAAATAATAATCATGCTCTAAAATATTCGAAAGATATATTGGTGTTTTTTTGTTTCGAACCTCTAATGATTCCGATCCTGCTTCTAACGCTGGATTCAACCCAATGTTAGGAAATTTCACTGCGTCTTTTTTCAGCTTTTCTTCTAACTCTTTTTGCTCCGCATCTGTACGCTTTCTCTTTACAAGCATTTGAACTGTTTCTTTATCTAAAAAGTTCCCACCTTTGAATAGGTAATCCTTTGTACTAAATGACCCTTTCGCAATACGCATTAATCCTGTTTCAAATTCATCAATATCTAGGCGACTATTCAATCCTTGTACAACTAAGCCACGTGCAGAACCTGGATCAAATGGAACTGTCGTTTTATAATACTCATCAGAAATAGAATATTTCGGAACGATTGCTTGTTCCTTTGAGTTACCCGATTTTTCAACAACTTTTTCTTCTTTTTGTATACCTGCGCTACATCCGCTTACAAGTAGCCCAAGACTTAATACCGCTAACGCTATTTTTTTCATGGTAAGTTTGCACCTCTTACTTATTCAGCTCTTGTAAGAACCTCTCTTCATTCCAAACCTCAATATTATGCTTCTCTGCTTGTGCTAATTTTGATCCTGCTGCTTCACCAGCAACGACTAAATCCGTACTTTTACTTACACTACCTGTTACTTTCCCACCTAGCTCTTCAATCTTTTTCTTCGCTTCAGTGCGCCCCATAACTTCTAGTTTTCCTGTTAGGACAATTGTTTTTCCAGCGAAATAAGATTCAACATGTTGTAAATCCACACGTTTTATACCTTTATAGGTCATATTAACGCCGTACTCTTTAAATTGCTGTAATAATTCTAACACGTCTTCATTATCGAAGTACGTTACGATTGATTGAGCCATTTTCTCGCCAATTTCATTAATCTCTTTTAACTCTTCTTCTGTTGCTTTTACAAGGTGGTCCATTGTTTCAAAATGCTCAGCTAACGTGCGGGCAGCTTTAGCACCAACATGACGAATACCTAGCCCAAATAATAGACGCTCTAGCGAATTTTCTTTAGAGACTTCAATTGCTTGTACTAATTTAGAAGCTGATTTCTCACCAAAACGCTCTAACTGTAACAATTGTTCCTGCGTTAATGGATATAAATCTGCAAATGTTCGAATATAATCTGCTTCAAAGAGCTGTGTAATAACACGTTCTCCAAGTCCATCAATATTCATTGCATTTCTTGAGACGAAATGGATTAACCCTTCACGAATTTGCGCTGGGCATGTCGGATTAATACAACGAAGAGCTACCTCTTCTTCTAAACGAACAAGTTCGCTGTCACAAGTTGGACAATGCGTTGGCATATGATACTCTTCTTCTTCACCAGTACGTTTATCAAAAATCACGTTAACCACTTCTGGAATGATATCTCCAGCTTTTTTCACAACAACATAGTCACCAATTCGAATGTCTTTTTCACGAATTAAATCCTCATTATGTAAAGATGCACGGCGGACAATTGTTCCTGCCACTCGAACAGGCTCTAGTTCCGCAGTTGGTGTTACAACACCAGTGCGTCCCACACTTAGTTCAATCCCTGTTAATCTCGTTACAACTTCTTCTGCCGGAAACTTATAAGCAATCGCCCAGCGCGGGCTCTTTGCTGTTGTTCCTAAACTCTCTTGCAGCGTGACATCGTCTACTTTAATTACAATTCCATCGATCTCATAATCAAGGTCCGGACGCTTTTCCTGCCATTCTTCTACATAAGCGATTACGTCTTCAATTGTTTCACATGTGCGGCGATTTGGATTTGTTTTAAATCCAAGCTCGCCTAAGAAGTTTAGTGACTTGCTATGTGATGCAATCGTCTTTTCTTCTACATCAGCAAGACCGTACACAAACATAGACAGACTTCGTTTCGCAGCAATTTTCGGATCTAGCTGACGAAGTGATCCGGCTGCTGCGTTACGTGGATTTGCAAAAACTGCTTCACCATTTTGTTCTTTTTCTTCATTTAATTTTACGAATGAACGCTTTGGCATATAGGCCTCGCCACGCGCTTCTAATGTTACTTCTTCTTTCAAACGAAGAGGAATCGCTTTAATTGTTTTTAAATTTTGCGTAATATCTTCACCAGTTACACCATCACCACGTGTTGCCCCTTGAACGAAGCGTCCTTTTTCATAATGAAGGGAAACAGCAAGACCGTCAATTTTTAGTTCGCATATATATCTTACATTTAAACCATCAATTCCTTGACGTACTCTGCGATCAAAATCACGTAAATCTCCTGCATTAAAGGCATTTCCTAAACTTAGCATCGGTGATTTATGCGTTACTTTTTCAAATATATCAAGCACTGCTCCCCCAACTCGAACAGTGGGAGAGTCTTCTGTTAAAAATTCTGGGTTCTCTGCTTCTAATTTTATAAGCTCCTGCATATCACGGTCATATTCCGCGTCAGAAACAGAAGGATTGTCTAATACGTGATATTGATAGTTAAATGCATTCAGCATATCACGCAGTTCTTCTATACGCTGCTTTGCCTTTTCTTTTGACATATCCTTACTCCTCTCTATTGTTTCGTTACAGGTGCGAATTTTGCTAATAAACGTTTAATACCAATCGGGCTTGGGAATGCAATATCTAATTCTTTTGCGTCACCTTCACCTTTCACACTTACAACTGTACCTACTCCCCATTTTTGATGGGATGCTTTATCACCTACAGCCCAACCAATTTGCTCTCCTCCTGTCGTTTTTGCAGTCGGACGTACAAATGGAGAGCGAGAACGTGTTGTCATTGTCGTCGCACTAGCTGTTCTTCCTTTTGCACTAAATGTTTCACGCTTTGGTGCTGTTTCATTTAATGACTCTAGTAACTCTGTGGGAATTTCTGAAATAAATCGAGATGCGGCATTCATATTTGTTCTACCAAATAAAGTACGCATTTGAGCGTTCGATAAATATAACTCTTCTTCCGCACGAGTGATTCCTACATAGGCTAAGCGGCGTTCTTCTTGCATTTCATCTTCTTCCATAAGAGAACGAGTATGTGGGAAGACTCCCTCCTCTAAACCAATAATAAAGACAACCGGGAACTCCAATCCTTTTGCCGAGTGCATCGTCATTAAAATAACTTCTTCACCTGCAGTTGGATCCTCATCCACACGATCAATATCCGCAACAAGCGCTAAATCTGTTAAGAAAGCAACAAGACTCTTATCTTCACTTTGTGATTCGAATGTTTGCGTAACAGATAAGAACTCATCTAAGTTTTCAAGTCGCCCTTCAGCTTCTAAAGAACGTTCATTCTTTAACATATCGCGGTAACCTGTCTTCTCAATTACTTCTTCTACTAGTTCCGTAACGGATAAATATTCTTGCATGTTTACCCAGTTGTGTAATAGACTTGCAAATTCTTTTACTGCTTTTGTGATTTTTGCACTTACTCCAACATGCTCAATTTCATCTAATACAGCTGTTAATGAAATACCATTTTGCACGCCGTAGTTAATAATTTTATCGATAGACGTGGCACCGATTCCGCGTTTTGGCATGTTAATAATACGCGCGAAACTAATTTCATCATCCGGATTTGCAATTAAACGTAAGTAAGCCAAAATATCCTTAATCTCTTTACGGTCGTAGAACTTAATGCCACCGACAATTTTGTATGGGATATTTGATTTTAAGAAAATCTCCTCGACCATACGAGACTGCGCGTTCGTACGATACAGAACCGCAAAGTCTGTATATTTTCGATTTCCCATTTGAATTTCATCACGAATTTTCTTCGCAACAAAATATGCTTCATCTTTTTCCGTTGCAGCACGGTAATACGAAATTTTACTTCCGATTTGATTATCCGTCCATAATTTTTTCGGTTTACGATTTGAATTGTTTTCAATTACAGCGTTGGCTGCATTTAAAATATTTTGTGATGAACGATAATTTTGTTCTAACAAGATAACCTGTGCATTCTCATAGTCCTTTTCAAATGACAAAATGTTAGAAATATCCGCCCCACGCCAACGATAAATTGACTGGTCAGAATCACCAACAACACAAAGATTTTTAAAGCGAGCTGCTAATTTATTTACAAGAATGTATTGTGCTCTGTTCGTATCTTGATACTCATCAACGTGAATGTATTGGAATTTACGTTGATAAAATTCCAATACTTCTGGAATACGATCAAATAATTGAATCGTGGTCATAATTAAGTCATCAAAGTCTAATGAATTATTTTTCAGAAGACGTTTTTGATACTCTGTATATACATCACTTGTTAATTTTTCAAATGGATCAGCAATTGAAATTTGCTTTGCATATTTGTCAGCTGATAACAATTCATTTTTCGCATTACTAATACCACCTAAAATAGAACGTGGATCGAATTTCTTCGGATCAATATTTCGCTCTTTCATGATTTTTTTTACGACAGTAAGTTGATCACTTGCATCTAAAATCGTAAAGTTTCGATTAATCCCAATACGGTCGATATCACGACGTAAAATACGTACACACATCGAGTGGAACGTAGAAATCCAAATATCTTCTGCTTCCGGACCAACAAGTGTATCGATACGCTCACGCATTTCACGAGCTGCCTTATTTGTAAAGGTAATTGCTAATACGTTCCAAGGTGCTACACCTTTTTCACCAAGTAAGTATGCAATACGATGTGTTAGCACACGCGTCTTACCACTACCTGCACCCGCCATTAATAAAAGTGGTCCATTTGTTGTTTGCACTGCTTTTTGTTGCTCTGGGTTTAAACCATTTAATAATTTATCAGTTATACTCATATGTGCCTGCACCTACTCTCCTTTTACAGCTTTTACTGTTTGTAACGCCGCTTTTATATCATCATAAATTACATTTCCTACAACAACTGTATCAGCGCACTGCGCCATTTCTTTTGCCTCTTTCGCACTTGAAATTCCGCCGCCGTAATATAGTTTTGCTTGTTGTAATTCTGCCTTTACATTTTTAACAAGTTCAATATCTCCATAAGTGCCGCTATATTCTAAATAGAAAATCGGCAAGTTCAGAAGCTTGTCTGCCATACGTGCATATGCAATCACATCATCTTCTGTTAAATCACATTTCGCTTCTGTAAGCTGAGCTACCTTCGCTTTTGGATTTAAAACACAATATCCTTCCATGAAAATTTCATCCCAGTTCATAATATCCCCAAATTCTTTCAATGCCTCATGGTGAATCCCCGTTACCCATTCTACTTTGCGGCTATTTAAAACACTTGGGATGTAGTAAAAATCAAACCCTGGTGTAAGTGCTTCAATGTCAGAAACCTCTAACACGCAAGGAACTGCATATCTACGAATGCTTACTAGCATATGTAATACATTATCTATCGTTACTCCATCACTTCCGCCTACAATTACTGCGTCCGTTCCAGACTCACAAATCATTTCTAAATGTTCATCACTTAATTCTTTATTTGGATCAAGCTTAAATACATGTTTCCACTGTGAAATATCGTACATGAAAACACCCTTTCTTTTATCTAATCATCTTTATATGCTTTTTCAAAAAAGCGGTTATTTTGACCACACTTTTTAAACTTCCTTTTACTATACACGTTTAAAAAGGAGGATCTAGAGAACCGAGCAGTTCGAGGCACGGAAGTCAAGAGGACACGGAGTGTAGCTTTTACTACATGAGTACCGGACTGGCGACGTAACGAAGAAATGCGACAGCTTTCTTGACCGGACTTTTTAAACTTCCTTTTACTATACACGTTTAAAAAGGAGGATCTAGAGAACCGAGCAGTTCGAGGCGCTGCAGCCAGGAGGATACGGAGTGTAGCTTTTACTACATGAGTACCGGACTGGCAAAGCAACGAAGAAATGCGAAGGTTATCTTGACCGGACTTTTTAAACTTCCTTTTATGCATTCTTACATTATAACAAAAAAAGACACCTATACACACGCCCAATCCAACATCTTTTTCACCGTCAAATGTTGGATTACATATCGTGAAACTTACGCGGAATAATAACAACTGAAATAGCGTTTTCTATTTCTAAGCTCATGAAGAAGGAGTGTTTTCTTTGATGAAGCAAAACATCGGCATAATGAATGCTCTAATCCGAATCACAATCGGTTTGGTCGTCCTAAGTTGTAGCACAGCGAAACTCACACGTAAACCGTGGTGCACTTGGTCAAAAGTTTTGCTGTGGATTGGTGCAATGAAAGTTGCAGAGGGAATTATTCGTTTCTGCCCTATTACGGAAGCATGTAAATTCGGAAAATACATGAACATGAGTGATTTTAAAATACCTAGCATGGATTTAAATAAAAAAGGACATGCTAAACAAGAAGAAGTAAGTCACACTTCCAGTACTGACACCAAAAAGTCACAAGGAAGTTATGATGCTTCTGACAAAGAGATTGAGTCAGCGATTGCAGAAGCAATCCTGACGAAACCGCTTTGAATCATTTGTCACGATGCAAGATGCTCTCAAAGGGACTTAGCTGCTGCAGTGGGCGGCTAAGTCTTCTTTATTTTACCACGAAACAGAACTAACGTTCCCTATTCATTTTATTTTCCCCAAAATATTTTCATAAAAAAGAGCGTATTTTTTATCCTTTATTTCCCTTACGTTTGAATAATTCTTGCTCTTGTTCTAAATTTACTTATTTTTAGGCTTTACCAGCTTTTGTTTTTTCAGAAAATTAGGTTTTTCCCCCTTGCATTTCATGATATAAAAGTGATATCATTTTTATATCAGAAGGAGGCGATTCATATGAAAGAAAAACAAGTATTTTATGTAAATGGCTTTCTAGGCATTATCGGAATTTTACTCTTAGCTGGTATTGGTGTATTTTTCCTCGTACAAGAAATATTTATAGTAGCCGCACTTTGTATTATTTTAGCTGCAATTCTTGCTACTGGTATTGGAATTGTTCAACCAAACCAAGCGAAAGTTATTACATTTTTCGGTAATTATTTAGGGACAATTCGTGAAAATGGTTTATATTTAACGGTTCCTTTATCACTTCGTCAAACTGTTTCCCTTCGCGTAGAAAACTTTAATAGTAAAAAATTAAAGGTGAATGATGTCGATGGAAATCCGATTGAAATTGCGGCTGTTGTTGTTTATAAAGTTGTTGATTCAGCAAAAGCAATTTTCGGTGTCGAACATTATGATGAATTTGTAGAGATTCAAAGTGAGACAGCAATTCGTCACGTTGCAACGAAATATCCGTATGATAATTTTCAAGATGACACTTGTATCACACTACGCGGAAATGCTGAAGAAATCTCTGAGGAATTAAAACGTGAATTAGAAGCACGATTAGAAATTGCTGGTGTCGAAGTACTAGAAACACGCTTAACACATTTAGCTTATGCGACAGAAATTGCTCATGCAATGCTTCAACGTCAACAAGCAAAAGCCGTGTTAGCTGCACGAAAAGAGATTGTTGAAGGCGCTGTTCAAATGGCCAAAGATTCCATTCAAAAATTAGATGAAGAAGGCATACTTGATTTAGATGACGAGCGTAAAGCGAACATGGTTAACAACTTATTGGTTGCCATCGTTTCAGATAAAGGCGCACAGCCAGTGATTAATACAGGAAGTCTATATTAAAGGTTGTAGGTAATATGGCGAAAAAGAAAAGTTTTCCATTACGTATCGACCCTGAATTACACGCAGTCATTGAAAAATGGGCGAATGATGAATTCCGCAGTGTTAACGCTCACATCGAGTATTTACTTCGAGAAATGGCGAAACAAAAAGGGAAACTAAAAAAAGAGAAAGAGTCTTAAATTTATGTTAAGTCGTTCTCTTCTCCACAAAAAAGCAACTAGATTTAGTTGCTTTTTCTAATTATTGAAAATGAAATCACTAATAACGTGAAACTTTAATCAGCAGGGACTTTCTTCATCCCCACTGATTATTAACCCTCACCAATCGGGCTTTTACGGGATAAACTTTGTAATATCCATATAACATCGATTATGAAACACGGGTTTTATAACGAATAACGAATAACGAATACAGAAATGATACGAGAAACAGATTGAAAAACTTTCCACTTATATAATTATCAAAAATTGATCTAATAATTCGAGATTATTCTCCTTTTTCGAATGTAAACTTTTGAATATTAGTTTACATTCATTTCCCCGAAAACATTGACTTTACATCAAATACCCTGATATCCTCAAAATACACAACAAAAGTATACATTCAAAACACTATACATAAAGAGGTCTAAAATCCATGAACAAAAAATCACATCTCATTGATGTCCAACCCATTCGAACAAAAGAACAGATTGAAGATATGAAATGGGCTCTCAAACGTCATTGCTCAGAACGGGACTACATTTTATTCATAATTGGAATCAATACAGGTCTACGTATCAGCGATCTACTCCAAATCAAAACGCAAACCATATTAAAACTAAAACGAAAAAAGAGAAAAGAATTCAAAATCAAAGAGGGAAAAACAAAGAAAGAACGCATGATTAATCTTACTTCTATTTTTGATGAGGTCT
Source organism: Bacillus sp. TL12 (assembly GCF_022625245.1). Classification (NCBI taxonomy): domain Bacteria; kingdom Bacillati; phylum Bacillota; class Bacilli; order Caryophanales; family Bacillaceae; genus Bacillus; species Bacillus sp. TL12. Next base: position 23,125 of record NZ_JAJJBY010000016.1, on the reverse strand, counting down.
ATTCTTATGTTCAAAACTTAGAAAGCATTTGGTTATTCCCTTCTCGAAAAGGAGATCAATCCATTAGTAAAATCCAGGCTTATCGACAATTGCAAAAAGCCGGAGACTTTGCCGATGTAGAGTCCATCGGTACCCACACCATGCGCAAAACCTTCGGCTATTGGTTCTATAAACAAACAAAAGATGTCGCTATGTTACAAGAAATTCTTAATCATAGTACACCTCAAATTACACTTAAATATATTGGAATCAACAAAGAAGAAAAAGATAATGTCCTTGATACATTCCTTATTTAATTCCTTTAAAAAATAACTAAAAAAGAACTAACATTTAAAATGCTAGTTCTTTTTTTCTAATTAAAATATTAAATTAACATTAAAAAATTCAACATAAGTTCAAAATTATATTTAACACTAATTATTTGTATCGATAGGTACCGCATTTAGCACTACTCCAACAGGTCCTAATTTTTCAATCATTTTTTTTGCCTTACCATATGGAAACTTCTTCACTAATGTAAAAGGAAGATTTTTCGAGCCTTTTAATAGATCTCCTGTTGAAATATCAATTGCTAGTACACTTTTTATCTTTACTAAATCTTTTAATCCCCCATTAGGAGTTTCTACTAACACTATATTACACATATCAGGGAATTCCACTTCTATTTTCTGTATTTTTTCATTTGAACATCCTGTATTTACCCACTCACTAAAATCTAAAGTAATTACAGTAGCATGATTTGGATTCATGTCACCAGAATCAACAACCAATACTTCTTTTACATCTGCACCTTGCAACATTAAAAAAACATTACCGCTACCATCATCACCAATAGAAACATAACCATTTGCATATTCAGTTACTTCCCAGGTCTCATTTCGTTCTATAATATCCTCAGTACCATAAATCGTTAAACCTCCACCAATCGAAAAACCATTTGTATATTTCAATAAATCTTTATATACATTAGGTAATTCTATTTCCATCACATCTTCTAATCCTTGAATTTCAATATCATTTGCTGGATTATTTTTTATTAAACCAGGAATTTTAGATAAATTTATCATTTTTTACAAAACCTCCCAAACTATCGAAATATTTATAAGCATCCACCAATACTTTTCTTGCAATTTTTTGATCAACCCCTGCCTCAATCATTTCTCTATAGCTTACATTAAATTCATAATATATATCAGTATCATATCCCTCAAGTCTTCTTCGCTTCCTTTGCATAGCAGAAATTTTCGCGTGTGGTAAACCCGAACTTGATGGTAAAAGTATTGCTTGAGCTTTCTTTTCGCTATAATCAAATCCACCCTTTTTAGCCCATCTTTTAGCCCACTCATTTTGTATAGGATGATGGGATTGTATTCGCTTATCAGCAGCTATATTTTTATTTCCTGGAGCACGATTAACTGCTGGACTTAAATAACCATGTTCATCGATATCTCCTTTTTGATATCCCCCTGGCCGTTTTGCATTACCTACATTTGTATTCACATTCATTCCATTACTTGCTTTAACAAAATAATCTTTAATTGTAGGTATTTCAATTTTCATAGAACCCATACCTGCAAGAACAAAACGATCCCCCATTTGTAAATTACCAATAGTATGAGAAATAACTTCTGGAATTTTCTCTTTTGCTTTTTTAGTTGCCACTTTACCCAATTTACTTGCTTTACTTAATCCTTTATCTCCAATAACACCTACTGCAACTTGTGTTAAAGCATAACTTCCCCATTTCGCACGACTTTCAGCATCTCCATTTATTACATCATTAATAAATGAATCTGACACTACATTATACATGGTACTAAGGGTATCAATAGGATGCAACGCAGCATTCCCCATGTTTTCCCACGTTTCCCGTTTACCAAGCGCTTTAAATCCTTCTATAGTGTCTCCAATTGCTTCTCCTGCACCTTCTATAGTACCATCTACAACTTTTCGGAAAGTAGATTTTTCAGGTAACTTACCACATATTGCTCCTTCTTCAATTGAACTACTCTTTAGATGATTTTCAGCCTGACGTGCCCTCTCTTCTCCAATCGACTGAATAGAAGTTGTCCACTCCATATTCAATCCTTGTGTACTAAATGTACCACTTGCGGGACTAAAACCTTTCCCACTTTGGACTTCAGCCAAACCCGTCGCAATGCTAGCAGCTAATTGAATTGCTGAACTATAATTATTACTAGATGTTTGGTTAAACTCATACAAGTGATCTAACTTTTCTTGTAGTTTTTTCCTCATAGCAGTGAAAAGATTCGCCATAGCGTCCATACCTGGAATTGGTATAGTTTGAATGATGACTTCCATACTTGCTTTCATTCGGTCAATTTCTTGAATTTGTTCTAATATTTCTTGTTCGATTACATCAGTTGAAGCTACCTTTGATTCAAATTGACTTGGAAAGGCATCATTCTGAACGATTAATTCTTCACATAAATAAATAATCCCTTGTGCTAAAGGACGAAAGGTTTGTGCAAAAAATGCTTTTGCACTGCTATATGTTTGTCCTTGTAAAACAGTATCAATTGCAAAAGCGTCAATCGACTGAATGGCTTGTTCCATACCTTGAATGGTAGCGGTACATACAGCATTCATGCTTTGAGTTTGGTTTTGTACTTCTCCCAAATACATATTTAAACTCATGCATTGACCTCCCTTGCTAGTTGTTGTTGCTGATAGGAAAGGTCGTTTTCTAAATCACTAAGGTCTCGTCTTTCTTTAAGCAACTTTTCTTTTTGGTTTTCCAATTCGAATGTAAGTTTTCGCTCAATGTGTCCTGCTTCTTGACGCATATTCATGAAAAAATGAGATAATTCTCTATCGCCATGCCAAGTTTCTAGAATACGGTTAAATAAACGATTACTCCGACTTTTCCATTCGTGAAAATCTGCTTCCGCTTGCTCCTGAGTGTGAATCGCAGATTGATTTCGGTCTTGTTCTTCGAATACACTTCGTAACTTTTGGTTTAATTGATTAATTTGGTTTTCAATATCTTGACTCATCATATTCCTCCTACCGTTTTACCTTTACGTAGGTTGTCACATTAGCGAAAAGTGTTGTGAAGTTCGTTATCCATTCTCTCAAACTCTTGGGCTACTAAATGAATATTATCCACCGCTTGTTGAAGGGCGGAACAAAATTGTTTCGTTAAATCTAAAGCTTGTTGGTTCGCTTCTTGTGCTTTGGAGTTAACAGATAGTGTAGTACGCGTCGCCTTCTTTATAGAACGATTTGTTGCACTTTCGATTGTATCCGAAGCATTTCTCATCTGCGTAGCAATTTGTTGTGCCGTTTGAAAATTACTTTGAAATTGTCCCATCGCTCAAATCCTTTCTCTGATTTTCAGAACATGCCAAAGAAATCCCAATAAATATATGAGATTTCCCTATTAATATCGCTCTTTTTAAACGTGTGCCCAACCTAGCTGGGTACGCAATCAAATGAGCCATACAATATAAGTTGTATGGCTCATTTGAAATTCTTGTTATGTAGAGTAAAACGTTTTTTATTTCAAACCGAAATTACGTGATAATTCTTCATCATGAGAAGCAACAGCTTCTGCAGTTTTGGAAAGTTGAACATTAATCTCATGTAGTAATTGTGAGAAGTTTTCTACTTTTGGTCTTAATTCGTTAAATTGTCGATCAAAACCTTCGAAAGCACGACCTTCCCACTCACCGCGTAATTCATTTTGCAATCCTTGTAATTTACGAAGAATATCATCAATTTGTTGAGAACTTTGTCCATATAATGCAGCCTTTGATTTTAGTTCTTCAGGGCTCATACGAATTTGTCCAGCCATTTTAATCTCCCCTTTAAAAATATGAATTGGTTAATTTTACTAACTTATTATAAATTATTGTAAGAATCTTTTAAAGACTTTATTTTACTAAAATAAAGAAATAAAAATAGTTAAAGAGGCTACTCTTGTTTTTTTTCCTTCTCTTCTTTTTCAATTTCAGATACCGATTTTTCAAGTTTTTGGATTGGAAGCAAGTGATGGAGAAATTCTTGCATATTTTCATAGTGAAGTTGAAAATTATGATTGGGCTATTTATGATTCAAATTATAATTGTGTAGGTATGTTTAAAGAAAATACTATACAGGGATTTGGAATGGTACGTGGTTCTTTAATGAATGAAAAAGAAATAAAACTTTCTGAGGTAGAAGTTGAATTTGATTTTTTCGAAACGTCTTTTCGTACGATAGATGATCGTATATTAATAAACTGTAAGAGAGGATATATGCCTTTGAATGGAGTGAAAGATTTGGATTAAATGTACCTATTATTAAATTAGGTAATAATATTTCTAATGCTGAAAAGATATTTGGTTTAGGTATTCTTCTTTATATTTTAGAAACGATTAAAGTAAGAAAAAGTAGGATTTTTAATGATTAGAATTAAATATTTAGATTATAAAAATTTATTGAATATTTTATTAGGGGTCACATCACCCAAAGTGAAAGTAACTCCAAAATCAACTTTTATTATATATTTTGAAGTTTAACGTTTACTTCTTAAATTGATGAGCATGTGTTATGCCAGAGCCAACTGGAAATGGGAACGGCAAGCGGGGTGTACCCGCTTGCCGTTTTTTCATAGCTTCGTATGTATTTGAATTCCTTTCGCTTTCTCTTCTTCACCCTTCACGCGTACAATTAAATCATATGATCCGGATTTTGGTGCTTCAAAAGAAAGCAAACCTCCTTTTTGAGAAGTGACTTCTTCTTCATAAATGACCTTATCGTCTTTTGTGACTTGCAATAAAATCGTACCTTCTTCAACCGCGGCCTCATAAGGAATTTCCACATTTCCTTTTTCAGCTTTAATCGTTTGCACATCGTAATACCCTTGCAGGGAGCCAATTTTTAAAGTCGTTTCGCCATTTTTTTGAACCTTTGTGACTTTTGTTGCTGTATTGCATGCGCTTAACAATACAACAAGAGTGAGAATGAGAAATGAACGTAGCAATTTCATAGAGATTCCCCTTTGTTTTTTATCATGATAAAATTTTACCATTGCGGTAACTATTTTATCATTTTTTGATAAACCAACATATTCATCAAAATTAAAGCTTATAAAAATATATAAAGATTCACTCTTTAACTATTTCAAAAACACCAACAGCTTAAAAGAATCACTGTTTTTCTTCAACTTCCTTTTTAAATAATTTTTGAAATTCTAATTCTCTTTCATTAATAAAACCAAGATGTAAAACACTAGAAATATCTTCATGATTCAAAAAGAAATTATACTCTGAAGAAATATTACCATGAAGAAAATAATAACATACATAATCCCATGTTTTTTTGTTTCAGAATCGATCTGTTTTCTTCCATAAACCATTAATGGATGTTCCCAATCTTTAAGCATTACAACAGAACCTATTGGAAGTAATTCTAACTCTAAATTTTGTCCCACCTTATTTTCCCTTTCTTAAAATAGCTTTTTTTACAATAAAATAAGTAATAGAAAATAATAAACAAGTACCAATTGTACCAAAAACTACAATTGAAATTTTACCAGCTAGTGTTTCATTCGGATCTAATGCATTAGGTAAAATTGTACCGAAAATTGCAATACACGCTAATATAATCATAAGATATTTAAAATTTTTCACTTTTTTATTCATACTAATTATCTCCTTTACTCCTTAACAGCAACTTCTAAACCAAATCCCCATAAACCTACATCAGGACCAAATGGTAAATGGAATTTGAATCCGCTGTTTCCAGCCTTTATATACCTCTTTCTCTCTAGTTCAAAATTATACCATGTAAAAAACCGGAATTTACTCTTTGTAAAATAAAATTAAATAGATTACATATCATACAATTAATCATTTGTTAAATGAAACTAACATAAAATATCATTATCGGAATTCAATATATCTAGAAACTTAGAAAAGTCCCTTTAGAAGATTTGAAGGGACTTTCGTTCGTATAATTAGTGTTATCAAAAGTTCGACTTTTTCCAATAAAGTGAAACCTTAATCAGTGGGGGCTTCATCGCCCACTAATTATTAGCTCTCACCTCACTTCTTTGCTTCCACCGAATTTTGAGGTGGGAGTATTACTGCCCGCGTTAGTGCGAGATAACGTATTTTATCTAATTTTCTACTTCAGCGAAGGAAGTTACCCAAACTTTATAAATAAAAGAATGAGGAGCAATATAATCCCAATTACTTTTCATATTAGGTAATCATTTGATATGTTTTAGGAATATTTACAATTCCTCTTTTCCTCTATGCTATAAAGCAATTTAATAAATTTACATAATGCCGGTGTTTTCACACTATTTTTCCGATAAATAAAGTACGTTGGAATAAATCTATTTTCATTTAATAACGGTGTACGGACGAGCTCCCTATGAGAATCAACTTGCTCTGCTACTTCCCGCGGGAGCATGGATACTCCAAGACCAGCTTTTACACATCCGATAATACCATCTAAGGAGTTTACCTCCATTACCTTCCTCGGAACAATCCCTTCCGACAATAACCATTCCTCCAATACCTTTCTATAAAAACAGCCAGATTGAAAAACGATAAATGACTGCTCTTCCATATATTTATGATCCAATAAAAACTTTCTCTTTGACAGTAACATCATTTCCTCCTGAAATACTTCTATCTTTTCTAATGCTGGATCGTCAGTGATATTGGCTACAAATGCTCCTTCTAATTCATGTAAAAGTATTTTTTTTGTTAATTTTTCCGTGCTGTTCGTTTGAATCCCAATCTCAACCTCTGGATATTTTGTATGATAATTAGAAAGAATGTTTGGCAATCTAACTGCTGCTGCCGTTTCCATTGCTCCGATTTTCAACATTCCCCCTGGCAATTTCGTATATTTAATCTCTCTTTTTGACTCATTCAATAATTGAATCATTTTTTCAGCATATTTCAATAATGTTTCTCCTGCTGGCGTTAGTGTGACCCCATTGCGATGCCGGTAAAATAACTGTGTCTCATACTCCGCTTCTAATCTTTTTATTTTAGCTGTAATATTCGATTAGACAAAATTAAGACGAACTGCTGCTTTTGAAATACTTTTTTCCTGCGCTACCATATAAAAAGCTAAAAAATCTTGTAAGTTCATTTTTCTCGTCCTTTCATTCGTATCATTATTTTTGATATTACATATTAAAAAACAGTATTTTACGCACTATGTATATTCCCCTATCATATGTATTAAAAGCTGCGTCAAGAAGGGAGATTACATGCAAGAAACAAAGACATGGAAAATGATTCTATCCGGTATCTTTGCCTTAATAGCTGTAATGGGCATTAGTCGTTTCGCTTACACGCCAATTATCTCTTTTATGGAAAAACAGGCTCATGTAGAAGAAGACCTCGCTGGATATTTAGCATCCAGTAACTATCTCGGCTATCTGCTTGGTGCCTTCTTTATTGGATTTATTACGTTAAAAAATCGTGAAAAAGTGTTACATCATTGTTTATTTTTCAACGTCCTTTCGACCCTTTGTATGGGCTTTACCTCTCAAATTTCCCTTTGGTTTCCTCTTCGGTTTATTGGAGGTTTTACGAGTGCTATCGTGTTTGTTCTTGCCTCTAGTATTGTTCTAGATTATTTATTTCATCGGAATAAGATTGTACTAAGCGGGATGATTTATAGTGGTGTTGGAATTGGAATTATTTTCGCTGGATTATTCGCCCCTCTGTTCAACTCGCTTTGGTATTGGAAGGGATCTTGGATTGGACTCGGTCTTATTAGCTTTAGTTTAACTATTTTTGTATGGAAATGGTTAAAAGAAGATACTAGACATACTGTGCAAAAATCAAAAGTTACTACAATAAATACGACTCATAGAAAAAACTATTTATTTTGGCTCATTTTAGCTTATGGATTTGAAGGATTTGGCTACATCATTACCGGAACTTTTCTTGTCACTATTGTAGAAAGAATTACCCTCTCATCCTTTTATGCGTCGTGCAGCTGGATTATTGTTGGTATCGCCGTTATTCCATCTAGCTATATTTGGTCAAGCATTGCTCAAAAGTATGGAACAACACGCGCTCTTATCTCCGCCTACTGTCTACAAATTATAAGCGTTCTTTCTCCACTCCTTATTTCTAACGTAATCGGAGCATTTTTAAGTGCTTTTCTTCTCGGAGCTACATTCGTAGGTATCACTATTTTAACAACGACAGAAGCAAAAAGAAGCAAACCAAATGAAAGTAATAAAGTTATCGGTTATACAACTGGAATTTATGGTATTGGACAAATTATTGGACCAATTTTTACAGGGATTATCGCGAAACAGACACAGAGCTTCTCTTTTCCACTCATTGGTGCTGCGCTTACATTAGTAATTTCTATTTTTCTATTGTTGATTGGAGAATTACGATGTAAACAAGTCGAGAGAAAGCGATCCTATGTAGATATCAATGGCTAAGTACCTTTTTGAAAGCATGAATCTTAAAGTTATTCCACATAGTATGCAAACTTTCCTATCTTACTTATGTGACATTCATAAACTCATAACCCTCTTCATAAAGTGAAACTTTAATCGGCCCTCACCAATCAGGCTTTTACGGGCAGTTTATCCCTCTTTAGAAAAGTGGAAGCGGCTCGCTCAGAATCGCAGGACGTTGGAGCCCTAAGCAGAGAGGCGTCTTTTGCCTCGTCCGAGGGAGTGAAACGACCGGAGATTCTAGCCGCTAGAGCTGGACATTGCTCCCGCCGAATTTTGAGGTGGGAGTATTACTGCCCTTTAATGCAGGATAAAAAAAAGCTAACATAAAATATGTTAGCTTCTAGCAATCTACCTTTGCAATTGCGCGGTATCCGATATCACTTCGATAAAATAATCCGTCACTCTCAATTTTCTTGATTTCTTTATAAACGTTATCCTTCGCTGTTTGTAAATCTTTTGCTTTACAAGCTACAAATAAAACACGGCCACCATTTGTTACAAAATCTCCATGTTTCATAGCTGTGCCTGCATGAAAGACAATTACATCTTCTAATGTATCTAATCCAGAAATCACAGCACCTTTTTCATATGCTTCTGGGTATCCTTTTGAAGCAAGTACGACACCAATAACTGCTTCCTCTGACCACTCAAGTGTTAACTCTTTCCCATCTAATACATAATTACATACGTCGACTAAATCACTTTCTAAACGAGGTAATACAACCTCCGTTTCTGGATCACCAAAACGAGCGTTGAATTCAATTACTTTCGGTCCCTCATTTGTTAAAATAAGTCCCGCATATAAAATACCTGTAAATGAACGCCCTTCTTGAATCATTGCCTTGGCAGTTGGATGTAAAATTGTCTCAATTGCTTCGCTAACTGCTGATTCTGGAATTTGTGGTACTGGAGAATATGCTCCCATTCCTCCTGTATTCGGTCCTTTATCACCGTCAAAAGCACGTTTATGATCTTGTGCAATAACCATTGGATAAACAGTTGTTCCATTTACGAATGCCATTAAAGAGAATTCCTGTCCATCTAAAAAATCTTCAATAACAACCTTTTTACTCGCTTCACCGAATTTTACATCTTGCAGCATTTCTTTTACAGCTTGCAATGCCTCTTCTAACGTCATTGCTACTGTTACACCTTTTCCAGCTGCTAAACCGTCCGCTTTAATAACAATAGGTGCACCAACTTTTTGAATGTATGCTACTGCTTCCTCATAGTTTGTGAACGTTTCATATGCTGCTGTTGGAATATCGTATTTTTTCATAAGCTCTTTTGTAAAAGCTTTACTTCCTTCAATTACAGCGGCTGCTTTATTCGGTCCAAAAACGCGAAGCCCCTCTGCTTCAAAACGATCAACAATTCCATTCATAAGAGGAATTTCAGGACCAACGAATGTTAAACCGATATTGTTCTCTTTCGCAAACAGAACAAGTGCATCAAAATCATTTTCATCAATATCAACTGGCATTGCCACATCTCTCATGCCTTCATTGCCTGGTGCTACGTACACCTTCTCCACTTGCTCAGACTGTGCAAACTTCCAAGCTAAAGCATGCTCGCGCCCACCGCGACCGATTACTAAAACATTCATATATTATCCTCCACTTTTTAAAACGGAAAATAGGAGCAAGCCTATTTTCCGTGTCGTATTTTGTAGATAAGTCGATATCCCATGTCGAAACGCCGATATATCATGAGAAACGGTCGATATATTTGAATTTGCGCCGATAAAATTTCATATACTTGTATATTTCTATTAATGTTTGAAATGACGTACGCCCGTGAACACCATAGTAATTCCATATGCATCAGCTTTTTTAATAGAATCTTCATCACGGATAGATCCACCAGGTTGAATGATGGCTGTAATCCCTGCTTTAGCAGCCTCTTCTACTGTGTCTGGCATTGGGAAAAATGCATCAGATGCTAAGGCACTACCTTGCGCTTTGTCAGCAGCTTGCGAGATGGCAATTTTCGCCGAGCCAACGCGGTTCATTTGCCCAGCGCCAACACCGATTGTCATGTTATCTTTTGCTAAAACAATCGCATTTGATTTTACGTGTTTAACAACTTTCCAAGCTAGTTTTAAATCGGTCCATTCTTGCTCCGTTGGTTCACGTTTTGTTGGAACTGTAATTGCATCTTCATCTAGTGCTAGTGTATCTTCTTCCTGAACTAAAAGGCCACCTTGTACAGAAGTTAATTTTTTACTTGCATTTGCTGCTTTTTCAATATTTACAGTTAACAGACGTAAATTTTTCTTACTTTGCAACACTTCTAAAGCTTCTTGTGAGAAAGAAGGTGCGATAATAATTTCTAAGAAGATTTCATGTAACTTTTCAGCCGTAGCTTTATCAATTTCACGATTGGCTGCAATAATGCCTCCAAAAATTGATACAGGATCCGCTTCGTAAGCACGTGTGTATGCTTCATGAATATCAGTACCAACACCAACTCCACATGGGTTCATATGTTTTACAGCTACCACTGCTGGCTCTGTAAATTCTTTTACAATGCTAAGTGCTGCGTCTGCATCATTGATATTGTTATAAGATAATTCTTTTCCATGTAATTGTTCTGCATATGCAACAGAAGAAGTTGCTGCAAATGGCGCTTTATAGAATGTTGCTTTTTGATGCGGATTTTCACCGTAACGTAAATCTTGTTTTTTCTCGAATGTTACTGTTAATGTTTCTGGGCTTTCTTCTCCCATTTGTTCAGTTAAATAGTTTGAGATTAATGCATCATATGCCGCTGTATGGCGGAATACTTTTGCTGCTAATTTTCGTTTTGTTTCGTCTGTAACTTCACCGTTTTCTTTTAGCTCAGCTAGTACAACATCATAATCTGTTGGATCAACGATCACTGATACAAATTTATGATTTTTCGCAGCTGAACGAATCATTGTTGGACCACCGATATCAATATTTTCAATTGCATCAGCAAATGTCACATCAGGTTTAGCAACTGTTTCTTTAAATGGGTATAAGTTTACAACAACAAAGTCGATTGGCTGAATGCCTAATTCATTCATCTGTGCTACATGCGTTTCATTATCACGTACTGCAAGTAAACCACCATGAATGTTTGGATGTAATGTTTTCACACGACCATCCATAATTTCCGGGAATCCTGTTACCTCAGAAATCCCAATTACTTGCAAGCTATTTTCTTCCAATAATTTTTTCGTTCCACCTGTTGAAATAACTTCAATCCCTTGTTCAAGTAGCCCTTTAACAAACTCTACAACACCTGTTTTATCTGAAACACTTACTAATGCACGCTTTTTCATTTATCCTTCACCCCTAGTTGAATGTTATTTAACAGTCTTCTCTTTCATATATTGAACGATTTCGTTCACCGTATCTACGTACAATCTATGTTCAACTTGCTGAATTTTCTTTTGTAAACTCTCTCTCGTATCCACGTCAGAAACATTTACTGCTTCTTGTGCAATAATCGGTCCTGTATCCATCCCTGCATCTACGTAGTGAATTGTCACTCCTGTTACTTTCACTCCTGCCTCTAACGCTTGACCGACAGCATCTTTCCCTGGAAAACTTGGCAATAATGATGGATGAATATTAATGATTTTCCCGCCATATGCTTCTAATAATGTTGGCCCGATAAGACGCATATATCCCGCTAAAATAACACAATCGATCTCGTATTCTCGCAGTTTTTTTAGTATCTCATTTTCAAACGCTTCTTTTGATTGATATTCTTTCGCTGAAAAAGCAAAGCATGGAACATGATGATAATGCGCTCGTTCGATAACACGTGCCTCAGGTTGATCACATACTAGTAAACTAATATCAGCTTGTAAGCTTTTTTCTTCCACTGCATTCATTAGCGCTTGGAAGTTAGAGCCGCTTCCTGAGGCAAAAACTGCCAATCTACTCATAGTTCTGTGCCTCCATGAAAAGTGACACCTGATCCTTTTACAGTGCGCCCAATGATGTGTGCTTTTTCTCCTTGCTCTGCAAGAAGCTTAACAACATCTTTTGCATCTTCTTCTTTTACTGCCACTACCATACCAATACCCATGTTAAAAATATTGAACATCTCTTTTTCTTCTAGTTTTCCAACCTCTTGAAGCAAGCTAAAAATCGGTTGAATTTGCCAAGAACCTAGTTCAATTTCCGCACCGATTCCTTCTGGCAACATACGTGGAATATTTTCAATAAAACCGCCACCTGTAATATGAGCCATGCCATACACTTCATATTTCTTCAATAGTTCTAAAATAGGTTTGACATAAATTTTCGTTGGCTTTAATAGTTCTTCACCAAGAGGTAGTTCTAAACGACCATGTATACGATCTAAAGATAGCTGTCCGTCTTCTAATAACACTTTGCGCACTAAAGAATAACCATTACTATGAATACCGCTAGATGCTAAACCAATTAACACATGACCTTCTTCAATAGACTGACCCGTTACAATTTTCTTTTTATCAACAATACCAACCGTAAAGCCTGCTAAGTCGTACTCTTCAGTGGAATACATACCTGGCATCTCAGCTGTTTCTCCACCAATTAGCGCACAGCCAGCTTGGCGACAACCTTCTGATATACCTTTGACGATGTTTTCAATTTTACTAGGTTCTGCTTTACCGCAAGCAATATAGTCAAGGAAGAAAAGCGGTTCTGCCCCTTGGACAACAATATCATTTACACACATTGCTACTGCATCAATACCAATTGTGTCATGTTTATCCATCATGAAAGCGAGCATCAATTTTGTACCTACACCGTCTGTTCCAGATACTAATACAGGTTCTTCTAATGCAAATTTTGATAGATCAAACATCCCTCCAAAACCGCCAAGACCTCCTAGTACTTCTTTTCTCATTGTTGTTTGTACGTGTTTTTTCATGCGAGATACCGCTTCATATCCAGCTTCAATATCTACTCCTGCTTGCTTATATGCATTCGCCATCGTTTTTTACACCTCGTCTTTTAATTTCTCCCACCAAAGCGGGCGCTTTAGAAAAGAGCTAGCTTCTACTTCAAATAAAGTAGAAGCTCCTCACTTTTTTTATTTCATACTTTCTAAAAGCTCTTGCTCGTAATCATAAAGAGCTGTTGGATAATCCCCATTAAAGTACGCCATACATAAGCCGCCATATTTCCCTTCATATGGGCGTCCAATTGCATCTACTAAACCATCTTCACTTAAAAATGTTAAAGAATCTGCGCCAATGATTTGACGTATTTCTTCTATAGAGTGGTTTGCTGCGATTAATTCTTTTCTTGTTTGAATATCAATGCCATAGAAACAAGGATATTTAAGTGGTGGAGAAGCAATTCTCACATGCACTTCTGTCGCCCCTGCCTCGCGAAGCATTCGAACAATACGTTTACTTGTTGTTCCTCGTACAATCGAATCATCGATCATTACAACGCGTTTCCCTTCAACTACTCCTCGTACCGCTGAAAGCTTCATTTTTACCCCTTGCTCACGCAATTCTTGAGAAGGTTGGATAAAGGTACGACCAACGTAACGATTTTTAATTAATCCTAATTCATATGGAATGCCAGTTGCTTCTGCATAACCGATCGCTGCCGAAATACTAGAATCTGGTACACCTGTTACAACATCTGCTTCAATAGGAGCTTCCTTTGCTAAAGCTTTCCCCATGTTTTTACGCGCTGCATGAACATTGATACCAGCAATATTGGAATCTGGACGTGCAAAGTAAATGTATTCCATACTACAAATTGCGTGTTCCACATCATTTGTAAAACGATCTACTTGAATGCCCTCATCATTAATGATAAGTAGTTCCCCAGGTTCAACATCACGAATGTATGTCGCACCAACTACATCAAAAGCACATGTTTCAGATGCTACAACGTACGCATCTCCCATTTTTCCGATTGAAAGTGGACGGAAACCGTTCGGATCTAACGCAACGATCATTTCATTACCTGTTAGTAAAAGATACGCAAATGCGCCTTTTACTTTGTTCAACGCATCTTTTACGCTCTCAATGAGTGAACCTTTTGTATTACGCTTAATTAAATGAAGTAGTACCTCTGTATCTGAACTCGTTTGAAAAATACTTCCTTCTGCCTCTAATTCGCGACGAAGCACTTTTGCATTAATTAAATTTCCGTTGTGAGCTAATGCCATACTATGATCAGAGAAACGGAATAGTAGTGGTTGAACGTTCGCTACTTCACTTCCGCCTGCTGTTGCATAGCGTACATGTCCAATTGCTGATCTTCCATTTAAGCCTTCTAGCTCACCTCTTGAAAACACTTCTGATACTAAACCTAACCCCTTATGACCAACAATTTTCTCCCCATTATTTACAACAATGCCTGCGCCTTCTTGCCCACGGTGCTGTAAACTGTGCAAGCCGTAGTACGTAACCTGTGCTGCATTTTCATGCCCCCAAATTCCGAAAACGCCACATTCTTCATTTAACCCCTTTATTTCAGCAAGCATGGGATTGCCCCTTTCCAAGCCTTTCTCATTTCATCAACATTTGCTACAAGTAATACTTCGTTTTCTTCATTATGAATTGTTACTTCATTTGTACTTGTAACTTCCCCAACTTGAATTGCTTCTACTGCTTTTTCGAATGCTTCTTGTTGTTCACGTTTTACTGTTACGATAAAGCGTGATTGTGATTCTGCGAATAATGCTGCTGTTGCTTCCCCAGCTAATTTCACAGTAGCACCTAAGCCTTTCGCACCGATTGCACTTTCAGAAATTGCAACTGCCAATCCGCCTTCTGCAACGTCATGTGCAGATTGAACAAGTCCAGCTTGAATTGCTTCTAGTAATTGTTTTTGGCGCTTTAATTCTACTTCTAGGTCGATGCTTGGTGATTGACCAAAGATTTTACCGTATACCATCTTCTGTAATTCACTTCCACCAAACTCAGCTTTCGTTTCACCAATTACATAAACTAGATCTCCAGCTTCCTTAAACTCTTGTGTTGTTACATGTTTTAAGTCATGAACAAGACCTACCATACCAACAGTCGGTGTTGGATAAACAGCTTCACCGCTACGTTCGTTGTACATTGATACGTTTCCGCCGATAACTGGAGTTTGTAGTGTACGACAAGCTTCACTCATACCATCTACTGATTTCTCAATTTGCCAGAAAATTTCTGGTTTCTCTGGATTACCAAAGTTCAAGCAATCTGTAATTGCAAGTGGCTCTCCGCCTGAACATACGATATTACGTGCAGCTTCTGCTACTGCAATTTTACCGCCCATTTCAGGATCTAAGTAAATGTAGCGAGAGTTACAATCTGTTGTCATTGCTAATGCTTTCTCTGTGCCACGTACACGTACAACTGCCGCATCTGACCCTGGTGTAACAACTGTGCTTGTGCGTACTTGATAATCGTACTGATCATATACCCACTCTTTACTTGCAATCGTTGGTTGTTGTAATAAAGCTAGTAATGTCTCTTTATAGTTATCTACTTTTGGTGTTTCCATTTTCATTTCTTGGAACTCTTTAAAATATGCTGCCTCTTTTGAAGGTTTATGATAAACCGGTGCTTCTTCTGCTAATGCATCCGCAGGTACTTCTGCTACCATTTCACCTTTATGGAATAAGCGAAGCATTTTATCTTCCGTTACTTTCCCCATCGTAACAGCCGCTAAACCGTACTTCTCAAATAAGTCTACAATTTCTTGCTCTCTGCCTTTTTTCACCACAATCAACATACGTTCCTGTGATTCAGATAACATCATTTCATATGGTGTCATACCTGTTTCACGTTGTGGTACATCATCTAAATACATTTCAATACCCATTCCTGCTTTACTTGCCATTTCCGCAGAAGATGATGTTAAACCTGCCGCTCCCATATCTTGAATTCCAACAAGAGCATCAGATTGGATTAGCTCTAGACATGCTTCGATAAGAAGTTTCTCCATAAATGGATCGCCTACTTGTACTGCTGGTCGTTTCGCTTCTGAACTCTCAGATAATTCTTCTGATGCGAAAGTTGCACCGTGAATACCATCGCGTCCTGTTGAAGCACCTACGTACATAACCGTGTTACCAGCACCGTGTGCTTGCCCTTTTTTAATATCTTCATGATTAATTAAGCCAACGCACATTGCGTTTACAAGTGGGTTTCCTTCATAACATGGATCAAATTGTACTTCTCCGCCCACAGTTGGAATCCCAATACAGTTACCGTATCCTGCAATCCCTGCAACTACTTCTTCAAATAGATATTTTACGCGTGGTGATTGTAGTTCACCGAAGCGAAGTGAGTTTAATAATGCTACTGGACGCGCTCCCATCGAGAATACGTCGCGAATAATACCACCAACACCCGTTGCCGCACCTTGATATGGCTCAATTGCCGAAGGGTGGTTATGACTTTCCATTTTAAATACAACCGCTTGATTATCACCGATATCCACAATCCCTGCACCTTCGCCAGGTCCTTGCAATACGCGATCTCCTGTTGTTGGGAACTTACGAAGAACCGGTTTTGAGTTTTTATAACTACAATGCTCTGACCACATAACAGAGAATAGTCCTGTTTCTGTGTAGTTCGGCAAACGTCCTAAAATCTTTTCAACCATGGCAAACTCTTCGTCTGTTAGCCCCATTTCCGCATATATACGTTCTTCTTTAATTTGTGTTGGATTTGGTTCAAGCATTAACGACATATGTTTCCCTCCAATGTTTCAAAATAGATTGAAAGACTTTTAAACCTTCAGCGCCGCCAAGAAGTTCATCAACAGCACGCTCTGGATGTGGCATCATGCCAAGTACATTACCTTTTTCATTTACAATACCTGCAATATCTGAAACGCTTCCGTTTGGATTTTCTACGTAACGGAATGCAATTTGGTTCTTTTCTTCTAGTTCTTTAAGCGTTGCTTCATCACAATAGTAATTTCCCTCACCATGTGCAATTGGAATGTTAATTACTGCACCTTTTTCATATTGCGATGTAAACATCGTTTCGTTATTTTCAACACGTAACTGAACAGTACGGCACATAAACTTTAAGTTTTTATTTCGCATTAATGCACCTGGTAACAATCCTGATTCAACTAAAATCTGGAATCCATTACATACACCTAGAATTGGCTTTCCTTGCTCAGCAGCTTTTTGTACTGCCTTCATTGCATTTGCGAAGCGAGAAATGGCACCGCAGCGAAGATAATCACCGTAAGAGAATCCTCCTGGTAAAAGAATCGCATCATACTCATCTAAATTCTCTGCATCATGCCAAACGTAGTCTACTTCTTCGCCAAGCTCATCTTTAATTGCATGAAACATATCAACATCACAGTTTGAACCTGGAAAAACGATTACGGCAAATTTCACTGTGCGACAACCTCCTCAACTTCATAACGGAAGTCTTCCATTACTACGTTTGCTAATAGTTTTTCACACATTTCTTTTACCTTGCTATCCAGGTCAGTTACTGATTTGTCAATTGTTAATTCCATATATTTACCGATACGAACATCTTGTACTTCTGTGAAAGAAAGACTGTGAAGAGCACCTTTCACTGCTGTTCCTTGTGGATCTAATACGCTCTCTCTTAATGTTACATATACCTTAACTTTATACATGTGAAGCTCCCCCTAAACGTTTTAAAATTTCTTCATATGCCTCTGTTAAATTACCAAGATCACGGCGGAATACATCTTTATCCAATTTCTCATTACTCTCTTCATCCCATAAACGACAAGTATCTGGTGAAATCTCATCTGCTAATATGATTTCGCCTTCTTCTGTTAATCCAAACTCTAATTTAAAATCTACTAATCTTACACGACAGCTTGCGAAGTGCTCAATCAATACTTGATTGATTTGTAGAGCTTTTTCTCTTAATGTACTTACTTGTTCTGGCGTTGCAACGTTTAACACACGAATATGGTCTTCTGTTACAAGTGGGTCTCCTAAATCATCATCTTTGTAGTAAAACTCTACGATTGGTGCTGCAAGTGCAGTTCCTTCTTCCATTCCTAATCGTTTTGAAAGACTTCCCGCAATTACGTTTCTTGTGACAACTTCTAATGGAATAATACTTACCTTTTTCACAAGTTGTTCTATGTCTGACAGCTTCTCAACAAAGTGTGTTTTAATTCCTACTTCTTGTAACTTTTTGAATAAAAGAGTTGTAATCTCATTGTTCAGACGACCTTTTCCTGTAATTGTCGCTTTTTTCTCCGCATTGAAAGCAGTAGCACTATCTTTGTACTCTACCCAAACCATATCTGCTGCTTCTGTACGATAAATCCTTTTTGCCTTACCCTCATACAGCAATTCTAGCTTTTGCATTTCGCAAGCCCCCTGTAGTTTGAAAAATGTGAATAGTATTTTTATAAAGAATGGCACAGAATGACTCTATTCTGTGCCATATAAAATTTTCAGATTAGTTCAGTCCAAGACGTTCAAAAATTGTATCAACATGTTGCATATGATGCTCATAGTTGAAGCATTCGTTGATTTCTTCTTGTGTTAATTTGCTTGTAATACGCTCATCTGCTTCTACAAGCTCTTTAAATTGTACTTGTGTCTCCCAAGCTTCCATCGCTTTAGGCTGTACAATATCATAAGCTTCTTCACGTACCATACCTTTGTCAATTAGCGTAAGCATTACGCGTTGAGAGTAAATTAAGCCGTATGTTCTTTGCATGTTGCGCTTCATATTCTCTGGGAATACCGTTAAGTTTTTCACGATATTACCAAAGCGATTTAACATGTAGTTTAATGCGATAGTTGCATCTGGTAAAATCACGCGTTCTGCAGAAGAGTGAGAAATATCACGCTCGTGCCATAATGGGACATTTTCATAAGCAGTTAACATGTAACCACGAATTAAGCGAGCCATACCAGTCATATTTTCAGATCCGATTGGATTACGTTTATGCGGCATTGCAGAAGATCCTTTTTGTCCTTTGGCGAAAGCCTCTTCTACTTCACGTGTTTCACTCTTTTGCAGGCCACGAATTTCAACCGCAATCTTTTCAATAGATGTAGCAATTAGTGCAAGTGTTGACATGTAATGCGCATGACGATCACGTTGCAATGTTTGTGTTGAAATTGGTGCTGCTTCTAAACCTAAGTTTTCACAAACATACTTCTCTACGAATGGATCAATGTTCGCGTATGTACCAACTGCACCAGATAATTTACCCACGCGAACTGTGTTAGCTGCTTGCTTGAAACGCTCTAAGTTACGTTTCATTTCTTCATACCAAAGACCAAGTTTTAAACCAAATGTTGTTGGTTCCGCATGCACACCGTGTGTTCTTCCCATCATAACTGTGTATTTATGCTCTTTTGCTTTGTTCGCTAAAATCTCAATGAAGTTTTCTAAGTCTTTTAATAAAATTTCATTTGCTTGTTTTAAGATGTAAGATAACGCTGTATCAACCACGTCAGTTGATGTTAAGCCGTAGTGTACCCATTTACGCTCTTCGCCTAATGCTGGTGTTTCTGATACTGCACGAGTGAAAGCAACTACATCATGACGTGTTTCTTTTTCAATCTCATAAATACGATCAATATCAAATGCTGCATTCTCGCGAAGTTTTTTCACATCTTCTTTTGGAATATCGCCAAGTTCAGCCCATGCTTCACAAGCTAAAATCTCAACTTCTAACCATGCTTTAAATTTGTTCTCTTCCGTCCAAATCGCACCCATCTCAGGGCGTGTATAACGACTAATCATCTTTTTCCCTCCAAAAGTTGTTCTTGATGGTCCCAAATATGCAAACTATGCGCTTTTTCTAAAGCAACTTCAATATTTTCATTTAAAATATTTACATGCCCCATTTTACGCTGCGCTTTTGCTTCTTCTTTTCCATACAAATGTAAATAGCACCCGGTAAATCTATTCACTTGGCTTAGGACCCCTTCTATATGTTCGCCTAAAATGTTTACCATGACAACTGGTTTTAACAAATTTGTTTCTCCTAGAGGTAAATTACAGATTGCTCGAATATGTTGCCCAAATTGACTTGTTTCACATGCATCGATTGTATAATGTCCTGAATTGTGAGGTCTTGGTGCTAATTCATTAATATAAATCTCACCATCTGCAGTAGCGAACATCTCTACCGCTAGTGTTCCCACAAGCTGAAGTTCATCCGCAAGTACCTGTGCGTATTCAATTCCCTTTTGTGAAAGTGCTTCTGTGATGCGAGCTGGTACAATAGATTCATGTAAGATGTTATTCACGTGAATATTTTCAGCTACTGGAAATACCTTCGTTTCACCACTTACGCTACGAGTTACAATCACTGATATTTCTTTTTCAAATGGCACCCATTTTTCTAAAATACATTCAGTTTGACTAGCAAGTTCACTTGCTCTCTCAACATCTGATTCACTTCTTAAAACCACTTGTCCTTTACCGTCATATCCTCCTGTTGTTGTTTTTAACACACAAGGGAAGGACAGTTCTTGAATCGCTTCAAGAAGACTATCTTGCTTTTGGACAAGTCGATATGGCGCTACCGGTAAACCCGCTTTTACAATTGCATTCTTTTCTGTAAAGCGATTTTGTGTTTTGTATAGTAGCTGACTGCCTTGTGGTAAATACGCATGTTTTTCAAGCCATTGTAAACATCTATAATCAATATTTTCGAATTCATATGTGACAACATCGCTTATTTCTGCTAAATGCTGAATCGCTTTCAAATCATCATAAGATGCAACAATTTCAATATCAGCAACTTGTGCACATGGTGAATGTTTTGTCGGATCTAGTACAGCAATTTTATAACCCATTTCCTTCGCTGCTAGCGCCATCATTCTTCCAAGCTGGCCACCGCCAATAATTCCAATTGTTTTTCCTGGTAAAATGATTCTTGTCATATTAGTTCACTACCTTCACGCACATTTTTCTCAATTGCTTCTCGTCTCAGTTCTAGTGCATCATGTATATCATCATGAAATGAGCCAAGTATTTGTGCTGCAAGTAGTCCTGCGTTTGTTGAACCAGCCTTACCAATCGCAACAGTTGCAACTGGAACTCCTCCTGGCATTTGAACGATAGACAGTAACGAATCCAAACCATTTAACGCTTTTGATTGAACAGGAACACCGATTACAGGAATATTGGTCTTCGCTGCAACCATTCCTGGTAAATGAGCAGCTCCTCCAGCTCCAGCAATAATAACTTTTAATCCACGTTCACGAGCTGTTTCTGCATATTCAAACATATAATCTGGAGTCCGATGAGCGGATACAACTTTCTTCTCATACGGAATATTTAATTCATCTAAAATGTCACAAGCATATTTCATTGTTTCCCAGTCTGACGTGCTTCCCATTATGACTCCAACTAGTGATTTCATATTAGAATCCCCCCGATTCAAATAAAAAAAGCCTGAAATAGAACATTTTCTCTTTTACTATGAGAGAAAGCGCTCTACTCAGGCATACGTATCCTTTGTGAATAGAAAAATACCGAGTGACTTTCCCTCATAGTCTAACGAATAACGGTCGTTAGGTAGAGACTTGCAGGCCATATCCCCGCGATTATATGAGGTGCGATATAATATTGTTTCTATGGCTATATTAACAATATTCCATGAACAATGTCAACAAATAATCGAATATTTTTTTATTAGTTATTGATAACGTTCGTGTTTTAGTTATATTCAAAAGAGGAAGTGAAAATATATACAAATCAGAAAGGAAATTAAGATAATAATTCAAAATATAGATATACAAGGATTTCCCTGTAACTACAAGGTTTCATTAGGGTACTATATCAATGGAGCTAAAAAGAATTACATAAATGAATCAAGCATTTTTTAAAGCATATGAATCATTTACAGTTATCAAGATTCAGCATATATTTTTTATTTATGAGCTTTGTGCTTATATTAATGTGTACGGAAAAAATTGTTATGAGAAAAGCTAGTTGATGAATTAACAGTACTAGACTTTTCAGGTGGTTTAAACGGTTCAATCGTATCAGGAGATTGAACATTAAACAATGATAAAATATTCCCAATGGTATGTAGACCTTAAAGATATTGAACTACTCCCACCTACCTCTACAAGAGCTTGAGGTGGGAGATTCTCCTGTCACTGTCCTCACAAAAACAGTTCCTCTCGTTCAACAAAGAGGATACAACGATAAGAGTTCGGTAGTGTCTGTATGTAATGTAAGACGCCCCATTCTCTCTTCCGACGAAAGGCAAACAAAATAGGTACAGCTACTTTTTCTTATATCGAGGCTAGAACACTTTGTCATGCATCCAGTTCCTAGACTTGTTATCTGCTCTGGTAGTAAGCGTAAAAATCTGGGACAAAATGCTCTTTTTTATCATACAAATTGAATAGCACTATATGTTTAAAATAAAAAATAAGAAGCTTAGAGAGAGCAAATAACAATGAAAAAGGATAAAGAATTAAAAGCCTATGCAATAGGTAATGATCGCTGTTATGAAGTTGTTATTAGCAATAGTAAAGATATTGCTGTTTTTTGGTTAAGAGATGCCGCAGGATATAATAATGAGGAAATGGAAAAGTTGAATGTGTGGAAGTTCCCATTAGATAAAAAAGTATTTATTAGGGATTATGGAGAAATATCTGCAAGAGAATTAATTCAAGAAGTAGTTCAAAGCGAAGTTTTTCGCAGTTTTCCAATAGTTGTTTTAAATGATGCCTTTATGCCTGAATATA